>JAFTYS010000098.1 GCA_017461285.1 Bacteroidales bacterium | reverse complement strand
TGGAGCAGAAACCTCGGGTCTTGTAATTGACGGCCTGAAGAGATATGTGATCATCGGTATTGTCTCATATGCCATCGCAGTTCCTGCGGCATATTACACAGTCAGCAGATGGCTCGAGAGCTTTGTGGAACACACCGGCATCTCAGCCTGGATATTCATATTGACATTTGCACTGATTATGGTGCTGACAATTGCTGTTGCAGGTTTCCAATACTGGAGCAGCGCCAATGCAGATCCTGCCGAGGCTTTGAAGAAGGAATAGCTTGAGGCGGGCTGCGCGCAAAGCGCTGACCAGCAGCGTCTTAAGCAAAATCGCCTGCGGCAGATGGCACAGGCGATTTAATGTAAGTAATTAAAAACCATAGATTTATATGAAAAGCTATTTGCGGTTTCTTTAGAGAAACAAGCTGTACACTTTTCTTAAGATTGTTCCGCAGCGGGTTCGGACTTCCTGCCTTTGAAGAGGTTCATAAGGCCTTTGCCCATCGTTGCGGCGGTGCCTGCAATGACGCCAGGGATCGCGGTAAAGGCTTCCTTGAAGGCCTTGAGCGATACCTCGCGGCGCCTCTGGCGCCCGGCGAGGGCATCCGGTCCTTCCATCAGGAATGTCCTGGTCACATAACCTATGCGAAGAGTCAGCAGGGCGTTCACAGCGCCCTGGATCGCAGACTCTGAGACAATTCCCGGTATCTTCAGGTTCGCCATGGCTCCGGCAAGAGTCGTCTCGCCGGCAAGGTCGGAAAGGACTTCGGATGTACAGTATGAAACGAGGGTCGTGGTCAGGATGTTCGCATAGATACGGAACATCTGGGCCCTTGTCGGACGGAATCCGGTCGCAAGCACCAGATCTTCGACCTGCCTGTAGTTCATGACCAGCAGAACCGCCGAATCCACCAGATTGTTCTGCGATACAGCCGTGATCATGAACACGGACTTGGACCATTCCTTCATCCGGGAATTGATGCCCTGGACTCCCATTTCCTTGTTGCCGTCAAAACGAAGGGCCACTTCTCTGTCTATGAACGCCTTCAAACCCTCCATATCTTCAGAACATGACTCCAGCTCTTCACGGATCTGCTTCTGATGACGGGCACGCACTTCCGCATCCTCGATGTATCCGCATCCGGAAACCAGGCGTTTAGCGAAAGAGCGCAGCTTCTTCATGTCGGACGTCTCGTCGACAAGCCCCAGGGCAGGAAACTCAGGTGCCGTATGGACCTTTATGATCGGGATGAGCACAAAAGCTACAAGCAGTACAAGAATGAGCGCATAGAAAGCGTATTCAACATATACTGTATGACAGATCTCGCCGAGCTTTTCAGCGACGGTTATGACGTTTCCCATGAGCAGGATCACCAGGATCCCGATGAAAACCCCTATGATAAGCAATAAGTTTCTCTTCATATTCTTATTATATAGACATGGTCTTTTCGCGGAGCCATGCTGCCGTGCGAGGAGGAAGAAGCGGTGCCAAGGTCCTGTACACCCTGTCGTTGTATTCGTTCAGCCAGTCCAGCGCGTCCGGTCCGAGGAGTTCCGGTACGACCGCAGATGTATCGAAATGACAGCATGTCAATGTCTCGAACTCGAGCCAGTCGCCGAATTCGCTCATTCCGGCCTCCTTGCACAGGACTATGTTCTCATGCCTGACGCCATGCATTCCCTCCCTGTACAGCCCGGGCTCGTTGGATGTCACCATGCCCGGAAGGAGAGGCTGAGGATTGTACTGATACCTTATCGACTGCGGTCCTTCATGGACGCAGAGATAGTATCCGATGCCGTGACCTGTGCCATGTCCGAAATTCCTCATCTTCTTCCATAGAGGCATTCTGGCGATGGAATCTATCTGGCAACCTGCAGTTCCGCGAGGAAAAACCGCCATCGACAGGTCGATCATTCCCTTCAGGACGAGCGTATAGTCTTCCCTTTCAAGATCCGTGCAGTCCCCCATCGGCACTGTCCTGGTTATATCAGTCGTGCCCGTCAGGTACTGGCCGCCGGAATCCACGAGATAAAGTCCGAACGGACGGATGACAGCCGAACCTTCCTTCGGCGTCGAATAATGCGGCAGGGCTGCTCCGGGACCGTATGCCGAGATGTTCTCGAAGCTGTTGCCTCTGTATCCGGGGATCTGCGACCTGAACTGCGTAAGCTTCTCGGACGCCTCCCATTCGTCGACTTCCCTGCCGGTCGCGACTTCTTCTTCGAGCCAATGGAGGAAGCATTCCATCGCCACTCCGTCGTCGATGTAGGTCTGGCGCAGGTTCTCGATCTCCGACGGGGTCTTCACCGATTTCTGAAGAATCACCGGCGATGTTCCGCACACGATCCTGTCGGCAGGATATGAATCCCGGATATACGAATAGATATGGTGGTTCAAGGTCGACGGATCGACAAAAATGGTCACCGGAGCCTGCTCGTCGGTGAAATCGGACAGTCCGAAGAATACGGCGTCATAATCGTCGACGGCTACATCGTCCATCTCAAGCTCGCTGAAGCTGTCCAACGTATCGGGATCATCGGCAGCTGCCTTGCGTACAAACCATCTCACGCTGTCCTGCGACACAAGAAGGTATGAGATCACCAGCGGGTTATACTCGATGTCGCTTCCCCTGACGTTCAGCATCCATGCTATCTCGTCCAGAGAAGAAAGGAGCACACGGTCCACGCCTTCGAGAAGCATCCACTTCCGGAGCCATGATATCTTTTCTTCGCGGGATGTTCCGCCGAAAGTATCGACATCCAGCGTGGTTATCGGGGTCATCGGTATCTGCGGACGGGAAGTCCACAGTTCTTCCAGCATGTCCGGCACATCTACGACCAGACCGCCGTCTCCCAAGGCATCGGCTATCTCCCTGACTGCTGCAACATTCCAGCAGAGGCCGTCGACAGCCACAGTCTTCGCCTTGTCAGAAAGCCATTCAGGTATGCCTACAGCACCCGGGACTCTTGTCTTATGAAGCTCCACACCTGTGCCTTCGAGCTGCGAAAGCGCCTGGATGAAATATCTTGAATCCGTCCATAGGCCGGCATGGTCACGGGTCACGACAAGGTCTCCCGCCTCGCCGGTAAATCCGCTGAGGAACTTCACCTGCTGCCACCTTGGTGCAGGATACTCACTGCTGTGAGGATCGGATCCGCTGACGACCACAGCGTCCCATCCGTTTCTCTCCATCAGCCCTCTCAGGGCATCAATTCTTTCTGCGTATATGTTACTCATGTCGATATGATTTATCTTTGGTTATACCAGGTTCGGGATTATGCTGTCCGAGACAAAGAAGCGGTCTTCGGGAATACGGAGACGGCAGGGTGCATCGGCTGCTCCATGACAATCCGGGATCCGCACCAGATTACCGCAGGCCAGGGCGTGCTCCAGTTCATGCGGGGCGCAGTGCATCCGAAGGAATTCTTCCGGGATGCCCTCCGAAGTACGCAGGGCCAGCATTATGCGTTCCATGACCACCTGTCCGCCGGTCAGTTCCTCTCCATCCCTTACTCCCATCGGATCCTCCAGATACCTGTTCAGATCCGCTTCATTCCATGTCCTGGAATAATGTGATTCAACGGAGCGAAGACCGTATGCCCCCTCGGGGGCTGTCGGTGAAACCGACTGGGGGGAAACAAGACTATGGGCACCTGGGCCGAAACCGACATACGGGACATGCTTCCAGTATGCGGAATTATGCCGGGCCTCGTAGCCTGGCAGAGCGAAATTTGAAATCTCATAATGGCGGTATCCGGCATCGCGCAAAGCTGCGCAGAGCATCGAATACTGCCTCTCGCACAGTTCCTCCGACGCCTCTTCGAACCTGCCCTTCTCGACAAGCCTTGCAAGCATGCTTCCCGGCTCGACGGAAAGCTGGTATGAGGATATGTGCTTTGGAAGACGTCCCGTGCCGGATATAGACAAAGCCTTGTCCAAAGTGTCCTGCCACTGGACATCAGAAAGCTGCGGAAGACCGAAGATAAGGTCAATGCTTATGTTTTCCACACCTGCTCCCTCCAGTATCGCATAGGCCTTCCTGGCCGTTTCAGCGTCATGCCTGCGGTTCATGAACTTCAGGATCCCGTCATCGAAAGACTGCACTCCCATGCTTATACGGTTCACGCCCAGATTGAGAAGTCCTTCGACATATCCCGGACCTTTTTCCACTATGTCCTCAGGATTTACCTCGACAGTGAATTCGTCATACGGTCCTCCGTGCCCGCATCTTCGCAAGGCATCAAGGATGCGTTCGAAGACATCAAGAGGCAGCACCGATGGGGTGCCGCCTCCTATGTATAATGTATTTACATCATCTGTGATTTCATCCGCACGATGCTCTATCTCCTTTACAAGAGCATCAGCGAAGCGTCCGAAACTGCGGCATTTCGCAGCAACCTCCGAGTAGAAGTCACAATATGTGCAGAAACTTCTGCAGAAAGGTATGTGGACATATATCACGGCTATCGGAGCAAGAGTTCCGCAGAGCCGAGCAGTGTCTGCTCTGTGTATGCCTCAACAGTATAGATACCCTTTGTATATTCAGGAATCTCGTTAAGATATATGCTGAGGTCCACCTCCTTGCCCTGGTAGTCCACCTCACGTGAAGCTGAGCAGATCATAGGCTCGCCGTTGAGTTCGAAAGTCCTCTGGGTGCTGTTGGTAAGGAGGATTCCTTCAGGGTCCTTCACTCTGATATACACTCTTACAGGACCTCTAGGAGCGAGATCGTTCTCCACAAGGCTGAGGGAAGTGAGAAGGCGTACCACCCTGCTGCTGCGGTCGGTAACCTTGTCCGAAGCGTTGTATGCCTCCATCCTGATGCCTCTTGCCTTGATTACAGATCCGGCTGCAACCTGGCCGGAAAGGTCCTCCACTGTCTTGTTGAGAGCTTCCTCCCTCTTCCTGCTCTCCGCAGCCTCGCGACGGGCAGCGGCGGCATCAGCCTTAAGCTTCTGATTGAGGGTGTTGAGAGAGTCGATCTGAACGATATAGCTCTTCATGATGCTTCTCAAGGTACCGAGTTCCTTCTCGTACTGGCGCATCTTGCTTCTGTTCGTAGCCTCGGTCTTCTGGATCCTCGCGATAAGCTGGGAAACTTCCTCTCTTGATGAATCAAGCTGGGAATTGATGGTGTCATAGTCGGAAGACAATGACGCATAGTCGTTCTGGAGTTCTATCATCTGAGCTGTCAGCTCTTCCTTATCTATTGTAAGTTCCTTTACGAGAGAAGACTTCTGATACCATATGTATGCGAGGGCTCCTGCAAGCAGTACGGCCACAGCGATGAGCGCATACATGATTTTTTTCAAAGTGCTGTTTTCCATAAAAATTGCGATTTGGTTGCAAAGATAACAAAATATCGGATTTTTCGTATATTTGTATGCTTCCACGAGGGAAGCACCATGTCAAACCTGCAAATATGACGCCATGAAATATCTGGTAAGATCAGTAAAGTACTTCTTCTATTTCGCGATACTGACAACCCTCATCATTCTTGCACTCATCCTGATAGGAGCGGTGGAAGGAAACATCGAAAGCATCTTCGAGGACGGATACGGTTCCCTCTGGAAGATCGCCCTGTTCTTTGCATTGATCGCTGCAGTCTATCCTAAGTTCGGCTTCGTGAGAAAGCAGCTGGAAACCGACGATGACTGGGACACCGTAAAGGAAAAGGCCGAGGCGTACTTCAGCAAAAAGCCTTTCAAGGTCGTGTCAAAGACAGCTGATTCCGTGACATTCAGACGCAGAGATCCTCTCGGCAGACTGGTCAAGATGTGTGAAGACCACATCACCTTGAGCAGGACCGGGGAAGGAATCTATATGGAAGGATTGAGGAAGGATGTAATCCTTTATTCGGCCGGTCTGTCAAGCATCTTGGCAGCCTCGGAAAGCGCCGAGTAGAAATCCTCGCCGAAATAACGCTCAATAGGTTCGCGCAAGAATTCAAACACGCGGACCTTTTCTTTTTTGCCTTTGGCGAATGCATCCTGGCAGATGTGCCATCTGTGGAGGTTCAGGGCCCTCATTCCGTTTCGGAGAGTCGTGATACGGATAGGATAGAGCCAGCATGAAATCGGCTTGCGGAAATCGCCCTTGCCCTGGAACCAGCACCTTTCCATCGAGCAGAAGCAGTTGCCGTCCTCGTCGAAAAGCGTGTATGCACATTCTTCGCTTCCAGGGACCAGAGGGGTAACCATGTCCCCGTCCATGTCTATTTCATAGAAGCCTTTCTTTGCCACAGCGGCACGGCCCTCCTCCGACATAATCGGAGAGAATATATGATAATTCTTCTCTATCGCCTCGGCTTCGCATTCCTCCATAGGAGCTCCGCTGTCGCCTATGACGCAGCAGCAGCCCTTGCATTTTTCATAGTCACATGCAAAATATTCGGTCAGAATCTCCTCTGACACAAGACAGTCGTCTATCTCTATTATGGTTCCGTGATACATGTTTATCTTTCGCTGACAATATATTCTACTCTTGTTCCTTCATTAAGCTTGGCAATAATGGACTTTACCTTATCGGCAGTGACGGACTTTATGCGGGCATCATAGCTGGTCGTGAAATCCTTTCCTGCAAGACGCCTGCGCGATATCACATTCAGCCAGTAGAACGGTTCCTTCATCTCCATTTCGATGCCTGCCTTTATCTGTCCCTTGAACGCCTCGACCTCTTCCTTAGAGACTTCAACGCCTCTGCTGCCTGAGAGAACCGAACGCACGATCTCCAGAGCCTCTATCGATCCTGACCGGGTCGTTTCAGACGAGAAACCGTTCTCCGAAATCTCATTGAGCGAGATGTGGAAATTCACTCTTTCATTAGGGTAGATCCTGCACTCATGCGACAGGTCAAGATACATTCCGGTCTCCGCAATGGCATCTGCAAGATGCTTCTTCAACACCATGGACACGATTTCCGCCGCCATGTAATTGTCTGCAGTCAGCGTCAACGGAACGGACAGCGCGATATCCACGCTGTTCCTGTCGCCTTCAACAGTGTATGTAGACCATCCGGAAGCAGGCTGGTAACGTACCAGAGGCTTGCGCAATGTCATTCCGTCAGACTCGAAATGTCCGACATATGCAAGAAGCTTCTTCTTAAGAGCGGAAGGCTCGACGTCGCCGACAAGTATCAGAACCCCGTCGTCAGGATGCTTCGCGAGATTCGAGAAGAACTTCTCCGCTCTTTCGGAAAGATCCGGAGAAATATGCTCCAGCGCCTTGTGCGATCCATACTGGTAGTCCGGACACATGATCTCATTGACCTTGCTGACCATCTGTGAGGCTGAATCCATCCTGCGTGCATGGCGCAGAGGCTCGCATGATTCGTAGTACCTGACCGCATCCTTATCAGGCCTTCTGTCGTAGACGGCAGAAAGCAGGGCGTTCATCATGAAATCAAGGTCATTGTCGTCAGCGCAGCCGCTTATCATGGTGGCATTCAGTCCTACATACATTTCCATGGTCATTCCTTCCGATGCAAGCACGGACCTGAAATCCTCGCCCGGCATGCCGCATATGCGGCTCATCAGGAAGTAGTCCGAAACATATCCTCCTTCATCCTTTGCCAGATTCTCGACAGAACTGTATCCTGCGTTGTAAGCAAGATTGTAATACATCTTCTTTCCCGACGGCATTCTGCGATACACGACCTTGAATCCATTTGAGAATGTCCATTCGAGTCCCTTGGACATAGGGTCAGCCTTTTCGACAACCTTGATCTTTTCTCCCTCATAGACATATGGAAGTATGTCGTCTGCAGTAAAGCGCTTCTTGTTGTCGGCAAATCCAGCCCCGGCCTTCCATCCGTCGTTCAGAAGAGCTCTGACTGAATCCTCGGACACCGGAGATGTATACGAAACCGTCAGGTTCTTTTCCGGATCAAGCAAAGCGGAGGAGATGTTGTTGAAGAGGCGGAGTTCCGTTGTGTCCGCAAGAGCGCGACCTGCGAGGAAGTCCACCTTCGTCTTCAGCGAAGCAAGGCTTCCGTTATAGAGGAAAGCTGACACGCATCTGTCCACATGTTCCGAATTGCTCATATAAGGCTGAAGTATCTGCTCCTTTCCCTGATCCATGCATATCCTCTTCATCCTCATGAGATCGCGCACGTCGGTCCTGCCGGCGTCAATGCGGCCGACTGCCGCCGCGACTGTTTTGAGCGCCTCCTGAAAATCCTTCGGGGCAACTGAAACGCTTATGGAGAACACCTCGTCATCAGAAGACTGAATGCTGGTCCTGAATCCGCTCCTGACTTCTGCATATGGTATATCATGTCCGCGAAGACCGTCCTTTATATATTCTTCCGACAGCATACCCAGTTCTGCCAGGAACATTTCGTAGATCACTGGCTGGACGGTATTCATGTATTCCCTAGGTGTACGCGCCGAATTCCACACCATGGTAAAAGAAGCAAGCGAATCATGGACGGCAGGGACGGCTGCATACACAGCAGTATCCCTTCCTTCCCAGACATACCCCTTTCTAGGAGACGATGCTGAAGACGGAGTCATGTATGAAATCATCTTCATCTTGTCCGCTACCGACGAAGCATCCACATCGCCCACAACAATAATGACCTGATCGGACGGAGCATACCATTTCTTCAGGAAAGGATCCTCAGCATCGCTTACCCTGTCCACCATGTCCAGAAGCACAAGCAATGCAGAGTCAAGGACTTCCGGTTTGGAAATCAGCACGTTGCTGAAGCGGTATTCCGTAGCATCGCCTGCCACTTTCACGAAGCCGTCCCTGCCGGGATTCACTCCATGGGACATGAAGAAGTCCTGTACGGAACGTCCGCCGCTGCGAGGCAGGACAGACAGGGCTTCCCTTGCGATGGAAACCGCCTTGAAGGAAGATGTATCATCAAGATTATCCGTTCCGGTCTTCTGCACCAGAGCAAAATCGGCCATTCCTTTAATGGCCTGATTGGAAACTATATAATAGCTCGTGCCGTTTGGCAGAGTGCCTGTCTTGACTGCTTTGTCGGGAGCCATGACAGGAAGGTTCTGGGCAGGCATGATTATTGAAGAAAACAATCCTACCACAAACAAAACCAATTGTATACTGCGCGATTTAACCATAAAAAACTTGTCTTTTGCAAAATTACGACTTTTTTTTCCTACTTTTGCATCTTTGTGACTTTAAAGCAATTAATTTATCAAAAACATACTGTTATTATGAAGAAGATTTTCCTTTTGTTTACTGCTGCCGCTCTGTCGGCAGGAATGGTGTTCGCACAGGACATCAATCAGGCAACCGAAAATTACAACAACGGCGCAATGGAACTCCAGATGGGCAACAACGAGGCTGCCATCACATACTTCCAGACCGCACTTGAAATGGCAGAGGCTCTCGGAGAAGAGGGTGCTGAAGTTGCAGCAAACTGCCGCAGCATCATCCCTGCAATCTACCTTTCTTCAGCAAAGGAGCAGATCAAGGCCGACAACTTCGACGCAGCTGTAGAGCAGCTGGGCAAGGCTATCGAGGCTGCTGGAAAATACGAGGTTCCTGAGGTTGCTGACGACGCAAACGCGCTCATGCCGCAGGTATACCTTTCAAAGGGTAACGGTTTCCTCCAGGCAAAGAACTTCCCTGAGGCAGAGGCTGCTTACAAGCAGGCTATCGAGCTCGACGCTACAAACGGAATGGCTTACTTCCGTCTCGGCCAGGCTCTTGCTTCACAGAACAAGGTGGCTGATGCTGAAGCTGCATATGTACAGGCTGCAGCAAACGGACAGGAGAAGAACGCAAACAAGCAGCTTTCAAACATGTTCGTAAAGCTCGCTCAGGCAGCTAACAAGGCAAAGAAATATCAGGAAGTGCTCGACTACGCGGCTAAGTCAAACCAGTATCTTGAGAATGCAAATGCATACCGCTTCGCAGCAGGTGCTTCACAGCAGCTCGGCAAGAACGCAGACTGCATCGCAAACTACGAGAAGTATCTTGAGCTCAGCCCTAACGCTAAGGATGCTGCAGGCGTGAAGTTCACTATCGCAGCCCTCTACCAGCAGAGCGGAGACAAGGCAAAGGCTAAGGAGTACTATCAGATGGTTTCAACTGACCCACAGTACGGTCCTTCAGCTCAGGAGCAGCTCAAGACCCTCTAATCATAGATGAGACAGCTTGAACTGCTTGCTCCGGCAAGAGATATACAGGTCGGCATCGCAGCAATAGACTGCGGTGCCGATGCTGTGTATATAGCCGGCCCGCAGTTCGGAGCCCGTCAGGCTGCCGGAAACTCCATCGGAGACATCAGGCAGCTGTGCGGATATGCACACAGATTCGGAGCGCGTATCTTCGTCGCGCTCAACACAATACTATATGACGAAGAGCTGGAAGCCGCATACAGGCAGATGCTGGATGTGCAGGAAGCCGGAGCGGATGCCCTGATCGTCCAGGATCTGGCCGTCATCGAGATGGCACGGAACGGCATCGGAAATCTTAAGGAAGATATCCGGATCCCTCTTCATGCATCGACCCAATGCGCCATCAGGACGCCCGAGCAGGCGGCATTTCTGGAAAGTCTGGGCTTTTCGCGCCTCATTCTTGAAAGAGAGCTCTCGCTTGAACAGATCCGCGACATCCGCAATGCGGTCACATGCGAACTTGAATTCTTCGTGCACGGAGCCCTCTGCGTATGCTACAGCGGACAATGCTATCTGTCGGAAAAGATTACCGGGCGAAGCGCGAACAGGGGCGCCTGCATCCAGGCCTGCCGCTCAAGGTATGACCTGACCGATGCTTCAGGGAAGGTCCTGGTCAGGGACAAGGCACTTCTGTCCCTGAAGGATTACAACCTCAAGAACCGCATCGGAGGGCTTGCAGAGGCCGGCATAACCTCATTCAAGATAGAAGGCAGGCTCAAGAACATATCCTATGTCAGGAATGTCGTCAGGGACTATTCCATGGCACTGGACGAGCTGGTCGGAAAGCATCCTGAGCAGTACGAAAGAGGCTCATACGGTAGGGTCACAGGAGGTTTTGTACCGGACACGGCAAAGACATTCAACAGAGGATATACCGAGCTCTTCCTGGACGGGAAGAGAGGGAAATGGGCTGCCATGGACGCAGCCAAGTCCATGGGAGAGGAGATCGGAACCATCACATCCCTCAACCGGGACAAGTCGACCCTGACAATCCGATTCTCCCGCAGGGGTATCGTCCTGAACAATGGAGACGGATTCTCATTCGTCTCGAAGAAAGGAGATGTATGCGGATTCAGGGGAGATGTATGCGAAGGCAACACCATCAGATGCAAGAGCGTGCCTGAAGTCTTCGTCGGCGCATCCGTATACCGGAACATCAGCGCAGCTTTCGAAAAGGAGCTTGAAAGGAATTCATGCGTGAGGATGCTCTCTGTCGCCACAGACATTGATTTCAGTCACGACGGCGGCGTATGGACAGTCCGCGTGTCGGCCAGAAGCGAGGACGGACGCGAAGTTTCATGCGCATATGAAGCTGGAAATCAAGATGCCAACAACCGCGAAAGGATGCTCGAAATGATCCGTGGACAGATCGGGAAGAATACTGGAATTTATTCATTCGAGGTCGAGAAAATTACAGATCCGGACGCCATCCCTTTCATGAGCGCATCTTTCCTCAATTCCATCAGGCGCGACCTTGCCGAAAGGCTTGAGTCCATGCCATGCGGAAGAAAAGGTCTCCTCCTGAGGGTGATTGAGAATGCTGACAAAGGTGGTTGCACATTCCCTCAGAAGAAGACCAGCTACAAAAACAACATATCAAACCGGTTATCTGAAACCGTTTATCTCTCATGCGGGGCAGAAGATGCGGAACCCGCATATGAATCAAGCCATATAGGCGGAGCCGAACTCATGAGGACGAAATACTGCGTCAGATATGAGCTCGGGATGTGTCCGAAGCATCACGGATGCAGGAATTCAGGACCTCTGTACCTGCTCAACAACGGCCAGAGGTTCGTCCTGAACTTCGACTGCCGCAACTGCGAGATGACCTTGAGCGAAACCTAGTTCTCCACAATCTCGAAGGTCAGGTCCACATCTCCGAAAGGCCAGGATTCACCGTTGCATCTGTCAAACCAGTCATAGGCCAGCTTCCCTCTCCAAACCACATCGTCACGCACATTCAGAGGGAGCGTTATCTCGACCCCATAACTCTTCCCTGCCACATAGACCTTGGCCTTGCTTGTCCATTCGGTCTGAGTTCCGCCGTCGTCTTCGGTTATCATCAAGGCGCATGCATCGGCCTTTTCCGACCAGTCGGACATGAGTATAGCATTGAAGTTCTGCGGCACCCCGACATCCTTCCGCTTCACAACTATCATGAAATCCGTGACCACAGGGCTGTAGAGTCTGAGCTCTGCTTCAGTCGTGGCTGTGAAGTCTTCCAGATATCCTATCTTCACGAAGAACTCTGAAGCACCTGCGAACCACGAATCATAATTCCTATGCATCGTGAAATCCTTGAGGATCAGGGTCTTCAAGCCGGATTCCGTATTGCCGGACCTTGTTTCAGCAGACTTCTGCTGCGGATTGACAATGATGGAACCGCCTCCCTCGCCCCAATCCGGATCTTCCCTTCTCAACATCTCCAAGGAAGTATACCCGGCGTCGTCATTCCTGTTGACAACCCATACCGGAGCCTCCTTTGCCATCTCCTCATCCACCACCACTTCCTCTACATGGCGGGAACCATCATCTTCAATAATCAACCTGTAACCAATATTCGCCGATGCACCATCCTCCGGATCAAATGTGATGACCGGCATCTCTTCACCATCCCATTCATCCGAAAAAGGCCAGTATATCTGAACATCCGAATCTGTAAGCATCTCCAGAAAACTGTCTGGATCCATAGAAAGGGACTTTGTTGCGGACATCGACCTCACCTGCTCTTCAATCAGCTTCCACAACGGCTTCTCGTAAGTCTTCCCTGAACGGAACTCCCGGTCTCCCACACCCGTGCCAGGAGCCCGGAAAAGGTTAGTCATCGTATATTCCTCATCATATCCGTTTGACGATGACGATGTGACCGCGTCATGGACCTCCTCCATCTGCGAAACATGCAGAGGGACCATCGCCAGTATCTCCGCAACCTCGTCAAGGCGCACGGACAGCGCCTCATCATCTGATGGAAAGATCTGCTCTTCATTAATGGTGATTTCGCACGACGCCAGCATCAAAACCGGCAGAAGCATGCACATGAATCCTGACTTTTTCATACTCATAAAATTTTTACACTGCAAAGGTCAGGAGTAATATCCGTATACCGAAAATGTATGCGGATATTTTTAAAAATCGTGCTCTGAAGTGGTTCAAAGCACGATTTCACCTCAAAAATTTGTTCAATTTTTATAAAAAATCAAACAAATTTTTCACATTTTTCTCCACAAGTCAAGTGAAAACCGCATGATCAGCGGCGGAAAGAAATGAAACGGTCGCGGTCCGACAGGTCTTTGATGACCTTTACATCACGAAGTCCGGCAGCGCGGAAAAGGTCGGCCGTCTGGAGGCCGAGGGCCTCATTGATCTCGACGATGCCATAGCCGGACGGTTTCAGGACGGCGAGCGCCCAGCCTGCGATGGCGCGATAGAATACAAGAGGGTCCTCATCAGAAACAAACAGAGCGAGATGTGGTTCATGGTCAAGAACATTGGGACGCATCAGCGCCTTCTCCTTATCCATCACATAAGGAGGATTGCTGACCAGGATGTCGTACCTGCCGGAAAGTCCGGAAACCGACGGGCCGGCCAGAACATCAGCCTTCACAAACACAGGAGAAACAGCACCAGTACGGTCAATCTCCTCAGAAAAATCCTGCGCAGACGCCACAGCCAGCGCTCCGTCAGATATATCCACTGCAGTAACCTCACTTCCAGGCATCTCCAGCGCCAATGTCCACGCAATACATCCGCTCCCAGTACAGAGATCCAGAATTTTGAATGTATCAGCGGTATCTTTCCACCCTCGAGAACAATCAGCAAACAGCCCAGTGGGCTTTTGCAGCGAACAGCCTGCGGCAGCAGGAACTGGAGGGGCCCACGAAGTGGGAGGGGGCCATTGGAGCATTTGGCGATTCGTTCCATATGACAATGCTTCTCTGCAAAGAATCTCGGTTTCGGGACGAGGGATGAGGACATCGGGAGAAACCCGGAACTGACGTCCGTAGAAATCGGCAACGCCTGTAACATACTGAAGAGGCTCCCCGGAAGCCATCCGGCCGAAAGCCGTAATGGCAGCAGAAGCACCATCATCCGACACTTCATACCCAGGTTCAACGATATGCGTATGTCTCTTCGTACCTATCTGATGCTCCAGAAGCACAAAGACCATCTCCCGCGCCTCCCTTTCAGGATACAACTGTGAAATGGTCTCAATTCCGGTATTAATCAGCTGCTTCAGTAACATCGCTATTGTTATTAAATCCAGCAAAAGGTTTATACAGAATTTTGTTGTTGCCGATGAATGGAGGAGACATGCCACCCCCGGCTAGGGGGTGCCGGAGAGAAGCGCAGGCGGGGGTCTCCGGAATTCTCGGGAACAACAAAATTTACTACGAATTCTCTATGATGGTAGTGAGAAAATCAGTCATGGAAAGACCGGCGGCGCAGACCATCTGCGGCACCAGCGACGCAGACGTCATGCCCGGAATCGTATTTACCTCAAGGAAATACAACCCATCCTCAGCCGCGATATAATCGACACGCACAAGACCGGCACATCCCAGATGAGAATATATCTTCTTCGAAACAGCCTGGATCTCATCACGGAGAGCATCAGGAATCTGAGCAGGACAGACCTCACGGCTATGGCCGTTATACTTCGCCTCATAATCGAAGAACTCATTCTCGGTAATGATCTCTATCACCGGCAGAGCAACATTATCCTGACCGTTGAAATATACGGCACATGTAAGCTCACGGCCGACAATGGCTCCTTCAGCCATCACAGTCTTGCCCTCGGCGAACGCAGCTTCCACGGCAGGATCGAAATCCTCGACCTTCTTTACCTTCGTAACACCGAAACTGCTTCCGCCGTCGGTAGGCTTCACGAACATCGGAAGACCCAGACGCTCCACAGCCTTCTGCGCCAATCCCTCGGCAACTTCACCCTTCCTCACAAAGATATCATCGGCACACTTCACGAAATCCACATCCTTCAGATAGCTCTTGCACGAGAACTTGTCAAAGGTGATGGCCGCAACAAAGGCGTCGCATCCGCTGTGAGGCACGCCTATCATCTCAAGATAACCCTGCATGAGACCGTTCTCGCCCGGAGTTCCGTGCTGCATGATATAGGCATAATCAAACTTCACCTTTTCACCTCCAAGAACCACAGAGAAATCCGACTTGTCGACCATCGGACGCTCGTCCTCGGGAATCGCAACACGCTCTTCCCCACGCCTGCGGTATGCTGCCAGAGACCATCTGCCGAAACGGGCAAAGATCTCATACACGTCATACTTTCCGCCATCTATCTGTGATGCGGTGAACTCACCGCTTCGCACCGACACTTCCCATTCTGAAGAATCGCTGCCATATATAACTGCTATTGACTTGATCATATCATTCAAAAAAATCCTCCTCTTCATCTTCTGAAGAAACGACAGCGTCAGAATCGCTTCCGTCACAGTTCAGGTTCAGCTCGATGCCCATCGGCTTCACAAAACGGTCCGTCTCATATACTCCAAGAGTGCCGTCCTGCAGGACCTTCTGCATGAAGATACCCCAGATAGGAAGGGCCATGTTCGAACCTCCTCCGAGAGACAGGGACTCGAAATGGACCTGACGGTCCTCGGCACCCACCCAGACACCGGCTGTGAGCGAAGGCGTATAACCTATGAACCATCCGTCCGACTGGTCGTTGGTGGTACCGGTCTTGCCGGCGATTTCGCCCTTCAGACCATACTTTGTCCTCAGTCGCACGCCGGTTCCGCTGTTGACCACTCCCTGCATCAGATTCGCCATGAGATAGGCCGTATAATCGCTGATAGCTTCCTTCTTCTTGTTGTTGAACTCGCCGAGCACATTGCCCATGCTGTCCTCTATCCTGGTCACGAATATCGGTTCCACATACACACCCTTTGAAGGGAAGGTGTTGTATGCAGACACCATCTCATAGACCGAAATGTCCGCAGAACCCACGCAAAGAGGATTGACGGCATCCAGATAGCATCCCACGCCCATCTTCCTCATCATTTCGACCATCGCCTCCGGACCATACTGCTTCATAAGATATGCCGATATGTTGTTCGAACTCTTGGTGAGTCCCCATTTCAAGGTCACGGTCTGTCCGATCCACTCATCCTTGTCCGTACTCTTCGGAGTCCAGGTCGTATCACCTACCATGAAAGTCTGAGGCACGTTCACGACCTTGTCGCACGGACTCATGCCTTCCTGCATGGCAAGCGTATAGAGGAACGGCTTGATGGTCGATCCGACCTGACGCTTTCCCTGACGGACATTGTCGTATTTGAAATAGCGGTAGTTCGGACCTCCGACATATGCCTTGATGTGGCCTGTGTTAGGTTCTATGGCCATGAAGGCTGCGCGAAGATGGCCTTTGTAGTATCTGATCGAATCGTCAGGTGTCATAACTGTATCGATGTATCCTTTCGAATTCCATGAGAAAAGACGCATCTTGACAGGCTCGGAGAAGCTCTTGATGATGTCCTTTTCAGAAGATCCGTTCTTCTTCATGATGCGGTAGCGGTCGCTCCATCTGCGGGCCTGCTTCATGAGCATGTCAATCTGGTCCTGGCTTACGTCGCTTGCAAAAGGTTTCTTGCGGTTCCATCTCACATGGCGGTCGAAGGACTTCTGCAGGTCCTTTCCGAGATGCTCGGCCACAGCCTCCTCCGCATACTGCTGCATCTTGTAATTGATGGTGGTATAGATGCGCAGACCGTCCTTGTCGAGGTTGTATTTCGAACCGTCTGCCTTCGTGTTCTTGTTCAGCCAGCCGTAGAATGCATCGTCTGCCCAGAGCAGGGAGTCCACGACATAGTCTTCGTACTGGTTGTACGACGAGCGCTTCGGTTCCTTTGCATTCATCGTTCGGCGGAGCATGTCCCTGAAATATGGACCCACTCCTGCATTATGGTCCTGAATCTGATATGAAAGGGTTATCGGAATCTGCTGGATGGAGTCGCGCTCCTCCTTTGTAAGGAAACCGTTCTGCTCCATTCTCGAAATCACGAGATTTCTTCGCTGGAGCGACCTCTCGGGATTAAGGGCAGGATTATATCTTGTAGGCTTGTTGACCATTCCTACAAGGGTAGCAGCCTCCTCGACGGTAAGGTCTATGGGAGCCTTTCCGAAGAATGTCTGTGCCGCCGCCTTGATTCCGTATGCGTTGCTGCCGAAGAACACCTGGTTCATGTACATGTTCATGATCTCGTCCTTGGTGTAGCTGCGCTCGAGCTTCACCGCGGTCACCCATTCCTTCAGCTTTGTCCATACCATCTTGAACTTGGAGCCTCCCATATCCTCACGCGGATAGAGGGTCTTCGCCAGCTGCTGGGTGATGGTACTTCCTCCTCCCTGGCTGGAACTTCCTCCCAGAACCGTCTTCACGAGGACTCGGGCAAGACTTTCGAAGTCGATTCCGGAATGTCTGTAGAAACGGGAGTCCTCGGTCGCTACCGCTGCATTCACAAGATTCGGTGAAAGCTCGTCATAGCTTACATATGACCTGTTCTCGATATGGAATGTGGTCAGTATCTCTCCGTCTTCAGCTATCACCTGGGTCGCAAGCTTGCTGTCCGGATTTTCAAGTTCTTCAAACGACGGGATGTCCGCCAGGGCCCATACCAGACCTATCAGCAAAGCCACAAGAAGCACCGGAACCGTAAAAAGTATCCAGAACCATCGGATGATTTTCTTTTTTGTTACGTCTGTCATATTTTTTTCACCTTTAGGTGACCCTCATATATAGAGGGTTCGAACTGACAAAATTAGCAACAAAATTTGGAAAATTGCCCCAAAAGTCCCTTACTTTGCACTTTCTTTTGAAAAAACGGAGGAATGAGCATGAAGGAAGGACAGAATCTTGTAATAGTAGAGTCTCCGGCAAAGGCCGGAACCATTCAGAAATATCTGGGAAACGCATATACCGTAAAGTCCAGCTTCGGACATATCAGGGATCTTCAGGACAACGAATTGAGCATCGACGTCAGCAACGGATTCGCTCCGCAGTACGTGATTCCTTCCGACAAGAAGAAGGTAGTATCAGAACTGAAGAAAGCGGCAAAAGAAGCAGAGGTCGTATGGCTTGCATCCGATGAAGACCGCGAAGGAGAAGCCATTTCATGGCATCTTTTCGAGACTCTCGGACTCAGGAAGGAGAATACAAGGAGAATAGTCTTCCACGAAATCACAAAGCCAGCTATCCTCAACGCCATCGCCAACCCGCGCGAAATAGACATGAGCCTCGTGAACGCACAGCAGGCGCGCCGTGTGCTCGACCGCCTCGTCGGCTTCGAGCTTTCGCCCGTGCTCTGGAGGAAGATCCAGCCGAAGCTTTCAGCCGGCAGGGTGCAGTCTGTCGCCCTTCGTCTGGTAGTGGACAGGGAAAGGGAAATCCTCGCATTCAACAGCGAGCAGTATTATAAGGTAGACGCGATCTTCCATCCGGAAGGCACCCCTGAAAAGACTCTTGTCAAGGCAACGCTTGACAGAAGGTTCCCTACAATTGAGGCTGCGCAGGAATTCCTGGAAAGATGTATCGGAGCTTCATTCGCGATCTGCGGGATCGAGAAGAAGGAAGGAAACCGCTACCCTGCGGCTCCTTTCACGACTTCGACCCTTCAGCAGGAGGCTTCAAGGAAGCTCAGGATGTCCGTAAGCCAGACAATGAGCATCGCCCAGAGGCTTTACGAGCACGGTCTCATAACCTACATGCGTACAGACTCGACCAACCTTTCGTCCCTCGCCATAAACACAGCCAAGAAGTTCATCTGCGACAATTTCGGAGAAGAGTATTCTAAGGTAAGGCAGTACAAGACGAAGGCAAAGGGAGCGCAGGAAGCGCACGAGGCCATCCGTCCGACATATATCGAGAACACATCCATAGAGGGCACGCCGCAGGAGCAGAAGCTCTACGAGCTCATCTGGAAGCGTACGGTAGCATCGCAGATGGCGGACGCCCGCATTCTCAAGACAGATATCAAGGTGTCGTCAGACAAGGGAGAGGAAAAGTTCAACGTACAGGCAAGCCAGGTGCTCTTCGACGGATTTCTGAAGCTGTACATAGAGGGTTCTGACGAGCCTCAGCAGGACGACGAGATGGTCATCCTTCCTGAAATGAACGTCGGCGACAGGATGTTCGACAAGGAAATCACAGCGGAGTGCAAGTTCACGGCAGCGCCTTCAAGATATTCGGAAGCGACTCTGGTCAAGAAACTCGAAGAACTCGGAATCGGCCGTCCGTCGACGTATGCGCCTACCATCTCTACCCTTACGAAGGGACGCGGATACATCGTGAAGGGAGACAAGACCGGAGTCAAATGCCAGGTTACCAACCTCATCCTCAAGAACGGAGCTATAAAGTCAGCATCAAAGACCGAAACCGTAGGCACCGAGAAGGGAAGGCTCCTTCCGCAGGACATCGGAATGATCGTGACAGACTATCTGGTAAAGAATTTCCCTGATATCCTGGACTACAAGTTCACGGCAAACGTCGAGGAGGACTTCGACAAGATTGCTGACGGCGACATGGCATGGAACAGCGTCATCTCCGCATTCTACGGTCCTTTCCATACAAAAGTGCAGGAAACCCTCAGCAGCAAGGAATACAGCAATGTCACTCGTGAGATCGGTGTCGATCCGAAAGACGGACAGATGCTCGTCGCACGCTTCGGACAGTATGGTCCGTATGTCCAGAAAGGCGACGGAGACAGCAGGCAGTACGCAAGCCTGGCCACTGGGCAGCTGATCGAGAGCATCACTCTTGAAGAAGCGCTCAAGCTGTTCGAACTGCCGAGAACCGTCGGCCAACTGAACGGCATCGACATCATCTGCACAAAGGGACGTTTCGGTCCGTACATCAAGTATGGTGACAAAAACGTATCGATGCCTCGAGGCACTGATCCTCTGAAGATAGATATCGACTCATGCATCAAGCTCATCGAAGACAGCATGAACAAGACTTCAGGAGGAATCATCGCCGAATACAAAGACAGTGATATTCAGGTGATTGACGGAAATTACGGACCATATATCAAGCACGCGGGAAGCAATTATAAGATTCCGAAGGGAACCGATCCGTCTGTGCTTACAGAAGAGAAGTGCAAGGAAATAATCGCCAGCACCGAACCTACAGGACGTAAAAAAAAGACGTAAGTAATATTAAGAAGTGTAAATTTTCGACCGCTTTTTTTGACATTTTCATATTTGTCATTATATTCGCGGTCGAATTTTGTTATAAACTGTCAGACTATGTCAAACTATCAGATCGACCAGATAGATCAGAAGATTCTCTCATATCTGGTAAAGAATGCAAGAATGCCGTTCCTCGAGATTGCAAGAGAATGCAACGTATCGGGAGCAGCCATCCATCAGAGAGTGAAGAGGCTTGAAGCAAACGGAGTCATCACAGGCTCGCGTCTTCTCGTCAAGCCGCAGGCACTCGGTCTCAACGTATGCGCTTATGTAAGCGTGTCCCTTTCAGAAGCAAACAAGTACCCTGAAGTAATCGAGGCTTTCAAGAAGATTTCAGAAGTGGTTGAATGTCACTTCGTTACAGGAAAGCACAATCTTCTCATCAAGATCTACTGCTTCGACCATGACCACCTCATGCAGGTGCTTCTGAACACTATCCAGAAGATCCCTTACGTTCAGCAGACCGAGACACAGATCTCGCTTGACCAGGCAATAGAGCGTCAGGTATGGGTCAAGGAATATCAGAACACAAGCTTCTCGGCAAGCGTCAAGAAAAAGAAGAAAGAGACAAAATAGCACGCGCAAGGAGCAGATCGTCCTGCGTGGTGATCTTTACATTGAACCTCTCCCCCATTACGTAGGAGAGGTTTTTTCCGTATTTCTCCACCACTGAAGCATCGTCGGTGAAAGCCGTGTCATAGGCGAGCGAGTATGCTTCCTTCAAGACTTCGGAATGGAAGATCTGAGGAGTCTGCGCCCCGAACAGTACCGACCTGTCCACATAGGCACCGGGAACAGTGGCAAGAACGCCGTCCTTCTTTTCCAGAACCTTCATCGTATCGACGCACGGAACGACAGGGATAAGCGCCGGCACTTCCTCTGCCTTCACGAACATGTCGCGGACAAGATCAACAGAAACAAGAGGACGCACTCCGTCGTGGACGGCCACCAACGCGCCTTCAGGAACCTTTGCCAGAGCGTTCCTTACGGAATGGAAACGCGTGATTCCTCCCTTTACGAGAATCTGCGGACAGGTGAAGTTCCTCTGGAGGCACAGTCTTCTCCAATATGACATATGGGCCTCCGGAAGCACTGTGATGACGGTAACGTCAGGGCAAGCCTTCACAAATGTCTCCATAGTCATCTGAAGTATCGGCTTGCCTTCCAGTTCGATAAACTGTTTCGGCAGTTCGGAACCCATTCTGGTTCCGCTACCTGCCGCCATTATTATCACATATTTCTTTCGTTCCATATGTCAAAAAAGTTTTCACAAAAATAATAAATTTTGTAATTTTACGCCCTATTATGTAGAACAGAAAAAACGAATACGAAATATGGCATTTTCATTCTTGACCCAAGAGCTCGCAATGGACCTCGGAACGGCGAATACAGTCATTTTCCAGAATGACCAGATCGTCCTCGACGAGCCGAGCATCGTTGCGATAGACAACAATACGGGCAAGGCCCTGGCTCTCGGCCAGAAGGCAAAGCTCATGCAGGAAAGGGAGAACCCCGGCATCAAGACCGTCCGTCCTATGAAGGATGGAGTCATCGCCGACTTCAACGCTGCAGAAATGATGATCCGCGGATTCATCAAGCAGGTGAACAGCAAGAGAAGATCGATCTTCACCCCTAACATCAAGATGGTGGTCGGCATTCCTTCCGGATCGACTGAAGTAGAGATCCGTGCGGTGCGCGACTCTTCGGAGCACGCCGGCGGACGCGACGTGTATCTGATCTATGAGCCTATGGCATCTGCCCTCGGAATCGGACTCGACGTCGAGGCTCCTAAGGGAAACATGGTGGTGGACATAGGAGGCGGTACTACTGAAATCGCAGTGATTTCCCTCGGAGGTATCGTTGTACAGGACTCGATCAAGGTGGCAGGAGACGTCTTCACAGGAGACATCCAGCAGCACCTTCGCCAGCAGCATAACATCAGAGTGGGACAGATCACTGCCGAGAAGATCAAGATCGCTATCGGAGCGGTCATTCCTGATCTCGACGAGGAACCGGAACCATACGCAATCACAGGTCCTAACCTCATGACAGCGCACCCTGTGCATGCGACCATCACATATCAGGAGATAGCCCACTGCCTCGACAAATCGGTCGCAAGAATCGAGAGCGGAATCATCCATGTGCTTGAGCAGACTCCTCCTGAGCTCTATTCGGACATCGTGGAGAACGGAATCCACCTTGCAGGCGGCGGATCCCTCCTCAGAGGACTTGCAAAGCGTCTCTCCGAGAAGATCAACATCCCGTTCTATGTGGCCAACGACCCTCTCAGGGCTGTAGCAAGAGGAACATGCCTCGCCCTCAAGAACACAGAGAACTACACATTCCTCATGAGATAAAGCCTTGCGCAAAAGCAATCTGATATACCATCTTATCAATGCAGTCATCTTCGTCGTTCTGGAGGTGGCTGCATTGAATATGCTCAGGAACAACGGAACGATTCAGGGAATCTGGATTTCGAAAGGATCCCAGAAAGTGATGTCATCCATCTGGGGAGGTTCGCAGAGGATTTCCGACTATTTCTCGCTGCGGGAGAAGAATGATGCTCTCGCGCAGGAGAATTTCGAGCTGCGTCTCCGCCTGGAGCAGATGAAATCGCAGATGCCCGACCATCTGCAGGACATGGAGTACACAGGAAACATATCCGGAAGCTACAGGTTCATACCTGCCGAAATATCCAAGATCAGCAACAACACGCAGCACAACTACATGATCATCGGCAAAGGCTATGAAGACGGAGTCACCGAAGGTTCTGGAGTGATCACCGGCAAAGGTGCCGTAGGCATAGTTGATGCCGTGAGCAGGCGTCATGCATATGCGAGGTCGTTCAAGAACCACGAAATGAACATAAGCGCCCGTCTGGGCATGGAGGGTGCGGTAGGTCCTCTCGCATGGGACGGAATGTCAAGTGACGGAGCCATCCTGAGGGAGATTCCCCACCATGTGGAATTCGAAAAGGGCGACACCGTCTACACAAGCGGATATTCATCCATATTTCCTCCTGACATTCCTCTTGGAGAGGTCGGAGAGGCTAAGATAGTGAACGGAGCCACATATGAGATCAAGGTACGCCTGTTCGAGGATTTCGGAGCATTGAGATATGTGACGATCGTCGAGAATCTGGGCAAGGAAGAAATGAAAGAACTGGAGGGCAGACAATGAAGACACAACATTTCGGACTTCTATACTTCCTGATGGTGCTGGGTCAGATGGTTCTGTGCAACTTTACTGACTTCAGCCCGTTCATAATGCTCACCATGCTTCCGGCCATGATAATATGCGTGCCGCTGACCGTGAGCACTCCCCTCTGCATGATCCTGGCCTTCGCCACCGGTCTTTCGGTAGACTGGCTTTCCGAGGGACTGATCGGCATCAATGCAGCTGCTCTGGTTCCGGTTGCCATGATGCGCAAGCCTCTGATAAGATTCTTCCTGGGTGAGGACATCATAACAAGGAGCGACAGTTTCTCGATAAGAAAGAACGGCATCGGAAAGATCTCATTCATCCTTCTTGTTTCGCTCATCATCTTCCTTGGCATCTATGTGTTCCTTGACGGAGCTGGAACAAGACCTGTCTGGTTCAACCTTACCAGGATGGGAGTCTCTCTGGCATGCAACTACATCCTGGCCCTGATCGTGACGAACATTCTCACGGTCGAAGACCGCAAATAGGAGGACAAGAGATGAAGCTCAACAGAGAAAACAAGCTCCTGATCGGACTCTGCACGGCAGCGGCCATACTGATTGCCAAGCTTTTCAGCATCCAGATACTCGACGACAAGTACAAGCTGTCGGCCGAGAACAACACCATGGTCTACACGACCATCTACCCGACAAGAGGCATCATCCACGACCGCAACGGTAACATCCTCGTGGGAAACAAAGTTGCGTATGACCTTATGGTGACACCGAAGGAAGTGGAGGAATTCGACACGCTCGCCCTCTGCAACGTCCTTGACATCACTCCTGAGTTCGTGAAGGAGAAGATGGACGAGTTCCACAAGAACAGAAGAAGGATAGGATGGCAGTCTGTGGTGATGATGAAGCAGATACCGCCGGAGACATACATGAAGTTCGCCGAAGTAGCATACAAGTTTCCGGGATTCAGAGGCCAGGCCCGAAGCATCAGGGAATATCCGTTCAATGCCGGAGGAAATCTTCTGGGATACGTTTCCGAAGTCAATGCATCATACATCGAGAGACATCCTGATGAATATAAGGCGGGCGACTATGCCGGAATGACCGGCATAGAGGCCGCCCGCGAGAAGGAGCTCCGAGGCAAGAAGGGATACAACATCTGGCTGAGGAACTCCAGGAACAAGATCGAGTCCCGATACAGGGACGGAGAGCTTGATGTGGAGGCTGTTCCGGGCGACGACATCATGACCACGATCGATGCCGAGCTCCAGCACTACGGACAGATGCTGATGAACAGGAAGGTAGGAAGCCTTGTGGCGATCGAACCGTCCACAGGAGAGATCCTCACCCTCGTATCAAGCCCGGGAATCGACGTGGACCAGCTGGCCAACATCGGACAGCACTACAAAAGCATCTCCACAGACCCGTACAAGCCGATGTTCAACAGAGCGGTCCAGGCATCGTACCCTCCGGGATCGGTCTTCAAGCTTGTAAACGGACTGATCGGCCTGGAAGAAGGGGTATTCACTCCAAACACGCAGTATCCGTGCAGCATGGGATACCATTTCGGAAGGAACAAGCTGGGATGCCATGCCCACAAATCCCCTCTGAACTTCGAGGAATCCATAATGATGTCCTGCAACGCATACTACTGCTATGTGCTGCGTGCTCTGCTCGAGAATCCTAAATATGATTCGATTGACGAGGCCATGGACAAATGGAACGAATATGTCAAGAGTTTCGGCTTCGGCCAGAAGCTCGGCAGCGACTTCCCGTCAGAGCTTGGAGGAAACATTCCGAATTCAAAATATTACAACAGGGTCTACAACAAGGGAGGATGGAAGGCGACGACTGTCATTTCGCTCTCTATCGGACAGGGAGAGATCGGATGTACCCCTCTCCACCTTGCCAACCTTTGCGCAACGATCGCAAACCGCGGATTCTACTATACGCCTCACATCATCAAGGATTCGGAGAACGTCACTATAGACCCGAAATACAAGGAAAAGAACTATACGATGGTGGACACCACCCATTTCCATAAGGTCATCGGAGGTATGTACAGGGCGGTCAACAGCGGATACGGCTCCGGCGGTACCGCCAGCGTGGCGGCCGTCGAAGGCCTGGACATCTGCGGAAAGACAGGAACGGCGCAGAACCCTCATGGAAACGACCATTCGGTATTCATCTGCTTCGCACCGAAGGACAATCCGAAGATCGCAGTGGCTGCATATGTGGAGAACGGAGGCTTCGGAGCGACTTGGGCAGCGCCTATAGCATCGCTTCTTGCAGAGAAATACCTCAACGGGGAGATCAGCCAAAGCAGAAAGCCGCTTGAGGAAAGAATGTTGAACGGAGACCTGCTGGACAGGGTAAAGGTAAAGAAATAGGATGAGAAGCGCAGGAGGATACAGGAACAGAGGCATAGCGAAGACCATCGACTGGAGTCTGGTCTTCTGCTGGCTCATACTCATCCTCATCGGATGGGCGAACATCTACGCCTCGGTACACGCATCCGAACCGGCATCCATCTTCGACTTCGACAGCAGAAGCGGAAAACAGTTCGTATGGATGTCCACGGCTTTGGTCATAGCCGTGTTCATACTGTTCGTCATACCGCCCCGGATATACGAAAGCGCGGCCCTGCCGATTTATGTCTTCGTCGTAGCCCTGCTGGTCGCGGTCATATTCCTGGGAATCGAGGTCAAGGGATCGCGTTCATGGTTCGAATTCGGACCGGTCAGGTTCCAGCCGGCCGAGATATCCAAGATATCCACGTCCCTGATGCTGGCCGCAGTGATGAGCCAGCTGGGATACAGGATAGGAAGATGGAAGGATTTCTTGATCACGGCCGCGATAATCCTCATTCCGATGATGATCATCGTCGGACAGAGCGAGACAGGTTCGGCTCTGGTGTACGTGGGATTCATATTCATGCTCTACAGGGAGGGACTTTCCGGATGGCTGATCTTCATGGTCGGAATGGCTATCCTGCTGTTCATCCTTACCCTTACGGCATCGCCTTACGTGGCGGTTCTGGTGCTGGCAGGAGTGGCCTCACTTTGCATCTGCCTGTATTCAGGCAGGTTCAGATGGTGGCTGATCATATGTGTTCCTGCCATCATCCTCTTCGCATTCGTTCCTGACATAATGGAAGCGATCACAGGGGCGGCTGCGCCGGCCGATCCGGCTCTTGCCGAAGGATCGGCAGAAGGCACTTCGCTCATTTCGAAGATAAAGCCGCTATACATATTGCTGGGTGTCATCATCCTGACTATACCTTTCGTGGCATATCAGGCCTTCAGGGAAAGGAACACCTTCACCCATCTGGCCATCATATCCGCTCTTGCAGGAATAGTGCTTGTGTTTTCAGTGAACTTCCTTTTCAACGATGTGCTTCAGGACCACCAGAGAAAGAGAATCGAGGTCCTTCTGGGCATGAAGGAAGACCCGTCAGGAGTAGGATATAACGTCAACCAGTCCATGATAGCCATCGGTTCCGGAGGATTTTCAGGAAAGGGCTATCTGAACGGAACGCAGACCACATATGGTTTCGTACCTGAGCAGAGCACGGACTTCATCTTCTGCACCATCGGAGAGGAATGGGGTTTCATTGGATGCACCTTCGTCATCCTTCTGTATGTCTTCCTGATGTGGAAGATAATAAAGGATGCCGAGCGTAGCAGGGAGGCATTCACCCGCATATACGGCTACTGCGTAGCCTGCTGCATATTCATGCACCTTTTCATAAACATCGGCATGACCATCGGTCTGATGCCGGTCATCGGCATCCCGCTGCCATTCATAAGTTATGGCGGCTCATCCCTGTGGGGATTCACCGCCTTGCTCTTCATCTTCATCGCTCTCGACCGTAACGAGAGGAAGTATTTCTAACAGGTTATTCTCCGAAAAGATAACGGTGCTGTTCCGGGGTCAGTGTGTCGATCTCGCAGCCCCAGTACGCAAGCTTGCGGCGGGCAACCTCACGGTCGATTTCCAGAGGGACATCATTGACCATATGGCCGGGCTCGCGGCTCACCTTCTCATGATTCTCGACAAGATACTTTGCGCTAAGCGCCTGGATCGCGAACGACATGTCCATGATCTCGGCAGGGTGTCCGTCGCCGGCCGCGAGGTTCACGAGGCGGCCTTCGGCTATGACGTATATCCTCTTTCCGTTTTCCAGTCTGTAGCCTATGATGTTCTTTCTTGCAGGCTTGATCTCGACAGCTATCTCACGAAGTCCTGCAACGTCCACTTCGCAGTCGAAGTGGCCTGCGTTGCAGCAGATCGCCCCGTCCTTCATGTTCATGAAATGTTCCTTGACTATCACTGCGTCACATCCGGTTACTGTCACGAAAATGTCTCCCACCTTCGCTGCCTGCTCCATCTTCATCACCTTGAAACCGTCCATTACAGCTTCCATCGCCTTTATAGGGTCGACTTCGGTCACGATCACCTCGGCGCCCAGTCCCTTGGCACGCATGGCAACTCCCTTTCCGCACCAGCCATAGCCGGCAACCACCACATTCTTTCCTGCGACAATAAGGTTTGTCGTGCGGTTTATTCCGTCCCATACCGACTGGCCTGTGCCGTAACGGTTGTCGAAGAGATGCTTGCAGTCCGCATTGTTAACAAGCATCATCGGGAACTTCAGCGCCTTTGCCTTGTTGAGCTGCACGAGACGGAGGATGCCGGTAGTCGTCTCCTCGCATCCGCCGATCACGTTAGGAATAAGGTCGGTATATTCGGTATGCATCAGGTTCACGAGGTCTCCTCCGTCAT
This sequence comes from Bacteroidales bacterium, assembly GCA_017461285.1. The sequence continues at coordinate 20,911 of JAFTYS010000098.1, read as the reverse complement.
CGATGATGATGTGCGGGCCCACCTCAAGCACCCTGCGGATATGGGCTTCATATTCTTCAGGAGTGGCATCATACCATGCGAAGACATTGAGTCCGGCATGGACAAGGGCAGCAGCCACATCGTCCTGGGTCGAAAGCGGGTTGCTTCCGGTCACATACATTTCCGCTCCTCCTGCTGCGAGCACTTCGCACAGATATGCAGTCTTCGCTTCCAGATGTACTGAAAGAGCCACCTTCTTTCCCTTGAAAGGAAGGGTCTGCCTGAATTCTTCCTCAAGTCCGTTCAGAAGCGGCATATGATGCCTTACCCAATCTATCTTCAGACGTCCGTCCTGCCAGAGATCCTGATTTCTTATTTCACTTGCCATGATACTTTTTCTGCTAGTTTTTGTTAATACGCGGACAAAGATAGGGATTTTTTGACCACAGTATGGTACTTTTTGCCACATTAGCCGGATTTTAACGACATCCCGCTGAAATCGTTTGGGAATTAAAAATCAATTAAGGTATATTTGCATAAACAAACTTAGACGTCATGGGACTTCTTGATGGAAAGACAGCTCTTGTCACAGGAGCTACGAGAGGAATCGGAAGAGCTATCGCCTTGAAGTTTGCGGCCGAGGGTGCTGATGTAGCATTCACATACAGGTCACAGCACGAGGCGGCGCAGTCACTGGTTGCAGAGCTTGAAGCGGCAGGAGTGAAAGCGATGGCATTCGCCTCGGATGCAGCATCATTCGAAGATGCCCATAGGGTCGTCGAAGAAGTGAAGGCAGCGTTCGGGCGTATTGACGTACTTGTAAACAACGCGGGTATAACAAAGGACGGACTGATGATGAGGATGGATGAGGCGCAGTGGGATGCGGTGATCGGAACAAACCTCAAGTCTGCATTCAACTTCATACATGCATGCACGCCTGTGATGGCAAGACAGAGATGCGGAAGCATCATCAACATGTCATCGGTTGTAGGCCTGTCGGGCAACGCCGGACAGTGCAACTACTCGGCATCAAAAGCGGGACTGGTCGGACTTGCAAAGTCCATTGCAAAGGAGATGGGACCGCGCGGAGTAAGAGCGAACTGCATCGCACCAGGATTCATTGAAACTGACATGACAGGAGCGCTTCCTGAAAACGTAAAGACAGACTGGGAAAAACAGATTCCTCTTCGAAGAGCCGGAAAGCCTGAAGATGTGGCAAACGTTGCCGTCTTCCTGGCAAGCGACCTTTCAGCTTATGTGACCGGACAGGTGATCAGCTGCTGCGGAGGAATGAACTGCTGATAATTATAAAATTTTTCTTAACCATACACACAATCGTAAATTACAAAACCTAAATCAGGCGGCCTGCAGATGTGAATCTTCGGGCCGCTTTTCGTTGCTATTCCGGAGATTTTTGCATTACTTTGAAGTCACATTACATATGAAGTCATGAAAGGGAGTGTTTTGAGGGGACTGCGTGCGGCTGGAGAAATACTGCTTCCCCGACAGTGCATAACATGCGGACGAAGGCTTCTCCTGGAAGAGAAGCATCTTTGCCTCGAATGTCTGGCAGATCTGCCGCAGACATATTTCTGGACCATGAGCCATAATCCTATGGCCGACAGATTCAATGAAAATATACAGAAAGACATCGAAACGGATGAGGACGATGGCCTGCATGAGCGCTATGCCTATGCCGCCGCACTGTTCTTCTACCACAGTGAAGCCCAATACAGACTCATCCCCTACCAGATCAAATACCATGGCAACATCCGGGCAGGACGTTATTTCGGGCGCATGCTTGGAAACCGCCTGGCGTCTTCGGAACTGTTTGAAGATGTGGACATGGTCGTTCCTGTGCCGCTGCACTGGACCAGAAAGTGGAAGAGAGGATACAATCAGGCCGAGGTGATTGCAGAAGCTGTATCGGAAGCGCTGGGGGCACCGATGAGGACGGACCTCCTCAGGCGCAGAAAGCGCACCACGACGCAGACCAGGATGGAAGTGGAAGACAAAAGGAAGAATGTGGCTGAAGCATTCGTCTCCACCCCATCGCTTGCAGGCATCGCCGCCCAAGACAGCATCAGGCATCTGCTGTTGATCGACGATGTCTTCACAACAGGGGCGACGCTGCATGCCTGCTTTGTCGCGTTGAGGACGGTACTGCCGGCATCGGTCCGCATCAGCGTCGCCACCCTGGGATTTGTGGGAGGGAGATAAAGATAGTGTGCGGAGATTGGGCCAGCCGTATTGCCTAACCAGCCATATTCCCGCCCTTAGAACCACTGATGGCCAGGAAAACGGTCTTATTTCTGGCCATCGAGGACGATGTCTGAATGGTGGCCAGAAATTCGAGCTTTTTTCTGGCCGGCGAAGATCGAGGCCGGCACGCGGCCAAGAAAAGGGCCTTTATTCTGGCCAGCCAATAGAATTTAATGACGATTAAAATATAGGTATTTATGAAGAAGGATTTTAGTGCTCTGAGTTTTTCAGAGAAGGAGAGAATTTGCGAAAGTATCTTTATCGCGAACGGTCCGTATTGGCATGTGTATACTGACGGAACAAAGATGCAGAACATCTTCTGCTGTGAAGAGGACTTTATAGTAGGAATGTGGTGTCTTGCTTCGGCACTGCACCTGTGCAAACCCGTGCGAGCACTCACCTTTGAATTGATGGGCAATCACGTCCACCTTATCTTGGCCGGGCAACGGGAGGAATGCATTAAAGCATTTGATCTGTTTGCAGCAAGACTCAGACAGGCGTTCCCCAAAAGACAACGTGTCATCGACTGGAGCAAGTTTAAAATGGACATCCTTCCTATAGAGAGTCTCCAGGCACTACGCAACGAAATCATATACGCCAATCGAAATGCATTTGTAGCCAACCCGTCATATACTCCTGACTCATACCCATGGGGCGGAGGCTGTGCATATTTCTGTCCCTGGCTGAAGCACCTGACAACCACACCATTAGGAGAATTGCCGATCCTGACCCAACGGGCCCTGCTACATACAAAGAAAATAGCACCATTCAAGGATTTAAAAGCAATCGACTCCATGCCCTTCATTCCATCTTTCTGCGACATCCAGCTCGGAGAAAGCATGTACAGGGACGCCCGGAGTTATTTCAACTTACTCACCCGCAATGCCGAAGCATTCAGCCAGATCGCATCAAGGCTGAAAGACGCCATCTTCCTGAACGACGACGAACTCTACTCGGTTATCTGCTCTCATATTAACAAAGAATATTCAGTCAAGGCACCCTCACAACTCAGCGCCCAACAAAAGATTGACACAGCCCGCCAAATGCACTTCAACTACAACGCCTCCAACCAGCAGCTCAGAAGAATGCTCCGGATGGATATGTCAATCTTGGAAGAACTCTTTCCTTAAGCCACCCTCTACAGGAAGGGTGTTTGTGGGGCACTAGGGAAAAGACTTCGTTCAGGATGGCAATATGTAAACATATATACCATCTTTTAATTGTGCTATGTTTCAGCACAAAAGTGCAATATATTTGTACATGTATATTAAAAGATGATGATATGAATACGAGAAAGAGGCTCAGAAAGTCCATTAGTTGCATCAGATGTGTCATAAACAAGCTCAAGAAGTTCTCTATCGAGATGGAAGACGAGTACGACATCGAAGATGAATACACGGATTGTGATGACGGGTATTATCTGGAAAGCGAGTTCGAAACGGTCATCAAAGATCAGAGGGAGAAGCTTGAAGATCTTTCTGTGGATCTGAACCGTTTTATTGATGATTATTCAGGAGATTATGACTATGAACTGGAGCAGGCAGTCGGAGCCATATATTGCGCCTGCGCCGAACTTGATGAGATATCAGCCAATTTCTATCCGTGGAACTGTTCAGGTGATTGCAATCGGGAAATAGTCAACACAGTTGAATATCTGAATGATGCGATTGATTCTTTGGAATCTGCAATTGAACCCGCAAGATGTTGAGCGGCAGAGACACTGGTGTACGCTTGTCTGACGGAACATCAGTCGCTCAACGTCGGGAAATTTCCGATGTTGAGCGACGAAATCGTGATTACAAGCCATACAAAAGAGAATCCGCCGCTCAACGTCTTTGGGATATCCCGCATAACCATATAAGACGTGGACAGCATTGAAGTCAACAACAAAAATCCCTTATAATCAAACGATTACAAGGGATTAATGTGCCTCGGACGGGAATCGAACCCGTACGGCCATTTCTGGCCACGGGATTTTAAGTCCCGCGTGTCTACCTATTCCACCACCAAGGCGAACCGGATGCAAAGATAATCCAAAATTCGGAACTATTCGCTAAATTTGCAGAAAATCAAAGCTTCTGATGAAATCCGGAAAGAAAAAGCATAGTGACTACAGGATCCACAAGAGGGTGGTCGAAGTCAAGGACCTCAGCTTCCTGAGCGACCGCAACCACCGCTACGGGTGGTTCAGACGCCACTATCGCCACCACCGCCTTCGCCTGGCTTTGAAAAAAGCAGAAAAGATCGTGGCTGAAAATCCCGAGATTGCAACAGATCTTGTCCGCTATTATTTCGTACCGAAAAGCAACATAACCATCAAGAACATATGAAAACCCATACCGCCTTGACATGGGTATGCGGAGCGGCTGCAGTAATTCTGGCCGGCAGTGTACTTCTCAGCATCATCTCACAAGACAAAAGCATGGAAATCTGTATCGGCACATACGGAGATAATCTTTACATCTATGAATTCGACACGGATGATCTCGAATTCAGACAGAAAGGACATTACGAAGCAGACAACCCGTCATATGCCCTGTATAAAGACGGACACATATATGCCGTAAGCGAAACCGGGGCGGAATCAGGGCTGTATTCCTTCGACAAGAACGGGGAAAAGACGGCAGGACTGCGTCAGACCGGCGCCGACCCGTGCTTCATATTGACACACGGAAATCATGTCATGACCGCAGACTACAGCGGAGGATCGGTCAGCGTCTTCCTTACTGAGAACGGAGTCCTGAAGGACTGCTGCCAGACATTAAGGTTCGAGGGAAGCGGTCCGGTAACCGAAAGACAGGAAAAATCCCATATCCACCAGCTCAGGACCATGCCTGAAAGCACGGAATGGATACTCGCTTCCGACCTTGGATCGGACTGCATAAGGATTCTGAAGGCATCGCTGGACAATGAAAACCTCCTGTCCCATGAAGGTGACATCCCATGCCCTGCCGGCAGCGGTCCGCGTCATATGGAATTCAGCAAGGACGGCCGGACACTGTACTGCATCGCCGAACTTTCAGGAAACGTATTGGTATACTCGATCGAATACACTTCCGGACAGCCGGAGTTCAGGCTGATACAGGAAGTCCTGGCAGACGAAGTGAATGCCGGAGGCAGCGCGGACATACATCTCCATCCATCAGGCGATTATCTATACACATCCCATCGCCTTGACAATGACGGAATCGCGATATTCAAGACCTGTCCGGACGGCACGATCGAGAAGATCGGATACACCAGGACAGCCCGCCATCCGCGCAACTTCATGATCACCGAAGACGGAAAGCTCCTGCTTGCAGCATGTCGCGACGACAGGGTCATCCAGGTCTTCCGCATAACGGAAGACGGCCTGCTGACCCTCACCCCATCAGTCCTGAGGTTCGAATCAGACAAGCCGTCAAGCGTGCTGATGTCATTGCGTTCCGAATCGGATTCCGCTTCTGAATCAGCAGCATCATCCAAAGACAGGTCAAAAGGCAGCGCATTCGAATTAGGGCCTAACCCGGTGATTACCAATATCTACACCGCCGACCCGTCAGCCCGCGTATTCGGAGACACATTATATGTCTATCCCAGTCATGACCGTGACGATGCAAAAGGTTTCGATATGATCGACTATCATGTGTTCAGCACTGTCGACATGGTTGAATTTACCGATCATGGAGTGGCGTTCAATCCCATCGAGCAGACAACCTGGGCACACGAAGCTGCCTGGGCTCCAGACTGTATCGAGCGCGGGGGAAAGTACTATCTCTACTATCCTACAGACAGGAAGCATATCGGAGTTGCTGTCAGCGACAGTCCTACAGGACCGTTCGAGGATCCTCTTGGACATCCTCTCATTTCCATCGATTCGCCGGGAGTCATATGCGACCGCGATTTCATAGACCCTTGCGTATTCATCGATGACGACGGCCAGGCCTACCTGTTCATGGGCCAGAACACGGTCTGTGCGATAAAGCTTAACGAAGACATGACCTCATATGATGGAGAAGTACATATCATAGAAGGACTGGAAGAATTCTTCGAAGCTGTCTGGGTACATAAGAAAGACGGCAAGTACTACATGTCATACTCCAACAGTCCGTTTACCGGCCACCAGCCGCAGATTGCATATGCGGTTTCCGACTCCCCTCTCGGACCGTACGAGTATAAGGGTGTGATACTGGGGCCTGTAAACAGCGGAACCAATCACCACAGCATAGTGGAATACCGTGGTGAATGGTTCATATTCTACCATACAGCCGATCTGAGCCGCAGGAATCTTGATATAGAGAACAATCCCCAGCTGGCAGGAGCCTGTTCAATCCGTCGCTCCGTCTGCGTAGACAGGCTGTACTATGATGAGGACGGCAATATTCTATTTTGTGGTGATGAGGATTACTCCACACGCACCTCGGCTGCCATAGATTGAAGCTGAAGCATCCTTGAGCACCTCGACAGACTTTATGTCTTTAGGGTTCAGATAATCAATATCATTCACCGTACACCCGTCGACTATAAGCAGAGGGTCCGTAGATGAATTGATCGAATTGATTCCTCTGATGGTGAACTTATAAGAACCACCAACCTTTCTTACAATCAAGCCTGGCACACGTCCCTGAAGATATTCAGCGACATGGCTATAACCATTCGTTTCCGTATTCTTAGCTTTGACGGAAGAGACGGAAGTCGTAAGATTCTTCTTCTTAGTGGATCCATAACCGACATTCACTGACTCGTTCTCTGACATCATCAGCAGAAGTGAATCCCTGATGGCACGCTCCTGTCTGCGGATTTCCTTCCGTGCCTTACGTTCTTCCTTTCTGCCCTGAGCCTGCACAGAATAGGAAAGCGGAAGCAGAATCAATGCAGCAAAAATAAAAGCTGATATCCGTTTCATAGTCATTCTAGTTCTTAAGGTAATATGTGACGGAGGTCACGACGCGTATCTTCTTGATGTACGGGGTGTTACTGTCGCGGTTCTCGATCGTGAAGGTTCCCTGGTTTGCTGTCTTTATCTTGCCAAGCTTGCTGTCTGAATCCTTTGCGAACTTCTCGGCGGCCTCACGCGCATTGCGGGTCGCCTCCTCTATCATTTCAGGCTTTATGCCGTTCAGTCCCTCATACTTGAACTCGACAGGGTTTTCCCACTGGCTGCTTCCTCCGATCACAATCCCCTTCTTGAGAAGGTCCGACTGCTCCGACATAAGGGCAAGAACCTCGTCGACATCCGAAGTGCATACGGTGATGACATTCTTGGCGATGTAACGGAAAGTCCTGTCATTGCTTCCATATTCCGATGCATACTTATCGGAAATCTCCGGAACAGATACGGTAATTTCGGCATCATCGATGCCTCCGGCCTTCAGGAAAGCGACGATTGATGCATTGTTCCTGTCGGTCTGGTCATAGACCGACTGGATGTCGTTCGCCATGACCCTGTACACCACCGGCCATATGACCTTGTCGGCCTTCACTTCCTTCTCGCACAGACCTTTCACGTTGACCGTACGGTCATATGAACGATACTTCCCAACGGCCCCCGACATATGGAAGCCGATGACGATAAGGCCGATCATGATGAACAGGCCGCTGTAGAATTTTCCTTTTTCCATATCCGTCATTTTTAATATTCCCGATAAATATAGCAAAAATCGGGCAAATTAAAATGTATATGAAATGCCTAAATATCCTCTCATCATAGAATCACCACTGCTTAAAGGTGAGCCTTTCAGATTATTGTATTCGAATCCCAGATTAATACCTGTTTTCTTTATATTCAAGCCCAATGCAGGGCGGACAAAAAAGCCCACCTCCTTGTGAGTGTAATCAGACAATAATCCTCCTTTTAAATCTATGAAAGGGCATATTTTCTTCTGGCCCAAATAATATTTCACGTCAGCATAAACCGGTACCAGTGCCCTTGAATTATAGGTCGGACCAATTGTTCCGTTTACCTGATATGACACAGGATAAGCAAAATTCCAAGTCAGACCGGCTCCCGCTCCTACATAAAAGCCTTTAAAGCAGCAATGATCATAAGTTACAGACGCATTTACGGAGTCACCCCAGGTTCCTATTTCAGCAATCCAAATATTCTCCTGGGCGCCCAATCTGAAAGAAGCCATAAGAATGGCAAAGAATACTAGTACCTTTTTCATAATTAATTAAAATGTTTATTGTGATTATAGTTATAAAATAGTCGCGATCCTCTTTCTTCCCCTCCGTATTCAGAGGAACCATACATAGTGACTTTTTGTACATGATACGGGTGTGTTTTTCCATCAATATCAGTACCTCCGGTTATTCCTGAACCCAGCAAAGAGTCGTGTCCATTAATTTGCGCCCCTCCCCAGAAATAATTAACAAGCACTCTCATATCTTTTTCTACACCGCTGAATTCTTCATTATCCAGTCTGATATAACACCTGTCATTTACATCATTATAGAAACGAATACCATGTAGTTTAGTGATTGATACTCCTTTTTGTCGTGCCCAGTTAAGTATGTTTTCCTTTAAGGTCTCATATTGCCCATTTGTCATATTCAGAACTGCAGATTCGGTATAATTTGTAACAGTGGCTAAAATCAGTTCTCTATTTGCAAGTTCACCAGCAATGTCGATCTTGAACTTGTTTATGTCCATAAAATTGTTATACGGATGATCCGGTAAAACTGTTGCTCTTCTAATAATTACACCTTCCTCACATAAAACCAAATCAATGATACCGGCATTTACCTGATTCTCAAACTTAGACCATATTCCTAATACATTCTTTTTCATTGTCTTTGTAACAACACCTGATTCAGAATAAACTCCATAGTTATCTTGGAATATCCTTGTATCATTACAGATTTTTGAGGTAAAGTTGTTTTTCTGCGCACTTCCATTCGCAACATTAAAATCCCTCTTCCACTTTATTTTATTATCCTTAACTAATATATCTTCCTGATCAAAACGATATTCTTTATAATCAACCATTTCCGGTGCTAATACTTTTGTGTCCAATGCATTAGTATCTGTACCTGAAATAATACCAAAAGTATCATATACATATATATCCGAGTCATTGATAAATGAAAAAGTACAGTCTGCATCTGACAAATAGGATGGAATAGAAGCAGTCATTTGCACCAAGTCAGTACACTCGTCATATAAAGCATAGTTTCTGGCATTATCTATTTTTGTCACAGGAGCATAAATTATACCATAACGACACAACTTAAGAAACACATCGTCAAAAATAACTTCTCCTTCAGAATTAAGAATAGATGCGAAATTCACGCTATTGATTGCCCAAGGTAAGTCATCATACCCGTCTTCCTGCATAACAGTTTCAGCATAGGAAACAAAATCTGAGGATCTGACATCAATATTCTGGGAATAGATGGCATTAAGTAACTCCTCTACAGAAGCATACTCTAGCGGTTCAGAGGGACTCAATATTGATCCCTGTACACGATTTTCAAGTTTTTCGCTAATATTCTTCTCACATGAAATTGTAAGAATGCAAAAGAACACACAAATGATAGATAGATTTTTCATAACAAACATTATTCAATTATAAATACACCATAATAAATATCACCCGACTCGGTGACGTACTCAACTTCATAATAACCGGAATTTCCCGAAAGTTGAATGAATGACTGGGGTTCCATTACAGAATCAAATGAATAACTCCAAGATTCTCCAGTAGTGATATTAGATACATACATATAAATATCTCCTTGTTCTTTTGTTACTACTGTTTGGATACCGGAAAGCATACGCAAATAACACGACTCAATAACAGCTGGCTTTAAGGACCGCACATTTTTCACTGGTTTGGTATCAAGTGAAATTCTAATGGATTCAGGTCTCTCATCCGCCTTTAATAAGGGAGAGAATGGTAGCAATATAGCCACCAATAGAATAATTAACTTTCTCATAATTGTTGGTTTTAAAATTCATGACAAATATATCTGCATGATCCGGAACGACAATGAAAACAGGCCGTTTACGGTCTTTCAAAAATCTAATTTTTGAAAGCATAAACAACTGATAGCCAATGAGTTGCAAAAACCGAAAGACAGTTAATCTTTCAAGAGTTTGCAACTCATTGAATAATAATGGATTAAGAAATGTATTTGAAAGATGAAAATCAGCTTAATGCATCAAGAAACTGTGTTTTATGGGGAGGATTCAACTCCTCTATATGGTGTTTAATCCTTGACTTGCGGATATAGATCGTATTCATAGTGGTATTCAGAAGATGAGATATCGTAGTTACATCAAAGCCTATTACAAAAAGACTGAAAATAGAATAATCTTTGGGCTTGAGATCCGGGACTTCAGAACGCAGATTTGACATGATATTGTCCAGATCCTCATCAAGCATAGCCTCAAACTTCTTACTATCCTTATAATCCTGCGTGAAATTTATGACAAGAGCATCCACCTTCTTATAAATAGACTCCTCAATATTAATCAGATCTTTAGAGTTCATCAAGTGTTCATACAAGGTACCAATCATCTCAAATTTCCTTCTGTAAAGGGACAGATATTTTTTCTTCAACAGAGGGTAGTCTTCTCTTTTAGCTTCTTCTAACTGACGTCTTATCTCACTGATATACAGCAGATTCTTCTCTTTCACGAATTCTTGCTTCTTTACATATATTCGGACAAGAACAAATACAAGTAATGATGAAAAAATAAAAGCCAAAATGATAATGATGGTAGTTAATCGAGCATTGCGTGCCTTATACTCGTAATTTTCAACCAAAGACTCATAAAAATCTCTTTGAGACAAAGCTATAGATTGCTCCATCATATCTGCAGCTTTATCATCGTTATATTTGACACACTGTTCATAATAGTCAAGCGCTGCCCCAATTTCACCATCTAATTTTGCAATCTTATATTGCCAATATGATGTTGATTCTGGTTCCTTATCTACGATTTGATCTATTATTTCTTGAGCTTCAATTTTCCTTCCTGTTTCGTATAGCGAATATACCCACGACCAATAATGCTTTATTGTCATGTTATCCCCATCGTATTGATTATAATTTCTTCTAAACAGGGCATCAGCATAAAGATAATCAGGATTATCTTTGATTACATTAATATAAGCCAAAGACACCATTGCTGAAGACTTGATATTATTTGTAGCAGTACTATCATTAATAAACGTAGTAACTATATCTTCTGCCTTATGAATTCTGCCCGTCTCATAATATACCTGGGATAATCTTAATAAAACTGCTTGTGAATAATATCTTTCTGGCAACACGCGAAATATCTCATAAGCATCTAGTAGATTCTTTTCTTCCTCAACATGGTTAAAAGTACATGCATATGTATCTGCCAATCCAACCTTGGAAAACCCCAAATAAAGACTATCACTAGTTACGGCCACAGACTCTGCTTTTGTAAATTCAACAATCGCCTTAGTGTATTCTTCCTGATAGAAGTATGCTAATCCAAGATAATACAGAGATCGTGCGTAGGATTTTCGAGAGCCACGAGTTGCATAGTAGTCAACAGCAACTCTGGCTATAGAATCATTTGAAACGTCAATAAAGTTCTTATCCAGAGCCATGGCATGCAACAAAGCATGATGGGCTTTTAAACGTTCCGTCTTGAGAGAAGCTCGATCCATCGTATCCAATATGGCAAGAGCACTATCCGGTCGCTCTTGGATAAACGAATCTATATCTGTCAAGATACTTTTAGGAGAATTGTCAGAACATCCATATATTATACATACAGTAATCATAAGATGCACCAGAGAAGAAGTTTTCATAATTTCATCATTTTTTTTGCAATATATGCATTTTTATTATGATTATTCCTAAATTTGCGAGCAGAAGTTGTATTGAAAATATAATTTGCAATATTCATTTATACCCTATCGTTTCCACCTCTAAACTCCTACATTTAGATAACTGATAGGGCGATAGGTAGTCTGGCGTCTTAGGCGCAAGGCTACCTGTCTATCAGTAGGTTGTAGGAGACCTAGAGGTGGAGCGGGTAGTCTTGCGTCATCTTTTTGTGCAGATTCCCATTCCAAAGTACAATATAAGGGAAGTTGCATTTCTCATAAAAGTATTTAAAATTCAACGTGTCGTCAGACATACCTCCGCAACTTCCCTTTTTCCCGGTTGGTTTGCATTAATATAAAACGTTATACACCAGCGCTTTACAGAAAATCGCCTGCGGCAAATGCCACAGGCGATTCAGAATAACATACTGATAACCAACGTGTTATTTATTCTTTACACAGCGGAGAGAGGCACCGGCGAGGAAGTTTCCGTATGCGACTGTCACCTTTTCGTTTGAAGCGTTGTAGGTCGGCATCATGTAGTAGTACTGGACATTCTTCAGACTCCCGTCATCATTAGTTGTTGTCTTATACATGGTCGAACCGATGAGGTATGACATTACGCCATAGATGCCGTTGTAGTTTGTAACGGTGTAGCTTCCCTTGCCTGCGGTATTTGCCTTGTTCCTCATGCTTGCGAACTGCCAATCGAAGCCTGCTTCCTTGAGGGCGGCAAGGCTTGCTCCCTTGATCGCAGAGTCATAATATGCACCTTCTGCATTGATCAGTTCAGCATTCGAGCAGTGGCCGACAAGTCCTGTCATCTCAGCCACGGTAGGGATATGCCAGCCTGCAGGACAGATTCCCTGGGTTCCCTCGAATGTAGCGGCATTCTCAAGAGTCACAGCCTCCACGCCGAATGCTGTTGCTGCATCATAGAGAAGACCGAGGGTCTCCGCAAGAGCCGGATCGGCTGTCTTTGCTTCGTTTGCAGCAGGATACCAGATGCCTGCATCTTCTGCAGGATCGCTTGAAACAGTACGTCCGCGAGGCACGAAGCGGAGGTTCTGTGCCATCCATGTGTTGCCGTCAGCGAGGGTAACGGTATTATATCTTACTCCGTCATATACGAAATAACCATCGTGCTCTTCGAAGTCTACAGGGAGGTCTTCAGATGTTCCCTCGCCCTCGAATCCGATCTCTCCCTCATCTGTCCAGTTCTCGATTTCTCCTGATGCGCTTACAATTACGTTTTCAGGAAGCACGCGCGCATTGATGGTGTACTGTCCGCCTGACTTGAGGGTCATGGCAGCGAGAGGCTGGGTCATCACCTTCTTGTTTGAAAGGGTGATCACGATGCTCATCGCATTTGAATGAGGGATCACGATTGCCTGCCAGGTCTTTCCTGCAGCCGCCTCGTATGCGATGACAGGGCCGGTCGATTCCTCCGGAAGTTCGCCTGTAAATTCTGTCAGCGCCATGTTGACAAGGTCGAATCCCGTAGCCCTTGGGGTACCCTCGATTCCTATGCTCTCGATCTCAGCGCCAGACTGGTTGTCCACATTGACAACAAGCTTGGTCATCATGTGCTTGAATACCATCGCAACGGAATTCGCAGTAGGAAGCACTCCGGCCTTCGATGCAGCCATGAAATCGGCTGCATTGATGCCGGCCGTCTGGTCATAGAAAGTGTAATATGCCTGAGGAACACCTGCAGATGCATATGGGTAATATGCGTAGAGGTCTGCCTTCGTATATACGTCTGCATACCATTCGAGGTCGCCGGAGAATACATCCGCCGCGAATGTGAGGCATTCGTTTGTCGCGTAGTTTTCAGCAGCGCCTTCTGCAACCACATTAAGGCCGATCTTGTCTCCGGTCTCGAAGTTCACTTCTGTAGCTTTGGTGATGATCGGCTCGACAGTGAGTCGGCCGGGAGCGGCCTGTACGGGCTCATCCTTCTGCTGGCATGCAGCAAAAGCAAAGGCTGCAAGTGCCAATAATGTCAATGACTTTTTCATATTCTTATGTCTTTAAAAATTATATCCTGCTTTAATGGCCGCCGCAAAACGGTACGGGCCTGTGATGTGCTCCAATCCCGACGCCTTGACGAAATCGAGATCCGTCTCCAGATACATTCCGTTCATGAAATTGTACCTGAGCATGAGGCTGGCACCGATACGTGAAGCTGTCCTGTATTCCATCTGGCGGTCATACCAGTCCTGAAGTCTGAACGGAACCGACTGCACCCCCGAATCCTCCGACACGGTCCTTTCAGTCTGAGAAACCCATCCTCGTGAATACACGGACTTTATTCCAAGGTCGAGGAAACGGGTCATACGATAGAAGACGCCCGCATATAATGAAGCTTCAGTCAGTGTCTGTACATAAACATACGGATACATCTGTGAACTTACACCGTCATAAACGCTGTAATCCGCCCCTGCCTTCCACTTCAATACATCACGGTATACATTCTCGTATTCCGGAGACAAAGACCATGATGACCTTGAGAAAATACGGTTGGAACCATGATTCAGAACAGTCGTAATACCGTTTTCGTTTACCTTTTCAAGGACATTCTCGTCAAGGTCCTGGCGTTTCCAGTCAAAACGGATGCTCACATTGTTCCGGCTGTCGCCCCTGGTCCAGCTGTAGCGCATGTCCGCATCAATGCTCATGCCCGGGAACTCAAACCATATGTATTCCTTTTCTCCTGCCACACCCGATGTGCGAAGGAATTCGAAATCGGCATAAAGGTCCCTGAACTTCGCCTGGAGCGCACCTCCATACGAATATTCCTTCAACGGAAGCCTGTTCACGCCGGCTTCATCCAGATGGATTCCGCTTCCGGTCCATACCTGACGGACTCCGTACATCAGGCCCTTGTCGAGGAAGGCGTAATAAGAGGATTCAGCCGTTCCTATCTGTTCTGCATTGATCGTCTCAGCCACCTTTCTGAACAAAGGCGAAAAACCCAGAGCCAGACCGCCGGTACGGTACATCACTCCCGGAGCGATCTGCATGTCCAGCCTCCAGTTTGCATGGCGCAGGTCCTTCCGCTTTGCCAGATTGGAGGATTCAAAATCCATCCTGGCACCTATAGTCCATGTCCCGTCCAGGTCGTACGCGATGCCTCCGTCAAAGGCATAGGTCTGGAGGGTCTTGCGTCCCGGAGTGAACTCCAGCACATCTATAGGGAAATATCCCGGCTTTATGAACATGGAGCCGCACATTCCGTAGCCTTCAGTCTGATCGAAGGAGAAGGATCCCGTCAGGGACATGCGGTCGAAATGGCGGACGCTTCCGGTGGCCGCGCCCGCGCTCCACATCCGTGGAGCCTGCCATGTGTCGCGGAATTCTCCTTCCTCATAGCGCCCGTATACTTCTGCATATGAACGGGAAAGGCTGTCCAGCCTCACGAGCGCGACATTCGTCTGCGCGAGGACGGCTGCACTGCACGACAGCAGGCAGAGGAGCAATATGAGCCTTACCTTATTCATGCAATGACTGTTTTTCTCGTTCATAAAAATCGTTCAGGGAATTGTTTGTGTCGGTCAGGACTTCATATCCCGCTGCCGAGCTGGCTTCCTCGTCGACATTCCTCATCATGGAACGGCCAAGATAGGTGTCCGTCTGGACCACATATCCCGCATCCATCGCAGCCGGAAGCCTCTTGGAATTGGTCGAAGACCTTCCGTCGAACACTTCCACCGCATCGACAACCCATTCGAAAGGAACCTTCACGACATTGTCCACAGAGCTTCCCGGAACAGGTATTATGCTGTCTGTCTGGCGGACATAATCCTCGATGGCAACGCCTTCCGCCCTGAATACCACCAGCGTAGGAGAAGTTATCGAGAGGGTATATGCATTCGCCCTTCCCGTCTTCACGACCACATTGAGGTACCTGTCTACGGATATCTGATCGCCTGGAGCCGGGTGGTTGGTCGTGTTCGGGAAATATGTGTTGTTGTAGCAGACGAAGTAATCCGGCTTGTTAAGATTGACTGAAAGCGGGTATTGGGCAGAATGGTCTACCGCACCTTTCAGACATATCACGGCGTCTTCTCCAGACTGGAGAGGGAAATCGTTTCCGTCGCCAGGGAACTGCCAGACAGCCTGGATTATCGGCAGGAAGTCCGGCAGGACCACATCTCCCGTCACAGGATCCTTGCTGGTCCACGGATTGTTGGCGGATGAATTGTAAGGAGACAGTGTTCCGAAACATAGGGAATCCAGATACTGCACCTGATAGTCGTTGTTATGGAGGATGAAGTACTGGTCATACTGGTAGTTTCCCTCCTGCGGCAGTTTCTTGCAGCCTCCGCAATAGATTTCCTTGATTACTATCGATCCGGACCTGGAAACCGATACGCGCAGATTCAGAGTAAGGTCCCTGCCCGAAAGCACGACCTTGTCGGCAGCGCCGTTGAAGATGTCCTGACCGCTGCGGCCGTTCATGTTCACCCTGTAGAGGCCGTTCGGAAGGCTGAAGGAAGCCAGTCCTGAAACGTCGGTAAACGATGTGTAGCGGTTTCCCGTATTGATGTCCTCGACAAGCACTGTCGCGCCCTCGCGGGTGAAATCACCTTCTGGCCAATGCGCAGCCACGGTCAGGACATTCAGTCCTCCTTCGTAAGGGTCGGAGTTCCTGATGCCCGTGCAGGCCACGGCCAGAATCGCTGTCAGTATGTATATTATTTTCTTCATTCTTCTCTTCAAAGTTCCCTCGGCTTCGCTCGGGATGACAAGGTATCAGAATTTCAGGCGGCAGGTCAGGCCGTAGTAGAACGCCGGCGTGAAGATGGCTCCCACACCTGTTGCCATGGACCTGACATATGGCCTTGAATTCGTAAAGTTGTTCGCAAAGAAGGAAAGGGACACATGGTCTCCGATCTCCTTTGTTATGCTGAGGTTTGCGGACATATACGGTCCGTAGCCGTCCTGGGCGAAGGTATAGGCATTCGCCGACTTCAGTATGAGGCTGGCGAAGGCAGGGTCTGCAGCCTGAGCATCAGTGAACGGATGGACGTTTCCGTCAAGGTCCATATATGCCACAGGATAGACCGCTGTATATGAATTGCCGTCGCTTATGTCGCCCCCTGTCGGTGTCTTGCCGTTCTGGTCCACGGTAAACGCATAGTCCTTCCCTTCGTAACGCGAGATGTTCCTGTTCCTGCGCAGGAGGGACATCTCGAGACGGCAGGTTATGATCAGACGCACCTGCGGGATATGTGTTATGGCCGTTACGTTGGCATCCAGATTATGGGTTATCTTTCCGTTGATGACGGCATTCGAATTCCCTCCGTTCGCATATATTCCGACATACTCGTACGACCTGTCCGGAAGCGTTGTATGGGACCATCCGTCCAGGTAATGGTACGACAGCTGGTCATTCAGGTAATCGGTATATGTATATGATGCGTCCAGTCTGAATGTGGTGCGAAGCGGAGCGATTTCGGGGAACTCGACTATGAGTTCGGCACCAGCCCTGCGGATGTCCGCGCCGTTGTTCTGCTGGCTCGACCTGGCGAACGTGCGGTCGGTGACCTTGACATCCATAGGGGTCCAGTAGTCGCCGTCGCCTCCGCGAAGGTAAACCATGCCGGTCTGGCTGTCGACCTTTATCTGCGGATCCGAAGGCATCTCGAAGCCTTCGGGACGCTGAAGGATGTCATATGAGAAAGGATCGTAGACGTCAAGGAAATTGTACGGGTTCTTCGTGAGATTATAGAATCCCACAAGAGACAGCTTCGTGCCAAGGAATTCCGCGTCGAATCCGAACTCTGAGTTGCTGTTTCTCTGCCATTTCAGCTGAGGATTGTATCTTACCGTATATGGCTGGGTATAATACACATAGCTTGCACTGTCTCCATATGAGAATCCGAAGGACTGTATGTCCCTGTATTCCTGCTTCGGATAAAGGATATAGTATGAAGGAAGCTTCTCGGTGATACCCCATCCTCCTCTTATGGCGAATCCTTCCGAAATCTGCCACTTTACGTTGAACCTCGGAGAGAATGTCGTCTTGTTGTCATACAACGAATTGGCTATGAACACGTTCTCCATTCGCAAGCCCGCCGTCAGCTCAAGCTTCGTCTGCTCGACAGGCAGGGTCAGATGGTCCTCGACATATGCCGAGAGATTGTGCATGAACGGGTAATCCGTATAAGGTCTTGGCCTGTATCCGTTCGCAGCCAGGGAAGGATCCTTGTAGTATTCTCCCTGTCCGACGTTGCCGCTGGCCTTCCACTGCACTCCGGCCTTGAGGGAACTCTTGACCTCGCCCCACCTCTTATGCCAGTTGTATTTGAGGGACGCCGCGAAATCCAGTTCCTTGGAGTCCGTTATCTGGTCCGAGAAGAATGTCAGAGGCAGACGGTCTGCAAGGAAATATCCTTCCTGCTGCGCATGGACCGCAGGCTGCTGAGAACCGAAAGACTCGAACCTGTGCCATGTATCAAGATTGTCATGGAAGCTGACCGAACCGTCCAGCTTCAGGTTTGTGATCCAGGACCTGTTCAGAAGCCATGTCAGAGAAGTGTTTGCCCGGAACACGTTGTCGCGGGCCTTTTCATACTCTCCTGTAAATGCATCAGGATCGTCCTTTGAATTCATTCCGCCTATGTTTCCCGTCAGTCCCGCCTCGAAGCGCAGTACTTTCGCAAAGGTATTGCTGTAGTTGAGGGTTATTCCGCTTCGGGTATACGACTGGTAAGGGGAAACCATCTTCTTTACTGCCCTCGCCCACTCAGCGCTGACATTCAGCACGCCATTGTCTTCCTGCAGGTCAATGCCCTTGGAAACGGAAGTCTGGTACGTGCGCGGATTTACGGAGAATGACACATTGACCGGTGTACGGCCCTTGCGGGTGTTGATCTTGACCATACCGCTGTTCAGGTCGCCGTATTCCGCTGAAGGCACGCCGGTGATGACCTCGACGGACTCGATGTTGTCCACCGCCACACTGCGCGTATCCACGCCCTGCATTCCTCCGAACGAGGCATTGTTGCCAAGACGGACGCCGTCCACCTCGACCGCCGTACCGAAAGAAGAGTTTCCGGCAGTCGAGCCTCCTTCCCTCAACGAGAAGGTGTTTTCCGAAGTGAGGTCAGGATTGACGGTCTTTCCTCCCGGAAGAAGGGAGGCGACATCCGTCATGTTCGAAAGCTGGAGGTGGTTCA
The DNA here is from genome assembly GCA_017461285.1 of Bacteroidales bacterium. The sequence continues at coordinate 1,692 of JAFTYS010000098.1, read as the reverse complement.
GGGCATCACGTCCCAGATTGTGGGACGTGCTCAGTCCGTCCTTCGCCTTCTGTGCCGTCACGACCACTTCGTCAAGGGCGAGAGAACTTTCATGCATGGAGACCTTAAGCCCCTCGACATCCTTGGTCAGGTCCACCTCGACCGCCGCGGTAACATATCCGAGACAAGAGACCTCAAGCACATATTTTCCGGGCTGTATCTTGTCAAAGGCGAATCTTCCGTCGACATCGGTTGTCGTCCAGAGATAGTCTTCTCCCAGCCGGACCGCCGCGCCGATCACAGGTATTTCTGTTCCATATTCCGCCACTGCTCCAGCCAGCGAGACATCCTTCCGGTCTCCCGCAGCGAAAGCCTCCGCCATACATACGGCAGAGAGCAGCATCGATATGAAAAGTTTTCTGAACACGATCGGCGATGATTTCGAGATGCAAAAATAACTCCATGCCGGCGGAGCGGCAATACCTATTTCAGGGTATTTTTACTTCTTCCAGATGCCGTCGGTGGTTACATCGCACTTCTGCATGGTGCCGTCAGGATTGTAGATGACTTCCTCGACACAGACAGAGCGGCTGTAGCTTGTTCCTTCAGGAAGAGTTCCGTTGTGGGTGAAGAAATATGTCTTTCCGCCAAGCTCCACGATTGAAGGATGGGTCGTGTTGCAGTTTCCGGCACATTCCGAAAGGAGGCCTTTGAATTCCCAAGGTCCATGGATGCTGTCCGCCATCGCATAGGCTATCTTCTCCGGCCATGTGCATGCATATGTAAGATAGTACTTTCCGTTTGCCTTGTGGACCCACGCAGCCTCGGTGAAAGGCCAGCGCTCATCGAACTCAAGCTTGGTTATCTCACCGTCGATTTCGATCATGTTCTCCTTCAGCTTCGCATAATAGCAGTAGCGGTTGCCCCAGAAGATGTATGCCTGTCCGTCATCGTCGATGAACACGGCAGGATCGATGCACACCCAGCCATGATCTGCTCCTTCGCAGTCTTCCTTGGTAAGGAGCGGCTTGCCCAGGGCATCCTTGTAAGGTCCTTCAGGACGGTCGCTGACGGCAACGCCTATGCCCGCGCCGCTCGTGCTTATGTAATAGTAATACTTGCCGTTACGCTCCGTTACATGGGCAGCCCAGGCGTCATTGGTTACGTTCCATTTGAAATCAGTGCTCTTGAGCGGAGTAGGATGCTCGGTCCAGTTCACCATATCCGTCGTCGAGAAAGCACACCAGTCGGTAAGATGATATCCTGTCTGGTTTCCGGCCACATCCTGGCCGGTGAAAAGCCATAAAGTGTTTCCCTCGACCATTGCTGCAGGATCGCAGGTGTATTTATGAGTGAAGATAGGATTGCTGTCAGCCACGTAGACAGGTTTGGATGTCTGTGCGCATCCTGCCAATGTAGCGGCAGCCAGAAGGATTGCGGTAAAGAATGTCTTTTTCATGATATCTTGATATATGTAGATTCACATCGTATATACCTGCAAATATAAAGAAAAAAAGCCGACCTGTGTAAAGGACGACCTGAATATAATTGTACCACGTCTGGTTATTTCATAATTTAAGTCAGCATTTCTGCTGACTCTTTTGGAGCGGAAAACGAGACTCGAACTCGCGACCCCAACCTTGGCAAGGTTGTGCTCTACCAACTGAGCTATTTCCGCATATTTCCCGAATGGGATTGCAAAGGTACGAAGTT
>JAFTYS010000097.1 GCA_017461285.1 Bacteroidales bacterium | reverse complement strand
CTGTATCGCATGTTTCCGGAAGATATTTCATCACGATGTTCTTCAGGTCGTTGAGAGTCTCGTCGATATTGCTGTGGTTCTCCTCGAACTGCTCGATCGAATAGCTCTCCTGCCTTCCGCCCTCTATCAGGGCCCTCACATATGGGAAAACGACACTTTCCTCATATGATAAATGGTTCTCGACCTGGGTCTTGTAGTCCGCAAAGAATTTCGCCACGATCTTCTTCTGCATGGCATCGCATGGCCCCACCATATCCTTCAGGTTCCTCTCCAGACCCGCGAACTCCTTGTCGAGATAGAATGCATGCGAGTTGTGAAGGTACTCAACGATCGTCTCCGGATCGGCCCCCGACAGCAGTTCCGCCGACGGGATATAGCTGTCATATGTATATATATTGCAGATCAGAAGGAAGGAATTCAGGTTTATCCCCTGCCTTTCGCATACCTCCTTTATGGTATTCTCTCCGAATCCAAGGCTTATGTTCAGTCTTGAAAGCACATTCAGGAGCTTGAAGTTCACATCAATCAGGTCGGCGAGCTTCATGGACTCCGAAAACACTATGCGCTGCATCTCTGTAGTCATGTCAGATATTTTTCCCAAAGTTAAACTTTTTCATCAAACATTCCATAACTGACAAGAGGCGTTCCGTCACGGAAGGCCTCCTGTCCAAACTCTAAAGTTTATACAACAATTAAAAGGATTTGAATTCTATAACTATAATGGCTTATTTCTGTTCCATCAGGTCATCCTGATTACATTTGCAAAGATAGGCAGCCCACGCCTGCCCGGCAATCCCTAATAGTTGGTATTTTAGCGGGATCTATTTGCGGATGATCTCGATGGAATAGTCCAGGCCGACCTTGATGATTGAAGAGGACTGGCCGGTCGCGCCACGTTCGAGGGCCGGATCGACTATATGATCCACGGCAGAACGGATCTGCTCTGATATCTCGGAGAATTTCTTTGGAGTAGCCTCGCCTGAAATATTGGCCGATGTGGACACGATAGGACGGCCGAACCTTGAGATCAGCTGCTGGCAGAAATCCATCATAGGGATGCGTATGCCCACGGTCCCGTCCTCTGCCACGGTATTGAAGGCAAGGCATCTGCGGTCGACCTTCATGCAGCCTTTCTCGCCTGCAATGGCGTCGGGATATATGATCGTCATAGGCTTGTCATTGACCTCGACCAGCTGTACGGCCATTTCCGGCACTTCCTTGACGTATCTGCATATCATGTCCATGTCGCTTGCAAGAAGCACCAGCGACTTGCTGTCCTCACGGTTCTTGATGGCATATACCTTCGCCACGGCCTCGGGATCGGAGGCATCGCAGCCTATTCCCCAGACTGTGTCTGTCGGATAAAGAATGATTCCCCCGGCGCGGAGGACTTCAAGCGCTTTCTGTATTTCTTCTTTCATTGTCTATAATTCTATTTCCGTGATTACAGGATAATGGTCCGAATATGGGACGCGGGGTATGTCGTGGGATATGGCCCTGTATCTTTCCGGGTACAGGACATAATCGATGCGGAGCATCGGCCAGAGCAGTGAATATGTGGCTCCGAATCCGTCTCCCGCCTCAACGAAAGCATCCTTCCTGCCCCTTGTCATGCGGAAGTATGTGTACGACATCGGATTGTCGTTGAAATCGCCGCAGACGAATGATTCCACAGGGCAGTTCTCGATATCCTCGAACACCTGGTCCACCTGCTTTGGACGACGTGTTATGGACCTCTTCATCTTCGTGCCGGTCTCGGCCATGACCGTG
>JAFTYS010000096.1 GCA_017461285.1 Bacteroidales bacterium | reverse complement strand
TGACGCTGAGAAGGTGGAGTTCGAATGCCAGATGTTCGAAGGCGTAAAGCCTATGACCAAGGGTGAAAGGGGAGTATGGTCTGTGACCGTAAAGCCGGACCAGCCTGACATCTATCCGTATTCGTTCATCATCGACGGAACCAAGATCGCTGACCCTAACAATGTGGAGATCTTCCCTAACGAGGGATATAAGGCGAGCCTCGCTGACTTCAAGGGACCAGAACCTGATTTCCAGGACCTTCAGAAGGTTCCTCATGGAAAGGTAAGCTATACCTGGTACACGTCAAATGCCGTAGGATTCGACCGTCCGGTATGCATCTACACACCTCCTGGATATGATCCTGCTTCGGATAAGAAGTACCCTGTACTTTATCTTATCCATGGAATGACCGATACATACGAGACCTGGTTCAAGGTGGGCAAGGTGAACAACATCCTTGACAACCTCATCGCCAAAGGCCTTGCAGAGCCTATGATCGTGGTCATGCCTTATGCTAATCCATATCCTGAAATGATGCTCCGTGGTCTTGCGAAAATGTATAATCCTATGGATACGAAGCTTACGACTGAGGAGTTTATAGAGTCGGTCGTTCCTTTCATCGAAGCGAACTACAAGGTTCTGACGGATGCGGACAACAGGGCCATCGCCGGCTTCTCTCTCGGAGGAAGACAGACCCTTGCATGCGGTCTTGGCAATCCGGACATGTTCCATTATGTCTGCGCATTCGCTCCTGCCATCTTCGGCCCGGAGATTTCCGCAAACTTCGAAAACGGCACATATGCTCCTGCCGCAGAGATCAATGAGAAGATGAACCTCGTATGGCTCAGCTGCGGTACGTCAGACTTCCTTTACCAGTCTTCTCTCCAGCTTGAGAAGAACTTCAAGGAAAGAGAAATCGAGCATAAGACGATGTATCCTGGCGGCGGCCACACATGGATGAACTGCCGTGACTACATCACTGCCGTAGCCCAGCTGCTGTTCAAGTAAGCTCAACTGCCGAGCAGTATCTTCTCTAATGCATCGATGTCTTCGTCAGCCGTAGACCAGCCTGTCACGAAACGTACCGTGCTTTCCGTCTCTCCGCGCGGTCCCCACATCTCGAAGCTGGCTTCATTCTTGAGCGAGTCGATTACGGCGTTCGGCAGAACGAAGAACTGCTGGTTGGTTGGGGATGGCACTGCTGCCTTGAAGCCTTTGCTCTCAAAGACCTCCTTCAGACGTATTGCCTTCCTTACGGTTTCACTTCCGATGCGGAAATACAGTCCGTCCTCAAAAAGAGCTTCGAACTGCACGCCAAGTAGTCTTCCTTTTGCCAGAAGGGCTCCGTGCTGCTTTACAAGAGGGGTAAAGTGCTTGAGAAGGGAAGGATCCGTTATGACGACAGCCTCGCCGAAAAGCGCTCCGACCTTGGTGCCTCCTATGTAGAATACGTCAGCTAGACGCGCGATGTCTTCAAGAGTGACGTCCGCGCCCTCGGCGGCAAGGCCGAAGCCGAGGCGTGCCCCGTCGATGAAGAGAGGAATGTCTGCATCGTGGCAAGCCTTGCTTATGTCTTCGAGTTCATCCAGATTGTAGACGGTTCCGTATTCGGTAGGGAACGAGATGTAGAGCATTCCGGGGGCTACCATATGTTCATATGTGTCGTCGCTGTAGAAAGACGAAATGAAGCTGCGTACATCTTCAGCGCTGACCTTGCCCTGATATGAAGGCAGGGTCAGTACCTTATGTCCCGTGGCCTCTATGGCTCCGGATTCATGTACGTTGATATGGCCGCTCTCGGCTGCGAGCACGCCTTCGTGGCGTGCGAGCAGCCCGTCGATCACGGTCGCATTGGTCTGCGTGCCGCCCACGAGGAAATGCACCCTCGCGTCAGGTGCGCCGCATGCCTTGCGTATAAGATCGGCGGCCTTTGCTGTGTATGGGTCTGTGCCGTAGCCGGTTGTATGTTCTGAATTTGTCTTGAGAAGACGTTCCATCACTTGAGGATGGGCTCCTGACATGTAGTCTGAATCGAAGTAAATCATATTAAGGTCGCTTTTTGTGGAAAAAACAAAGGTAAAGAAAATATTAATGATTAACTTTACACAATTATGATAAAAGTGACCATCCTCCAGCAGGATCTTGCATGGGCTGATCCTGCTGAAAACATACGAAGAGCCGATATTGCCATAGAATCGGATCCGGGAGCGGACATATATGTCCTTCCGGAAATGTTTTCTACGGGTTTCTGCACTGAGCCGGAAGGAACCGCCGAAAGGCATGGAGGCCCGGCCCTAGAATGGATGAAGTCTAAGGCTGCCGAAACCGATGCGGCAATCGCCGGAAGCGTTGCGGTCGTGGAAGACGGAAAGTATTATAACAGATTCTATTTTGTCAGACCGGACGGGACTTATGAATGGTACGACAAGAAGCATCTGTTTACATATGGCGGTGAGCATGAGCGGTTTACTGCCGGTTCGGAGAGGAAGGTCGTGGAATTCAGAGGTGTGAGGATACTGCTGGAAGTGTGTTATGACCTCCGTTTCCCTGTCTGGTCACGCAACCATGGTGACTACGACATGATTCTTTATGTCGCAAGCTGGCCTGTGACGAGGGTGGGCGCATGGAAATCCCTCCTTGTAGCCAGGGCTGTCGAGAACCAGTGCTATGTGGCCGGAGTCAACCGAGTCGGCAGCGATCCCGCAAATGATTATTCCGGCGGCAGCATGGTCATAGACCCGTATGGAAACATAATTGCCGCATGCGAGGACGGGCAGGTATCATCCGCAACTGCCGGTATCGATATGGATTTGCTGGAAGCTTTCAGAGCGAAGTTTCCTGTTTTAAATGATTCAGATGTATTATGAAGATATTCAGTGAAGAACTGGTAAGCCGCGCGGTGGAAGACCTGCATGTCGCGGACCTTTCACAGGCAACGATCGGAGAAGTGCTTCTGGTCGCGCAATACCTTGAGAGAGAGACGGGAATCCCTTTTATCCGTATGGACCAGGGATCTCCGGGACTTCCGGTCAACAGATTCGGAGTAGAGGCAGAAAAGGCGGCGCTTGACAGGGGAGTGGGATCACAGTACCCGGCTGCGGCGGGCGTACCGGAGCTTAAGCATGAGGCATCGAGGTTCGTAAAGGCTTTTCTTGATGTCGATGTGTCTTCCCGAAGCTGTGTCCCTACTGTCGGCAGCGTATCAGGGTCGTTCAGCTCGTTCATAGCATGTACCCAGAGGATTCCGGGCAAGGACAAGGTCCTGTTCATAGATCCGGGTTTCCCGATCCAGAAGTCGCAGCTGCGTGTGCAGGGTGTGGAATGGAAGGAGTTTGACATTTACTCATACAGAGGCGAGGCTCTCCGTTCGAAACTGGAGGAGATGCTCTCTGACGGCGATGTGGCCGCAATCGTGTATTCAAATCCTAACAATCCGGCATGGATATGCCTCGAAGAGGATGAACTCAAGATAATCGGTGAGCTGGCAGACAGGCATGATGTCATCGTGATGGAAGACCTTGCGTACTTCTGCATGGACTACCGCACGGATCTCGGACATCCGTTCCGTCCGCCTTATCCTCCGACTGTCGCCCGTTATACCGACAAATATATCCTCATGCTTTCGGCGTCGAAGATATTCAGCTATGCAGGCCAGAGAATCGCCTTGCTGTGCATCAGCGACAGGCTTTTCGAGAAGCAGTATCCGGCCCTTGCACAGCGTTACAAGGATTCAGGTGTCTTCGGAGAGACTCTTGTCGCATCGATACTCTATATGATAACATCCGGCTGTACCGCATCGACTCAGTATGCATATGCCGAGATGCTCCGCCTGTCGACAGAAGGCGTGATCAATTTTGTGGAAGATACGCGTGAGTATTCGCGACGCGCCGAAAAGATGAAGAAGATATTTACCGACAACGGCTTCCATGTAGTCTATGACTCTGATGTGAGCCAGAAGGTGGGCGACGGTTTCTTCTTCACTATCGGCTATGGTCAGATGGAAGGAGGGGAACTGCTGCGCGAGCTCCTGTATTACGGAGTCAGCAGCATATCGCTTGCCCTTACCGGCAGCGGACAGAACGGCGTCAGGGCATGTACCTCACGCATGAGTGAAGAATTATATCCGGTTCTTGAGGAACGCATGAAAGCATTCCGTGAGGACCATCCTGTAAAATAGATAGAATCATGATCTGGAATCCTAACAAGGAATGCATGAGCCGCGAGCAGATGAGGGAACTGCAGGGCAAACGGCTTCAGAAGCTGGTGCAGTATGTGTATCATAATGTGCCTTTCTATAGAAACAAGATGCAGGAGATGAATGTGTCTCCTGAAGATATAGTGTCGATCGACGACATAGTCAAGCTGCCGTTCACGACGAAGCAGGACCTGCGCGACAATTATCCGTACGGCCTGCAGGCCGCTCCTGCGTCGGAAATCGTCCGTGTGCATGCCTCGTCCGGAACGACCGGCAATCCTACGATCGTCGGCTATACACGCAAGGATCTGGCCGTGTGGTCTGAGGTCATGACCAGATGCCTTACGGCATTCGGTGTGACCAGGGAGGACACCTTCTCCGTAAGCTACGGATACGGTCTCTTTACGGGCGGTCTGGGAGCGCATTATGGAGTCGAGAATCTGGGAGCAACAGTGATACCTGCGTCTACCGGAAATACGGAGAAGCATATCCGCCTTATCCGCGACCTGAACATCACAGGCATCGCATGCACTCCTTCATACGCTCTGTATCTGGCTGAAACCCTTGACAAGATGGGGATAGACAAGAGTCAGATCGGTCTTCGTGTCGGCGCCTTCGGAGCCGAGCCCTGGACCGAGAACATGAGGAAGGAGATCGAAAGCCGTCTGGGACTCAAGGGCTACAACATCTATGGACTGAGCGAGATCATGGGACCTGGCGTGTCTTACGAGTGTCAGGAACAGAACGGCTCGCATATAAACGAGGACCATTTCTACCCTGAAATAATCAATCCCGACACATTGGAGCAGCTCCCTTACGGCGAGCAGGGCGAGCTCGTCTTCACAACCCTTACCAAGGAAGGAATGCCTTTGCTGAGGTATCGTACAAAGGATCTCTGTACTCTGATGGACGGTGAATGTCCATGCGGACGTACATCTGTGCGCATGAGCAGGATCGTGGGACGAAGCGACGATATGCTCATCATCCGCGGAATCAACGTATTCCCTTCACAGGTCGAAAGCGTCATACTGGAGATGCCGGAATTCGAGCCTCAGTATATGCTTGTGGTCGACAGGGTCAACAACCTCGATACTCTTCAGGTACAGGTAGAGGTGAGAAAGGATTACTTCAGCGACGACATCGGAAGCATGCTGGCCATGAAGAAGAGACTCTCGGACAAGCTCAAGAGCGTTCTTTCCATCGCTGCAGACGTGCGTTTGATGGAGCCGGGAAGCATCGAACGTGCACAGGGTAAAGGTAAACATGTCATCGATAAAAGAAAATTGCAATAGTTATGATAATAAGACAGTTATCCATCTTCCTGGAGAACAGGACGGGAAGAATCAATGAAGTGGCGAGGATACTTGCGGAGAACGGCATCAACATGCAGGCCTTCAGTATGGCGGAGACCGCCGACTTCGGCCTCTTGCGCCTGATAGTTCCGGATGTCGACAAGGCTGTTGAAGTCTTGCGTTCGGCTGATATCGCCGTGATGGTTACGGATGTGCTCTGCGTGAACTGCCCTAATGTGCCGGGTTCGCTGTCGGCTATCCTTGAAAAGCTTGCGGCAAACAACATCTTCATCGAATACATGTATGCATTTTCGGACGGTGATACAGCCAACGTGGTGATCCGTCCTGATAATGTGGAGGCGGCAGCAAATGTATTAGGCTGATCATTAAATCATTACATATGAAACGCATCGCTTGTTTGCTCGCAGGTCTGGCCTGTCTTCTTTGCGGTTGCAAGGAAGAGAAGGAACCTGTTGATGAACCGGTCTCAGGAAAGATAAACATTTCCATATTGAACACTTCCAGCACGAGGACTTCGATAACCGTGACAATCAATGCCCTTGGACATCATCTGGACGATTTTGACAAGTGGGGAGTCACAATGAGTGAGACTTCGGACTGTACTGAAGGAACGGACGTCGCAGCTCCGGGCCGTCCTTCCGACGGCAAGAAGGAAGTTAAGATCGAGAGTCTGAAGGAAAACACATCTTACTACTTCTGGGCATGGGCTGAAGGAAAGGATGTGGAAAGGCAGTGGACTTCTTCTCATACTGTCGTGAAGACCAGGCAGAAGGACCAGCCGAAGAAGCTTTCAGGAACGGTGATCGGAAGCCTCTACTCTGTGGATTATTCCACAAACCAGCAGTCTACAAGCGTAAATGTCAAGGACAATGTCTTTGACGGCAACTACGACACATATTTCGCTTCATATGACCGTTCCGGTACATGGGTGGGTCTTGATCTTGGAACGAAGCATGTGATCACTAAGATCGGATATTCTCCGCGCATAACCCAGGAACACAGAGTCCAGCTTGCAGTTATCGAAGGAGCGAACAAGCCGGATTTCAGCGATGCTATACCGATCCATATGATCAAGAATTCCGCACCATCGCGTCAGATGAGCTACGAGGATGTTAAGTGTACGCGAGGCTTCAGATATGTCAGATATGCATCTCCGAACAATGTCAGATGCAACCTTGCGGAACTGGAGTTCCATGGTGTCGAGGACGGAGGAGATGACTCCCAGCTCTATCAGATCACAAACCTTCCGCTTGTTGTGATCAATACGGAAGGTGCACAGGACATCGTTTCCAAGGAATATGAGATTTCCAGCAATGTATACATTATTTCTGAAGACGGAAAGAAGATGCTTTCAACATCCGATACCGGAGTGCGCGGCCGTGGAAACGCCAGCTGGCTCTATTTTGAAAAGAAGCCTTACAGACTGAAGTTCAGCTCGAAGCAGAACGTTCTCGATGCGCCGGCTTCGGCAAAGAAATGGACACTGATCAGCAATTACGGCGACAAGAGCCTCATGAGGAATATTCTTGCCTTTGAAGTGAGCCGAAGGGTGGGACAGGCATATACTCCATACTGCCATCCGGTCGATCTTGTGGTGAACGGTGAATACCGTGGCTGTTATCAGCTTTGCGACCAGGTGGAAGCGGCCAAGGACAGAGTGCCTGCGAAAGACGGATATCTGATTGAAGTGGACTCGTATGCGGCCGAGGAAGACCTTATGTTCTGGTCTTGGCATGGAACACCTGTCACTATCAAGCATCCGGACGAAGACGAAATAACGGATGAGCAGAAGTCTTTCATAGAGAACTACTTCAACTGGATGGAAAGCGCGGCTCTGGCTGATAACTTCACCGATCCTGTGGAGGGATACCGCAAGCATCTGGATCTCGACAGCTTCCTCCGCAACTTCCTGATCGGAGAATTCTGCGGCAATCCTGACATGCTCTGGAGCGTATACATGTACAAGGACGCTTCAGACGGAAAACTGTATACCGGTCCGACATGGGACCATGACATTTCATTCGACAATGACTATACGGTCCATCCGATAAACGGTCATGGAGGATTCCTCTACTGCAACGGCGCCCGCGCCGCCAGCGATGCAATAAGGCAGGTCGCCGACCGTATCGTAAGGCTTGATCCGGAAGCGAAGAAGAGGCTGATCGAATTGTGGGAGCAGGCGTACGAGGAAGGCAATCTTAAGGAACTGCCTCTTTATCTTGATGAGACCAAGGCTTTGCTGCAGGAGTCGCAGGAGCTGAACTTCAAGCGCTGGAACATCCTGAATCAGAAAGTCCATATGAATTTCCAGGCGCTAGGTTCATATGATGCAGAGGTGCAGTACCTCCGCAACTGCTTGACAGAGCGTCTGACGCTTTTCGACCAGTATGTAAGGAACTGAAACAGATGATGGATTCTTATAGCGTCATACGTGCCACCGAAGCGGACATCATGGTGATCCACGATATGGCGGAAGTCGTTTTCCGCCATACATACAAGGAGATCCTTTCTCCTGAACAGATGGACTACATGATGGACTGGATGTATTCTCCTGCCAATCTGAAGAAGCAGCTGGAAGACGGTCATGTCTATTTCATAGCATACAGGGACGGCAATCCATGTGC
>JAFTYS010000095.1 GCA_017461285.1 Bacteroidales bacterium | reverse complement strand
ATTACGACTCCCTGAACATTGGTTTTAAATACTGATGCTATCCTCATAGTGAAAACAAAGTGAAAACAAAATCAATAACACTGCAAAACTACGAAAAACAAATGATATATACAAGTGTTTATTTTACAATGCTTTACAAGGATAGCCAAAAACTTGAAAAAACGAGAAAACACCGAAAACCTATGCCTCATAATCAGGGGGTCGCAGGATCATGCCCTGCAGGGACCACAAACAAGCCCGCCATTCATCCGGCGGGCTTGTTGTTTTTATCCTTCTTCCTTTTTATCCATGCCAGTCTGGCCTGGCCTCTGTCCAGCGCGATACAGGCTATACGACTATGCCTATATCGCGTTGTGGAACTCTAACCGAACCACGGCGTCCAATCTTGGATGCAAAGGTAAAAAGATTTCCTGTTTTGGAAATCAATGCAGATAGACGACCGGCGATGTGCTAATTGGATTAATTTATTAATATTCAATGGTTTACGTTGGTGGTAGTGCCGCCGGTACCCCACCTCAACGGGGGTACCGGCGACAGGTTGTTTCAACAAGTTTTTGTGTTTCAGTGAGTTACAAAGATGGACTGTCGCCGGTCTCCGCAAAGAAACATTTTGACGGGGGAACGATATGGTGGAGGATAGTTAGGCGGGGAATAGTTCGGAATTATTGAAGATTTAGATGGTAAAGTGTGTCACGACAGAGCCCTTAAATGCATCTATAATGTAGAACCTCAAAAATAAATAGATTATGAAACGATTTCCAAGGCTTATGGTCTTTTTGACAGGCCTTATTCTTATGTGTGCATCTGCAGCAAGCCTTTCTGCCCAGGATGGCGCTGTGTCCGGCAAGGCCTATATCTATTGCCGCGTATGGTTTGACGATTTCAAGGTTGAAAAGGAAAGGCAGCTCGGCAGCTATACGCAGAAATACAAGGAGCGTGCTGTTAAAATGATGTTCAACTGCAAGCAATATGACACCAACCTGCTGAGCCTTAATGGAACCGTAACGGATGAGGAAGGCCATCCGAGAGAATTCAGTGCTTCTATGGAGGGTCTGAACTGGCTTGGATTGATGGGATGGGAACTGATGCCATATCCTACGTATCCTACGCCTTACAGGTCTGATATGGAAGTCTTTCAAACCTGCTATATGCGTCTGGATGTTTCAGGCATGACATATGAGCAGATAAACGAGAAACTGTCTGTCTTTCAGCCGAAGAATAGCGGCAGATAAATATGAAACTGCTTCTTATACTGCTTCCGCTGGTTTACCTTGCAGGTAACGGATATTTGTTCTGGAGGGTGATGCAGGCCATGTCCTGTGCACCGCTCTGGTGCAGGATCATGGCCGGCATCCTGATCTGGGCTGCGGCATTCTCGTTGTTCGCCGCAGTGGGCCTGCGTGATGCCGGGCTGCCTGAGGCGGTCTTGAGATGGATGTTCCGCATAGGATCCGTGTGGATGGTGTTCCTGCTGTACATGGTGCTTCTGCTGGTCGTATCTGATATTGCGGGAATCTTCATTCCGAAGCTGAAGCCTTCGCTGCTGTTCGCTCTGCCCATCACATTATGCATACTTGGCTATGGTTATATAAACTACAGGCATCCGAAGGTAGAGCATATCGATATCAGCCTAGAGAAGGAAGGTGCACCTGTCCGGATCGTCGCCGTCAGCGATGTGCATCTGGGATATGGAACAGGGGTATCTGCCTTGAAAAAATATGTGGAGAAGATTAATGCCCAGGATCCTGATATTATTCTGATCGCGGGAGACCTGATCGACAACAGCGTAAAGCCTCTTCTTAATGAGCCTTTTGCAGAAGTCCTCTCCAGATTGAAGGCGCCGATGGGAGTATATATGGTGCCGGGAAACCATGAGTACATAAGCGGCATCGATGCATGCCTGGACTTCCTGAAAGACACTCCGATAACGGTTTTGCGCGACAGTATCGTGACCCTGCCGGGAGGGCAGCAGCTGATCGGGCGCGACGACATCAGCAACCGCGGACGCAAGTCCCTTGAAGACCTGATGGACGCCGCAGACAGGTCCAGAGCGGTAATAGTGCTGGATCATCAGCCATATGATCTGAAGAAGACGGATTCGCTCGGAGCGGACCTTCAGATCAGCGGACACACCCATCGCGGTCAGATATGGCCTCTCAGCTGGATTACGGACCGTCTTTTCGAACAGAGCCACGGCTATCAGAAGTGGCCGCACACCCATGTGTGGGTGTCCAGCGGCCTTTCTCTCTGGGGTCCGCCGTTCCGCATCGGTACGCACAGCGACATGGCTGTCATCGAACTGAAATAACTTTTGTACAGTTGTTGCTATGTCAGGAATCCGAATAGATTCTTGACATAGCATGAAAGTATTGATAGTAGCAAACAATGCCTATCTGAGAGGCAACGGGGTCTGTACTGCGGTGCAGTCGCTCAAATCCCGTCTTTTAAGGGAAGGGGTGCAGGTCAGGCTTCTGGCCTGCGAAAACCCCGACCGGGATGGTCCCCAGCCGGATTATCCCCTGATACATTTCAGAATCCCCATCTTCGAGCATCTTATCGAATCCAACGGTTACATGTTCACCAGGCTGGACAAGAAGGTGATCCGGGAAGCCGTCGGCTGGGCGGATGTCGTCCATCTGATGGAAGGGTTCCCTTTGGAATCTGCCGCAGTCAGGATTGCCGAAGAATCGGGAAAGCCCTGTGTGGGTACATATCATATCTTCACGGAAAACATCACGGCCAACATCGGGATCGGATACGGCACATTCATAAACCGGATGATAAACAGATGGTGGAGCAGCACGGTATATAACCACTGCGTCTGCGTCCAGTGTCCGACCCAGACTGTTAAGGAACATCTGGAAAGCAACGGCTACACATCTCCCATGACGGTCATTTCCAACGGTATAGAACTGTCGGACTGCGTCCGGCCGGCAGGTAGGCCGGAGGCCCGGCCCTGCCGCATCCTCTGCACCGGCAGACTGTCAAACGAAAAGTCCCAGATGACCCTCATCGAAGCCATGAGGTTCTCGCGGCATGCCGGAGAGATCGAGCTCCATTTCGCCGGGAAAGGTCCCATGGCAAAGAGAATAAGGAAGGAAGCCAGGAAACTTCGTGAAGAAGGGACGCTGAAGCATGAACCTGTATTCGGCTTTTACACTTCCGAAGAACTGAGGCATCTTGCCGCGACTTCCTATCTTTACATCCATTGCGCGATAGTCGAGGTTGAAGGCTTGTCATGCCTGGAGGCGATGCAGCAGGGTGCCGTTCCGGTCATCGCAAAGAGTCAGCTGTCTGCGACAAGCCAGTTCGCTCTGGACGAAAGGAGCCTGTTCGCCGTCAGGGACCCGAAGGATCTTGCCGAACGGATGGACTGGTGGATCGAGCATCCGGACGAGAGGATGGAAATGGGCGGGAAGTATGCCGAATCAGTGAAGGCCTATGATTCCGTAAGTTCAACGGCAAAGATCATAAGAATGTATGAGCAGGCCATCGGCAATCCACGCAGTTAGGCATTTCATCATTCTTCTGCCGGTCCTGATGCTGTCTTCATGCGGAGTCTCCAGATATGCCGCAAATGCACGATTTCCCGAAGTGGACATCCGTGTCGGATATGAAGGCGTCCTTGAGGAATGCATGTACGACTGTTCCTCAGAAGGGCCTCGGCAGAGGAGGATGTACGTCTATCTTCCGATAGATTATCATGCTTCCGGATGTAGATACCCTGTCCTCTACTTGCTCCATGGCGCCAGAGGGAACGAACTATCCTGGATCAACAAGGGGAATGTCCTTCATGCCATAGACACCTTGACTTCGTCTTCCCGGATGCCGGCGACCATAGTGGTATTTCCCAACATGAACCAGTACTGGGACGAAAAGGATTTCGGCAGATCCCGTCTGAAAAGCGCCATCGAGTCTCTTTTTGAGATCGACGGCGCGGTCGAGACGGCTTTTGTCAGAGATGTGGTGGAGACTGTCGACAGCCTGTACCGCACGGTTCCAGATAAGGAACACAGGGCCATAGCAGGACTCTCCATCGGTGCCATACAGTCCATGTACATCTCGGCGAATTACCCGGATTCGTTCGGCTATGTAGGGCTGTTCTCGTCGATGGTCCATCCTCCGCTGAAGAAAAGCCTGTACTCTTCGTTCTACAAGGATCTTAAGACAAAGATGAGACGGCAGTTCACATCCCCTCCTTTCACATACAGCATCATGATCGGCAAAAAGGACATATTCTATCCGCAGATGGTCCGTTTCAGCAGATATCTGGAAAGGAACGGCTATCCTTTCGATATGTATCTGACCGAAGGAGGTCATCAGTGGGACAGCTGGAAGGAATACTCGAATGTATTCATGCAGAAAATATGGAACAGGTGACGATACTTAATCAATATTTTCAGTATCTTTGTTACGTACTGAAACCTAAGCCAAGAATGAAGAAGTTTTACCTCATTGTTCTTGCATTACTGACCACATTGCCCGTATATTCGGGACCAAAGAAAACCATATTCAGCAAGGAGCATTTCAATGTCTCCGTCCATGGCCGTTACCAGCATATGCTGAACGAGATGGATATATATGACGAAGTGCTGAACAGTTACGGATCTGCGCTTGTCGGAATTCAGGTAGGGTATGGCACCCATCCTTCGGACAGCAGCTGGTGGTCCAATGCATTCAACTATCCAAGCCTTTCGCTGGGATTCTCGTATGACAATACGGGTGATCTCAAGACATATCCGCGCACTCACATGGGAGATTTCTACAATCTCTATCTTGCCATGGAATTTGATTTCTTCCGTGCAGGCATCTTTTCTATCGGGCCGGTATTGGAACTGGGCATGTCCTTCACGACAGACAAATACAGTCCTCAGCGCAATGTCTCGAACCGGTACATCGGTTCCAATGTCCTTGCGAATCTCGCAGGCGGTCTGGAGGCAAGCTTCAGGTTCCTGCCTCAGTGGGAGCTGGCGCTGACCGGATATCTGATCCATCATTCCAACGGTATGGTCCAGGTTCCGAACTGGGGAGTCAACCAGGCTGCTGCTGGTGCAAAACTCAAATACTATCTCGCACCTCAGGAAACACCTCGCAGAATCGCTATGGAAAAGCCGGACTATCCGAAGGGCTTGCGCTGGAATGTGTATACTGCCTTCGGAGGCCACAGCTGTGACTGGGAACTTATCGCCAAAGGTCCCGAGGCCTATCCCGTAAAGCGCCGCTTCAGGGCGATAGTCGGCGCCGAAGCGGCCTGGAGGTACTGCAGGACTCTGTCTACAGGCATCGGAATAGAAGGAAACTATGCGGATAACGTATATAAGGAAATGGACCTGCTCCTCAGGGGACAGGAAGACTCTCAAGGCTACTCGCCGTTCTACACATCAGTCCATCTGATACAGAACATCCATTATTCGGATCTCTCTGTCAATATCGCGGTCGGCTGGTATACATTCAAGAAGACGGGTCTGGTGGAAGACATGGGAAAGTGCTTCCAGAGGGTGGGAGTCCGTTATCATCTTCCTCAGATGAAGGCAGGTCAGGCCTTCCTTTCGTTCGGCATGAGGGCCCATTATTTCGACCGTTCATACTGTCTAGAATACGGAGCGGGATTCACATTCTGATCATCCGGTCTTCCTCTTCCTGAATATCACCAGATTGTTGACGGTGAAGTTCAGGATTCCCGACATGCACATCGCCAGCAGATTGCAGACTACCACATCCCATCCTGTAAATTTCTCTATGAGCAGAAGCACTCCTAGCCTCAGCAGAAAAACCGCAGAGCATGAAATGTCATATGCGAGGTACAGCTTCAGGAAGCGTTTCTTCCCGGTAGCGGCTTCTGTCCTCGTCCGGTCTTTCCAGACGTAGAAATAGGAGATGACGAAATTGACCGCGACGGCGCATTGGAAAGAAATGACAGGAGATAATATGTATTCGCCCCAATAACCTCTGGTAAAGACAAGGTCGGACAGGAGCCAGAGCACGAGCGTGTCGATGATGGTACCGGCCACGCTTGTGCCCATGAACTTTACATATCTTATCAGAATCTTCAGCATTCCCGGTCTTTTCCCGGCATCGGGTCTATCTTCGCATAATCCTTTATGTCCTTCCGGACTGTCGTCAGATGCATCAGGGCAAGCACGACGATGATCACGATACCGATGTAGTCCAGTGCTCCGAAAGTGAATTCACGGCCGCAGAACATGAAGCTGTGGGAGAATTCCCGCAATGGGCGGATAAGGGCGAAAAGGGTGTTGATCAGGATCATTATGATTCTGAATTCCGTCGGTCCCATGCTTGCGTAGGTGAGCTTGAACTCCTTCTTCAGATGGGCGTTGATGCTGACGTTGATCGTGATCAGGAAGTACATCACAAGCGCCAGCAGGGCTATCTCCAGATGTATGAGTCCGGACAGGCCGACCCCGACGAAGATCATCACCTCGTTTATGGCGTCGACCGTGTGGTCTAGGTAATAGCCGTACACAGGCCTCTGGGTCTTCCTTACCCTTGCCAGGGTGCCGTCCAACGAATCGCCATACCAATTGATGACGAATCCTAATGAACTGAGCCACAGGAAATTGATGTTCCATGCGGAAAGAATGTATCCGGCAGCAATGACTGCTGCCCCGAATGATCCCATGTATGTCAGGATATCCGATGTCATCCATTTCGGCTGACGCTCCGCCAGCCATACCAGCACCTTCTTCTCCAATGCGTTGAGGACAGAAGTCTGTATTCTTACGGCATCCGCTTTGTTGTTTTCCATATCAATGCTGATTATAAACCTTATTCCTTAAAAAATCCCGGAGCATATTGATGTCAGTATGTCCGGCCTGCTCTTCCGGAGTTATTACCGGTCCTATTGCAATTCTTGTTCTTTTTCCTCTCTTGTTGAATACTTCCGCCGGGAGACGCAGCAGTCTGACCTTCCAGTCTATCAGCCCCAGCGAGTAATACAGATCGGAATTCCTGTCAAGAAAATGGACTGGCACGACCGGTACTCCAAGCTTTCTTATCAGCCTTATGACAGGCTCCTGCCATTCCCTGTCCCGGATGCATCGGTCCTTGAGACTCAGGTCGGAGACTGCTCCGGACGGGAATATGCCTAAAGGATGGCCCGCTCTCACGTGGGCGACCGCATCCTTGATGCCTTGAATGCTTTCTTTGGTCGGGGCAGTGCGTTCAGTTCCGACGGGAGTCACGCAGATGAAATTATCTCCCAAGGTTTCGATCCTTCCGAGAAACTTGTTGACCATTACCTTGAAGTCCGGTCTGATGTGTCCGAAGATGTCTACGAGCATCACACCGTCGATGCTTCCGTACGGGTGGTTGCTGATCGTGATGAAAGGACCTTCGGGAATGTTCCCGAGCGCATCGGGATTCATGATTTCATACTCAACGCCGATATCTTCGAGAACAGCCCTGGCAAATTCAGGCCCTGCGAAACGCGAATTCCTGTCATACAGGTCATTCACCTTATCCACAGACAACATCCTCATCAGGCCACGGCATAATGCGTTGCCAAGACGCCCCCTGAACAGGGGCGTCGCCTTTTCCAATTCACCGACGGTAAGCAAAGGCATGATCCTGGTCTTTTTGATTTTCTATACTCGAAGTCAGGATATGCAAATATCTGTCCCTTTTTATGCAAAGAGGGAAATCCTGCGACTTTTGGGATATTAAAGAATACAGCAGAAACAGCAGTATGAATCGAAATAAGCGATTGCGTGTATAGAAACAAACGGATATGCTGGCTTTAACGGAATGCCGGACATGAATACCTTTGCGCCCGATTTTCAAAACACTTAATTATTATGGTAAATTGCTTGATCATAATCGGAGTCGTTTCCATGCTGTTTGCAGCCAAGTGCTTCAAGGAGCTGTCAGATGTCCGTTCCATGAGCAGAATGACTCCGCAGGAAAGAAAGGCTGTGCTGGAAAGAAGAAACTTCTATGACAACCATGCCTGAATCAAAGCAGGGTTATTTTCAAGGCTTTAGTGTCGCTCAGCAGATGGATGAACTCCTCTGTTGAGCGTTTTCTGTATCTGTTGGTACAGAAATGCAGACATCCTTCCATCCTGCATTCTGCATCGTCTATATTTATGCTTACAAGCCCGTCATGCTCAAGGATCACGGTTTCGGAAAGTACTGTCACATAGTTGCTTCTGTGGAGCAGGTTGAGGATCGTGTTTACTTCGTTTGCCTCAATCGCCACTTTAAGATTCAGGTTTCTTTCCTCTATGATGTTGTCAAAAGCGCTTCTTGCCTGAAGCCCGATGCTTGGAAGAATCAGTTCGTAGTCTTCCAGGTCTGCAAGTCTGACTAACTTCTTTCTGGTAAGAGGATGTTCTTCTCTGACTATTATACTCAGCTTGTTGTCGAACAATATGCGTGATTCTACGTTGTCAAATTTCTCTGAAGACCTGAATGACAGGGCGAAATCAAGTTCTCCGTCAGATACCAGTTCCATCAGTTCCATGACGTTTCTGTAGCATATGTTGAGGTTTACGTCCGGAAACTCTTTCTTGAATGCAAGTACGCTTTCTGTCAGGATGGAACCGAAACTATGTGTAACGCCGATGTTGAGTGTGCCTCTGTGGCCGGAAGCCAGATCCATCATCTTTGCCTTGTTGTCATCCGCTTCTGCCAGAGTCTTTTTCGCGCCTTCAAGGAAGGTCATGCCGGCTTCGGTAAGGGATACCTTGTGGTTGTTTCTGAAAAACAGCGCCATGTCCAGTTCGTCTTCCAGCTGCTTTATCTGCTGGGAGAGCGTGCTCTGGGTAATATAGAGAGCCTTGGCTGCCTTTGAGAAGCTTAACAGTTCGGCGACCTTGACAAAATATTTCAGCTGACGTAGTTCCATGGCACTTTTTGATTGCGGTTGCAAAATTAGGATTTTAAAAGTCAAAATACCCCTATATGATATTGATTTCTCCTATCGTGACAATCGAAAATAACAATCACAGTTGTTTTTGGAGGGTCATTAATGAGGATACCTTTGCCGAAAATCTAAAAACAACGATATGTTCAAATTATTTAAAGGCATCCACCTTGTGGAAGCATATCACGAATGGAAGAAGCAGAGACGCGACGACAAGATAGTCGCACGAACAATAAAACTGGCCATTGCCATCGCAGTACTTATATTGCTTTGGTGCCTGCCGTCTTCCGTATATGGAATCTCCGGTCTCGGAGTCGTACAGCAGAGGGTCATTGCAATCTTCGGATTCGCAATCCTCATGTGGGTGTTCGAGGCAATTCCTGCCTGGACCACTTCAATGGCGGTTGTCGGTCTGCTTCTTTTCGCAACATCCGACAGCAGCTTCTGGTTCTTCGAGAAGGGCCTGACGCCGGCTGAAATGGCCACTCAGGTATCTTACAAGGACATCCTGCACTGCTTCGCCGATCCTATAATAATGCTTTTCATAGGCGGATTCATCCTTGCTATTGCAGCGACCAAGAGCGGTCTGGATGTTACCCTCGCCCGTATCCTCCTCAAGCCTTTCGGCAAGCAGTCGAAGTTCGTGCTTCTGGGATTCATCATGGTGACAGCTGTGTTCTCCATGTTCCTCAGCAATACTGCTACTGCTGCGATGATGCTTACGTTTCTCACCCCTGTGCTCAGGTCTCTTCCTGCAGACGGAAAGGGAAAGATCGCTCTCGCCCTTTCTATTCCTATTGCGGCGAATATCGGAGGAATGGCGACCCCTATAGGTACGCCTCCTAACGCCATCGCGCTGAAATACCTTAACGAGGTGCTTGGCATGCAGATCGGTTTCGGCCAGTGGACTTCGTTCATGCTTCCATATGTGATCGTCATCCTTGTGATCGCATGGTTCCTCCTTCTGAAGATGTTCCCTTTCAAGCAGAAAACCATCGAACTCAAGATCGAGGGCGAAACAAAGAAGGACTGGAAATCCATCGTGGTATATGTGACATTCGCACTCACCATCCTCATGTGGATGCTTGACAAGGTGACAGGAGTCAATTCCAATGTCGTTGCAATGTTCCCTGTCGTGATCTTCTGCGTAACAGGAATCATTACTAAAAAGGACCTGGAGGAAATCAGCTGGAGCGTGCTCTGGATGGTAGCCGGAGGTTTCGCACTCGGTGTGGCTCTTCAGAACACCGGCCTTGCCCAGCAGCTTATCGCTGCCATACCTTTCGGCACATGGTCTCCTGCTGTCGTGATAATCGGTTCAGGCCTGATATGCTATCTCATGGCGAACTTCATCTCTCATACGGCTACAGCGAATCTTCTTGTCCCTATCCTTGCGCTTGCTGGAGGTGCGATGAAGGATATGCTCGCTCCGTACGGAGGAGTGTCTACCCTTCTTATAGGTGTGGCACTGGCATCTTCTCTTGCCATGGTTCTTCCTATCAGTACTCCGCCTAATGCGATTGCACATGCTACAGGAATGATCGAACAGAAGGACATGGTGAAGACCGGCATCATCATGGGCGTGGTCGGACTTGTAATCGGTTATTCGATGCTTATGATGCTTGGAGCAAACGGCCTGATCTGAAAAACATATATGATTTGAAGAAGACAATGTTGTGAAACATTGCATAGTACCCAATTGTTGCCTTGGCTATCCATCAGCCAAGGCTTTTTCTTTTCATGTTCAGCAGGCGACGTCGGCCACGGAGGCGCCGGTGAAGGCGACGAGGTCGGCCGGAGAAATCTCGATCTGAAGGCCGCGGACTCCGGCGCTTACGTAGATCGTGTCGAATGAAAGGGCGGTGGAATGGAAATAGGTCGGGAAGCGTTTCTTCATTCCGATCGGAGAACATCCTCCGCGTATGTATCCGGTTACGGACAGAAGGTCCTTCATCGCTATCATTTCGACCTTTTTGTTTCCGGAAACCTTGGCCAGAGCCTTGAGGTCGACTTCGGTATTGCCCGGAACTACGCATACGATGTGTCCGGTCCTGTCTCCGTGGAGTACGAGGGTCTTGAACACGCGGGCGATGTCCTGACCCAGAGAATCGGCCACATGCTGCGCTGCGAGGTCGTTTTCGTCGAACTCGTACGGTATGAGCCTGTGTGATATCCCGGCCTTGTCCAGAAGCCTGGCGGCATTTGTCTTTTCTATCTTCTTTGCCATAACGGATGCAAAAATAATAAAATTGTCTATCTTTATGTTCTCAAAACCAATCGCATTCATTATGGAAACCAGATTCATGAAATTCTTCCGCCTTGTTGTAATGGCTGTAGCATTTGTGGTACTGGCTGTGTTCACGGTGCTTCATGTGCGTGCCGGCCTGGAAACCCAGATGTCAAAGCTGTATCTAGGACTCTATATCATCCTGATGGCATGGGCGGCAATCCGTGTCTTCTCCATTGCAAAAGACCTGTTTCAGAAATAAGGAAGAGCCGGTTCCTTTCACAGAACCGGCTCTTCTTTTATATGTAAGGTGGATTATCTGTACTGTGCGAACTCTACGTCCTTTGCTGCCTTCTGGGCGAGGTTTTCGTCCTTTGACGCTTTCTCAAGCTCGGCTTTCACAACTGCGGAGTCGCCGTTTCTGGCGGCTGCAACTGCGCGGAGATATGCTGATTTTGCACAATCCTCATCGAATGCTGCTGCAGGGCCATTGTTTCCTGTCAGGAGCTGAACGAGAGCTGCGTTGAATGTCTTCTTGCCGGCAAGTTTCTCGGCTGCAGCCTCGTACTCTCCGTCGATGATGTCGATGATGGCTGCGTTTTCAACTCCGGCCTTGCTGTTTGCGATCGCGAAATACTCTGCTGCTGCGTTGATGTCGTCCTCGCGCAGAGCGATAACTCCGAGAGCATTGTATACATCGCTGTCTTCAGCAACCTTTGAGAGGGCGTTCTTCGCTCTTCCGATTTCGCCCATGTTGATGTAGGTCGCGGCAATGTTGTACTGTGCGCGCTGGCTGTCGAACTTGTCCACAGCCTTTCTGTAGATGGCGAGCTTGCCGTCGTTGTCTTCCACGAGGGTTGCAGCGCGGAGAAGAGCTTCCTCGTCAAGGATGTCGATGTTGCTGTCGATGAGCTCGAGGAGTTCCTCGCTTGTATAGTTGGTGAACTCAACGTTGGCGATGAATCTTGCGCGGCGGAGCTCAGGAAGAACCTCCTTTGCGAGGGTCTGGTAAACGGCAGAAAGGTTTCTGATCTCCTTTTCACGTACTGTAGGGTCGCTGTACATGGAGAGGACGCGGATGATGAGGTCCTTGTCTTCCATGTCAGACGCTGCCACGAGTTCCTGGAATCCTTCCCAGTCCTCTGCAACGCTCTTCACGTTTACAGGAGCGTCTATTGCCTGTTTCTTCGTTACAGTTCCGAATGCCTTCTCGGCGCTCTTCGAACGGTTGTCTGAGAGTTCTGCGTTCTTGTCTTCCTCTCCGTCAGGAGATGCATAAGCAACGACGTCGGTGCTTACGATGTTCATTCGGTCGTTTGACTTGATGGCGTCGATGGCTGCCTGGAAATCCTTGATGGACTTCGACGAAAGCTGGTTGTCCCTCACCTCTGCGCTGTTGATGTTGTATAGGATCTGGCCCTCGGCCTTCTGGGTTATCACATCCTGATAGTTGTCGGTCTTGTAGTCGACCACGCCTTTCCTGCATACGAGCATGTAGGTGGTGTTCGCACCGTCTGCCACCTTCTTAGAAGGGAGGTTTGTGGATGCTGTCTTGTATTTTACTGTTCCGCGAAGTTCAAGATAGCACTTTTCCATTCCCGGAGCATAGTCGAAGCTCACCTTCTTGGTAACGGTCGAACCTGCAGACGGAACCACCTGATAGTTGTCCTTTACCTTTTCTCCCTGGAACATGAAAGGTTCCATCTTGACCTCTCCACCCTCGTATACGATTACTGGGGTTACTTCGAGGATGGCCTTAGGGTGGAAATAGTCTGCCGGATATGTCACGGTCACGTCAGCATCGATCTTGCCTCCGATAACCTCTAGCACGGCAGGTTCACATCCTACGGTCAGTTCTTCCGCCATTTCCGTCATCTTTTCAGGCGAGCTGCAGGCTGCGGCAGCAAAAGCGAGGATCACGGCAGAAAGCGATTTTATGGTCTTCTTCATAGCAATAGTTTTGTTTTTATTATTATATCCGGCAAATATAATCATATTTTCTTAACTTTGCAGGGTTATGACGAATCAGGAACTACAGACCTTAAAGAATAAGTTCGACATCATCGGAAACGACCCTGCGCTCAACCGTGCGTTGGAAATAGCCGTTGCCGTTGCGCCGACCGACATCACCGTGCTTGTAATGGGAGAGAGCGGAGTCGGCAAGGAGAACATACCCCGCATCATCCATCAGAACAGCCGTAGAAAGAACGGAAAGTATTTTGCGATAAACTGCGGTGCTATTCCTGAAGGAACTATAGATTCCGAACTTTTCGGACATGAAAAAGGTTCGTTTACCGGAGCCAATGAGATGAGGCGCGGATATTTTGAGGAGGCTGACGGCGGCACGCTTTTCCTTGACGAGATCGGAGAGCTTCCTCTCGCGTCGCAGGCCAAGCTGTTGAGGGTGCTTCAGTCCGGGGAGTTCATCAGAGTGGGTTCGTCCAAGGTGCTCAAGACCGATGTGAGAGTGATCGCCGCTACAAATATCGACCTTATGCATGCCGTGGCCAAGGGAAAGTTCCGTGAAGACCTGTACTACAGATTGAGTGCGGTTTCGATCTCGATGCCAGCCCTCCGTGAGAGGAAGGACGACATAAACCTCCTTTTCCGCAAGTTTGCGTCGGATTTCTCTGCAAAGTACGGAATGAGCAAGGTGACATTGACCGAGGATGCGGCAATCATGCTCCGCAGATACAGGTGGCCTGGCAATATCCGTCAGCTGAAGAATGTTGCAGAGGCAGTCTCTGCCCTTGAATCCGGCAGGATATCTCCAAATTCTGATAAGTGCGTGATCGACATGGATGTATTGGCTCGATATATCCCTAAAGAAGAACCGAATCTTCTTCCGGCAAAATCCGCTTCCTATCAGGATTCGCCCGAGAGCGCAGGAGAAAGGGAGGCGATAATAAGGATGCTCCTCCAGCTGAAGCAGGATGTGGATTATCTTAAGGATGTCGTAGCTGCGGCTGGTTTGGGAAGACCTTCGGTTCCGGTTATTTCAGCCCCTGAGGACCTGCATGTGACACCAGCCCATGACATGAACGAAGATGAAGATCCGGAAGAACAGGAATTTCAGGAAAGCGGACCGGAAATAACTTCGATAAAGTCGGCAAGCCAGGAACTGATAGAAAAAGTGCTCCGCAAGCATGGGGGCAACAGGAAGGCGGCAGCTGCCGAGCTGGGAATCTCGGAGAGGACGCTTTATCGCAAGATCAAGCAGATGACAGACAAATGATGAAGACGGCAAAGATATTTTCAAGTATATGTGCAGTTGCGGCTCTTGCCGTCACTGCGTTGATCGTACATTCGTGCGGAATCTACTCCTTTACGGGAACCTCGATACAGCCGGATGTCAAGACGGTGACCATCAACTATTTTGAGTACCAGGCCCTCAAGGTGAACCCATCCTTGAGCAACGACCTGACTACAGCGCTCCAGGACAAGTTCCTCAAGCTTACGAAGCTGGAGCAGGTGGATATGGACGGAGATCTTGAGATAACTGGTGCGGTAACGGGCTATGATGTGAAGGCAACGTCGATCACGGCTAATGAACAGGCCGCCCAGAACCGCCTTACGGTTACCGTCAAGATCAATTTTACTAACAGGAAGTATCCGGAGGATGATTTCGAAGGCAAGTCATTTTCCGCATATGCCGATTTCGATGCCATGCAGTCTCTTGATGCTGTCGAAGCCTCTCTTTGCGAGGAGATAATCGAACAACTCTGCGACGACATGTTCAACGCCACAGTCGCAAACTGGTAGCCATATGGGATATATAGATATAAGCAAACTCACGCTGGACGAGCTTGTAGGTGTCGTCAATCTCTATCCGTGGTTCGGAGGAGCCAGGATGGAACTGTGTGAGCGTATGCGCAGGATAGGCGGTGACGGTCTGAGCGAGAACCAGTATGCCGAGGCTGCCATGTAT
>JAFTYS010000094.1 GCA_017461285.1 Bacteroidales bacterium | reverse complement strand
GTAAGCCAGCAGTTTTCCAAGGTCTTGATACCGAAAGAGCCAAATGCAAGCTGGTTTCCTCTCTGAGAGAGACCTTTCATGCGGCCTTTCTGCTGCCTTCTGAATTTTGTTTTCTTTGGTTGTAACATTGTTCTATTCTTTATAAAAACATTCAAATATCCCTAACTAATTGAGTATCAGCTGGTTGGGCGGAGTGGTCCTCAATTATTGGGTTGCAAAGGTAATCATTTTTTCTGAAACCGCAATACTATCTGCAAAATTTTTACAACATTTTTGACCAAACTTTTTGAATGTTAAAGTTCGTATTTTCACGCAGTTACAAACCTTGTTGAAAAATTATTCCGTGCATTTTCGACCAACGCCGATCCGGCCTGAAACAACTATGGCACGCCCCGTTTTCCTGTCCACAAAAACGCCTGTCACGGTGGACAACAGGGCACCGAAACCGGCTTTGTCCACGGAAAAGCCTCAACCAGAGGACAGCCACAGTCAAAACATGGATTCGTCCACCAGCAGCGTCATTTCCGTGGACAACGCACATCACAGAGAGCCCTGCGTCCACGGATCATGGGGTTTGGGTGGACAAGACCTAACAAAGTCACGGTATGTCCACCGACGCTCGCTCATTCATGGACAGAGCCCATTGCAAAGCGAAGTTGTCCACGTAAAGGGGCATTCTGGTGGACAAGCAGAACTGGCGCAGATGAATTGAAGCATTTATGAGCGAGTTTTTCGTCGAAAGTATTGTGAATCAGCACAAAGTATGTACATTTGAATGTCTGAAGAACAGTTCTGTTCACATGAGAGGGCAATCTGCCCGGAGCGGGATTGAGGGGACGGTTAATATATATAATATGAAGAAAGGAAATTGTGCTCTGAGCTATTCAGAGAAGGAGAGAATCTGCGAGGAGGCCTTCATAAAGAACGGACCATACTGGCACATCTACACTGACGGGACAAAGATGCAGAACATATTCTGCAGCAAGGAAGACTTCGACACAGGAGCATGGCTGCTGGCCGCAGCCTGCTGCCTATGCCCGGAAGTCAGACTGATCACATTCGAATTGATGGGGAATCACGTACACCTGATAGTATCCGGACGAAAGGAAGATTGTCTGACACTGTTTGACATATTTGCCGGAAAGCTCAAAAGAACACTCAGACGAAAGGGACGTGCGATAGACTGGAGACCTTTCCAGGCGTCGATTCTCCCTATCGAGAGCCTGCAGGCTCTGAGAAACGAAATCATATATACAAACAGGAATGCTTTCGTCGCATCTCCGGAATACACTCCGGACTCATACCCTTGGGGAGGAGGCTGTGCGTTCTTCAACATGTGGAAGAAACATATCAGGCCCACAAAGCTGACATCATTGAAGGTGAAGACGCAGAGGTCATTGGTTCATTCGAGAGATGTAAAGCCGTTCGGATTATTGCAGATCATTGACAACCAAGCATACATCCCGTCATTCTGCGACATCGCATTGGGAGAAAGCGTCTTCCGTGACCCGCGAAGCTATTTCAGCGCTCTGACCAGAAACGCAGAGGCATACAGCCAGGTGGCGGCGAGGCTGAAGGATTCGGTATTTCTCACAGATGACGAAATCTACTCTGCTACCATAATTCACATCAACAAGGAATACGACATAAAGCAACCGACAGCGCTGACGCCGACACAGAAACTCGAGACAGCAAGGCATCTTCACTTCAAATACAACGCCTCCAATCAGCAGATCAGAAGAATCCTTAAACTGTCACCGGAGATACTGGACGAACTATTTCCACAATAATCAATCAAGATGCTCCCATCCACAGAAACATGCAGTCCGGTGGACAGAGACATTCACATGAAACACTTGTCCACCAGACAGGCTCCTATGGTGAACAAAGCAAACGACAGAGCATCTTTGTCCACAAAAATGACACTATGGGTGGACAACCGAAGACACCGAAGGGCTTTGTCCACAAAAGGGGCGATTCTCGTACCCACGCTAGCCCCAACCGCCCAAATCATCATACAATGCGGAGCGTCGGTACGAGTTTGAAGGAAAACTCGCACCGACGCTAGTCAAAAACTATCTTGGACACCTATCCCCACCCCTTCAAGCAGCAGACTGACTCAACATACTGATTCAGATTGACTTTTCCGGATTCAGATTGACGGTAGTCGATGACTTATCGCTATAAAGAAAAGAGTTGACTCGGTTCAGCCTCAGAATGTAGCGACTGCACGGACCGAATTGGCAACGGATGCATATGAATATTCCTCCTTTGACCCTCCGAAAATCATATATACCGCCCATACCATCACAGAATCAGCAGTCGATGACCAGTACGAAGCCCCTGATTTTCTTCCCAAAAGCTTCTTGTATCCTTTTGCCTGCAAAGTGAGACTGACCGCTTCGCGGACAGAATCATTCAGAAACAGCGCTTCCAACTCCTCGATAGCAGGCAGATACCAGCCTTCACCCTGGTCAGCACACCATGCAAAAGCCGTAAAGATGTTGCGCCATCCATCGAGACACATGATCTTCTGCTGGTTGTTCCATCCATTGCTCCTATCAGTCAATCGGAGACCATGGCTTCGGCCAAGTTTCTCCGACCATGTATCATACTCCGATTCCGTCAGACTCACGATCTTTCCATGACGGCCGCCATCGGAAACCTCGAAAACGACTCCCTTCCTTCCGTTTTCATTATAATAATCTCCGACCTTGTATGGACCGGATGTCGGAGGTTCCGCTTCAGTCCGTGCAGATGCACTGCCGGAAGAACCTGCAGAAGGTCGCGAGGATGCAGGTGCTGAAGGTCTTGAAGACGCGGGTGACTGCGACTGCATCTGCTCGTATTCCCTGCGTTTATTGTTCACAGGAGCAGAAGCCGAATGCGAGAAATCATAGAAGTCGTGGCGGAAATAATCCTTATAACGATAGCCTATCTGAAAAGAAAGGAGATTGAAGTCCATGCAGATAATGACCGATCTTTCTATCAAACGCTCATACGTGGTCTCTTCATAGAACATACTCATAATTGATGAAAGGGTCTCTTCTTCAGAAGTCACGACCTCATCATAGTAATAATACATCCCGTTTGAAGAATCTTCACCACGGATAAAGCGGCCTTCAAAACTTCCGGCCTTGACCCATATGACCTTCTTGTCAGACGATATGCTCAACACAGGAGATGAACCGAGGAGACGTCCTTCATATTCGACCTTGTTAGAAGTAAGCCCACCTCCTTCAGCATTGTAGGCCGTGACTTCGTACTCATAACAGCGATGCTCATCTGCAGAAGCGGATGCAACCATGAGAATCGCCAGAACGGAAAGAAACAAATGCTTCATAACAATGACTTTAAATACCTTGTGACAAATATACGATAAAATCCGTCAAACATCAACACCAATGTTGAAGGCAGGGATTTAGCATGAAAAGACGGATTTGCTAAATTTGCAGACAGAACTGACTTTAGATAGCCGGCATGACCATCGGAAACAGAAACATAGCGGCATTCATCACAGGACTGCTCCTCCTTACGGCAGGAGCGGAGGAATGTCATGCCCAGTGGTGGAAGGGGAAGAAGGATGGCAAGGAGGAAAGGTTTCAGTGGAGGAGGTAAGAAGCAGCATGACGGAAAGTGCCCCACAACAGAGACAGGAAGGTGACGGGATGCTGCCGTTCTTTGTGGAGGGAGAGGATACCGTCTATTACGACACGATAACCGCTTCGAAGATATACTCAAGAATCCCGAAGCAGAAAGGCCGCGAGTGGAGGGAATACTACCGCCTCGTACATAACTTCAGCAAGGCATATCCATATGCTCTGGTAGCAAAGAAACTGGTCATAGAGGCTGACAGCACCATAGCTGCAGACAGACTCAAGGGAGCGAAACGCGAAAAATATGTCAGTCAGGTCCAGAAGGAACTCTTCGATGTTTTCGAAGGCCAGATGAGACAACTCACCGTAAGCCAGGGAGCCCTGATCATGAAACTTGTCGACAGAGAGGTCGGTAAATCATCATATGATATAATCAAAGGCTACAAAAGCGGCATCACCGCCGGCTTCTGGCAGGGTATAGCGAAGATATTCGGATCCGACCTGAAGACCAAGGTGGACGTCTGATACAAAGTATGTTTTCATGGATCAAGCGAAAATGAAGATGCAGACTGCCGCAACAAGACAATAAAGCGCGAACCAGCTGAGCTTGGCTTTCTTTACAAGCGCTATCATTACCTTGCATGCGAAAAAATCCTGAAAGGAATGCCGAAACAAAGCCAAGGACAAGAGGAAGCGCTCCGACAGGCGAAGCTCCGAACTCTCCTCCGACCAGCTCCAGGAAGGTCTCTCCCAGAATAGGTACAAGGACCATCAGGAAAGAGAACTGGGCCATCACATCCCTTCTTACGCCGCAGATAAGACCGATGGATGACAAGACTCACGCAACCGGCTTTGCCCACCGACATCGTCATTTCTGGTGGACAAACCCTTCAACGAGAAGTTGTCAACGGAAATTCTGTTCATGTGGAGAGAACAGAACAGTAGTGATCACAAAGATTCTGTCGGGCAAGAATTTTGCAGTTGAGAGAGGGTTTGCTAACTTTGCAGGACTTCCGGAAGCCGGTGGCGCCTATACCCTTCTGAAAAAGGATTACAATGAGATCATCGATGAGAATATTGACAGTGATGGCAG
>JAFTYS010000093.1 GCA_017461285.1 Bacteroidales bacterium | reverse complement strand
TCTGCAATACTATGCAACCCTCCCGAACATAACCACCAAATACCTCGCGGGAAAACTCCAGATGACCGTCATCAAACTATGCAAGATCACCAACCGTCTCTACGGCCTCACCCCCGGCGAACTGATCGACCGGATGAAATCCGCCCCGCAACAAAACTGACCCCATCGTCATCCCCGGCCAGACCAGGGATAAAAAGGAGAATTTGCGATAATCAGAAGAAAAGCTAACTTTGTAGTGTAAGAAAAACCAGACCATGAGAACAGCAATCTACGGCGCCGGTTCTTTAGGAACAATCCTTGGCGCATTCATCAGCAAGGCAGGTGAGCCTATAGAGCTCATAAACAGGAACAAAGCCCATGTCGAGGCTTTGAATACAGGCGGTGCAAACGTCGTCGGAACGATGGTGTTCAACCAGAAGGTGACGGCATACACTCCGGACAAGATGAGCGGAACATATGACGCCATATTCCTTATGACCAAGCAGCAGCACAACAAGGAGGTAGTGGAGATGCTGAAGGATTTTCTTGCTCCGGACGGAGTGATCGTGACATTCCAGAACGGCCTTCCGGAGATGCAGATCGCAGAAATCGTCGGCGAGGAAAGGGTTCTCGGATGTACTGTGGCATGGGGAGCGACCATGCAGTCTCCGGGAGTCTGCGAGCTGACAAGCGAGCCGGACGCCCTGTCGTTCTCTCTTGGAGCCATCTCCAGGAAACGTAACGGACATTTCGATGAGGTCAAGAAACTTCTCGAGCACATGGGCACTGTAGAAGTGGAAGATAACTTCATAGGAACACGCTGGAGCAAGCTCCTGATCAACGCGTCCTTCTCAGGCATGAGCGCGGTCCTGGGCTGCACCTTCGGTGAAGCAGCCGGCCCGCGCGATTCAAGACGCATCGTCCAGGCGCTGATCAAGGAATGCATCGATGTCTGCAAGGCCGGAGGCATAAGGATCGAGCCTGTACAGGGCAAGGATATCGTAAAGCTGCTCGACTATTCGGGAGCTTTCAAGAAGGCAGTATCGTTCTTCATCATACCTATCGCAATCCGCAAGCACGCGAAGCTCAAGGCCAGCATGCTCCAGGATATAGAGAAGGGCAAGCTGACCGAAGTAGACGCCATCAACGGTGCCGTATCAGCATACGGAAGGCAGATCGGCTTCCCTACTCCGGTCAATGACCGTGTCGTGGAAATCATCCACAAGATAGAGGCCGGCGAGCTGAAGGCCGGCCCCGACAACATCCGTCTCTTCGACAATATGGCATAATTTATGACCCGTCGTCTGGAGTTATTAATTTTTAATAATTCCAGAATATGAAGAGAACAGACAAACAGACAGGAACCGCTCCTTCGGAGTTCATTCCGAAGCGGGGCACACCAGCAGAAGAAGCTTACCAATTGGTCAAGGATGAGACTCTCCCCCAGACTCAGCCCAGGCTCAATCTGGCTACATTCGTAACTACATATATGGATGACTACGGCACCAGGCTCATGAACGAGGCCGTAGGAATCAACTACATAGATGAGACGGAATACCCTCGCGTGGCCGTCATGTGCGGCCGATGCATAAACATGGTCGCAAACATGTGGAACACCCCGGAAAAGGGAGACTGGAAGACAGGAGCGGTCGGCATCGGATCCTCCGAAGCATGCATGCTCGGTGGCATTTCCGCATGGCTCCGATGGCGCGAAAGAAGGAAGGCGGAAGGGAAACCTTACGACAAGCCGAATCTTGTGATGAGCACTGCATACCAGGTGGTCTGGGAGAAGTTCTGCCAGCTCTGGCAGATAGAGATGCGCACGGTGCCGATCACATACGACCACCCTTCCCTGGACATCGAGGCTGCAATCAACGCATGCGACGAGAACACGATCTGCATCGTACCGATAGCAGGAGTGACATGGACCGGAATGAACGACGACATCGAAGGACTGAACGACGCCCTCGACAAGTACAACAGGAAGACCGGATATGACATTCCCATCCATGTCGACGCAGCTTCGGGAGGATTCATTCTTCCTTTCCTGAATCCTGAAAAGAAATGGGATTTCAGACTCAAATGGGTGCTTTCTATCTCGACATCAGGCCACAAATACGGTCTTGTATATCCGGGACTCGGCTGGGTCGTATGGAAGGACAAGAAATATCTTCCGGGAGACATGGCATTCAGCGTCAACTATTTAGGCGCCAACATCACACAGGTCGGACTGAACTTCTCACGTCCGGCGGCACAGATTCTTGCTCAATACTACAACTTCATCCATCTCGGAGTCGAAGGCTACAGGAAGGTCCACTCGAATTCGATGGACGTCGCCCGCTATTGTCACGACCAGATCGGAAAGATGTCCTGCTTCAGGAACTACTCAGACACCTTGGAGAATCCCCTCTTCATATGGTACATGGATCCTGAATACGACAAGAATGCGAACTGGACGCTTTTCGACCTCCAGGACAAGCTCATGCAGAGCGGCTGGATGGTTCCGGCCTATACCATGCCGAAGAACATCGAGGACATGGTAGTCATGAGGATAGTAGTCCGTCAGGGCATGACTCAGGATATGGCAGACATGCTGATGGGAGACATCAGGAATGCGGTTGCAGAACTGGAAAAGCTCGAATACCCTACCCCAAGCCGCCAGGCCTACCTGAAGAGCGAAAAGCAGAAAGGAAAGGTATTTACACATTAAGATTTAAGACGGACTTATCATGAAGACACAGAAAGGAAATGCGGGCAAGGCGTTCAAGCTTAGCGTTGCAACCCTTGCCATAATGAACATTACGGCGGTAGTAAGCCTGCGAGGACTGCCTTCAGAGGCCATTTACGGACCTTCTTCGGCATTCTACTATCTGTTCGCGGCCATCGTATTCCTCATCCCTACTTCGATGGTCGCGGCGGAACTCGCGGCAATGTTTTCAGACAAGCAGGGAGGTGTGTTCCGTTGGGTCGGAGAGGCGTTCGGCCCGAAGACGGGATTCCTTGCGATCTGGCTTCAATGGATAGAATCGACCATCTGGTATCCTACGGTGCTGACTTTCGGAGCAGTGTCATTCGCCTTCATAGGAATGAATGACGTCTCCGACGCGGCCCTGGCATCGAACAAGATGTTCACACTGGTTTCGGTTCTTGCAATCTACTGGATAGCTACCTTCATCGCCCTGAAGGGACTGAACTGGGTAGGAAAGATCAGCAAATGGGGCGGCCTTATAGGGACCATCATCCCTGCCGGTCTTCTTATCGTACTGGGAATCATCTACATAGCGACAGGCGGACACAATTACATGGACATGTCGCAGGGCTTCTTCCCTGACCTGACTAAGTTCGACAACCTTGTCCTTGCGAGCAGCATCTTCCTCTTCTACGCAGGAATGGAAATGATGGGCGTACATGTGATGGATGTCGACAATCCGTCGAAAAACTATCCGAAGGCGATCATCATCGGTTCATTGGCGACCGTCTGCATATTCGTCCTCGGAACATTCGCTCTGGGCTTCATCATTCCGGCGAAGGACATCAACCTTACCCAGTCTCTGCTGATCGGATTCGACAATTTCTTCAAGTATCTCCACATCTCATGGGCAGGACCTGTGATAGCTGTCGCTCTGATGTTCGGAGTGCTTGCAAGCGTGCTGACATGGGTTGCAGGACCGTCGAAGGGTATCTTCACTGTCGGAAAGGCCGGCTACCTGCCGCCTTTCTTCCAGAAGACGAACAGCCACGGCGTGCAGCGCAACATCCTTCTCGTACAGGGAGGCATCGTAACGCTCCTTTCCCTTCTGTTCGTGGTCATGCCGTCCGTACAGTCGTTCTATCAGATACTTTCGCAGCTTACGATACTTCTGTACCTGATCATGTACATGCTGATGTTCGCCGCTGCCATTGTCCTGAGATACAAGATGAAGTCGGCACCACGTCCGTTCCGCCTCGGCAAGGGCAACGGCCTGATGTGGGTGATGGGTGCCGTAGGATTCGGCGGATCGCTTCTTGCCTTCGTGCTGAGTTTCATCCCGCCAAGCCAGATACAGACCGGCAGCAATACGGTATGGTATACAGTGCTGATAGCCGGATGCGTGATAATGGTAGTGATTCCGTACATCATTTACGCCATGAGAAAACCGTCTTGGAAAGATCCTGAAGCTGAATTTGCACCATTCCATTGGGAAAAGGAAAAATAATGGTTATTTTTGTTGAATAAACTTAAATGCCATGAAGAATATCCTGCTGTCGCTTGCAGCAATCACATTGGTAGGCATGATGCTTTCCGCACAGAACATTTCCAATCCCGAAGACGGAAAATACACCATCACCAACGGTGATGTAACGATGACGATCGATGCCTCCAGAGGAGGCAAGATCGTCTCTTATAAATACCAGGACCAGGAAGTCCTGTCACAGTCCCGCTTCCCGAATTCCTTCGGAAGCACTTTCTGGACAAGCCCGCAGTCCGACTGGAACTGGCCCCCTGTAAGAGAATACGACTCAATGGCTTATGAAGCCGGTTCCGAGTCGGATTCTCTTGTTCTTACAGGCCAGAAGTCAGAGCGCTTCGGAATGCGTATCCGCAAGTCTTTCAAATCTGATGAAAAGACAGGGGCAATAACCATTACCTACACCATCATCAACGAATCCGGCCAGACACGCCAGATCGCTCCTTGGGAGATCACCCGCGTGCCTAACGGCGGAATGGTATTCTTCCAGGCCAAGGAAACCGTGCCTGCAAACAGGATGAAGGGACTTCCTTTCACGTTTGAGAAGGGAGCAGCCTGGTTCGTCATGGATGAAGACAGGGCAAACCGAAAGATCAACGCTGACGGAAAGGGCTGGCTCGCATTCTGCGACAACGGCCTGATGTTCGTAAAGAAATTCCAGGATCTGGATCCTTCTCAGCCGGCTCCTGCCGAGGCTGAGATCCAGATCTATGCAAATCCCGGAAAGACATATGTGGAGATTGAGGAACAGGGAGCATACACGAAGCTCGAGCCTGGCGACGAGCTGAGCTGGAACGTGACATGGTATCTCTTCCCGTTCGAAACAGAGGCACAGCCTTCTAAGGCCGCATTGAAGAAAGCACTTAAAACCATAAGAAAATAATGTTCAAGGTAGGAATAATCGGAGCGGGATGGATAGCCGAAAAGATGGCCGAGGCTCTTGCTCCGCTGGAAGATTACTGTGTCCATGCGATTGCATCAAGGTCGCTGGAAAAGGCGGAAGAATTCGCCGGAAGATGGAATATCGAGAAAGCATACGGAAGCTACGAAGAGCTGGTCGCCGATGACGAGATGGATCTCGTCTACATCGCGACCCCTCATTCCCACCATTTCCAACACGCTATGCTTGCCTTGAAACATGGGAGGAATGTACTGGTAGAGAAGGCCTTCACGGCAAATGCACAGGAAGCGGAAATCCTGATCAGTACTGCGCACGAAAAGGGTCTGTTCATCACGGAGGCTATCTGGACACGCTACATGCCCCTGTCCCACAAGGTCAAGGAAGTAATGGAAAGCGGAATCATCGGCGAGCCACGCGTCCTTACCGCTACGCTCTGCTACATGATGGAGTTCAAGGAGAGGATAGTCCGCGCCGAGCTTTGCGGAGGCGCGCTTCTGGACCTGGGAGTCTACGCCCTGAATTTCGCCAGGATGTATTTCGGGACTGACATCGTAAAGACTGTAACCAATGTCCACCTGGGACCTACTGGAATGGACATGCATGAATCCATATCGCTCAGCTTTGCCGACGGAAAGATGGCGAACCTTCAGGCCGGAGCTCTCTGCCTGAACGACCGCCAGGGCATAATCAGCGGTACTGAAGGCTATATAAAGGTAGACAACATCAACTGCCCTGAAGTCGTCGAAGTCTGGCGCAATTACGAGCTCGCCGCAAGATACGGGAAGCCGGCAGACATGGTGAACGGATACGAATATCAGGTCTTCGAATGTCGCAGATGCATCGAGGAAGGCCTGCAGGAGTCTCCGATGATGCCGCATGAAGAGACTCTCAGCATAATGAAACAGATGGACGCCCTCCGACAGGAATGGGGCGTCAGATACCCGATGGACAAATGATCAAAAACCCTATACAACATGAATAATTTCGTTTATGACATACCTACAAAGGTATATTTCGGCAAGGACCAGCTGTCAAACCTCGCTGCTGAAGTCGAGAAGATTTACCAGATGTGTCTGTAAGATGTTCAGGAATAAGACAGCGATCGTCACGGGCGGAGCCCAGGGTATCGGAAAGTGTATAGCCGACGAGTTCAGAAAAGCCGGAGCAAACGTATATGTGATTGATATTCAGGAAGGTCCTCACTATGTGGGCGACATCTCCAGAAAGGAAGTTCTGGAAGCTTTTGCCGCCTATGTGCTCGAAAGACACGAAAAGGTCGATTACATCGTCAACAATGCCCTTCCAAAGATGAAGGGCATCGACGAATGTTCATACGAAGACTTCGAATATGCGCTCAAGGTCGGCGTGACTGCGCCTTTCTACCTTGTCAAGCTGTTCTCTGCCCATCTGGCTGAAGGAGCATCGATCGTCAACATATCCTCTTCACGCGACCGTATGAGCCAGGCGCAGACCGAGAGCTATACGGCTGCAAAGGGAGGTATCGCTGCGCTCACCCACTCCCTGGCTGTCAGCCTCGCCGGCAAAGCCAGGGTCAATTCTGTATCGCCCGGCTGGATAGATACGGCGTATACCGTCTACGAAGGTCCTGACGCATACCAGCAGCCGGCCGGCAGGGTCGGCAATCCGATGGATATAGCGAACATGGTCATGTTCCTGTGCTCGGACAAGGCGGGATTCATCACCGGCGAGAACATATGCATCGACGGCGGGATGACGAGACAGATGATTTACCACGGAGACCACGGATGGTCATTAAACAAGTAACGATATGATTATCAGACTGGAAGAAATACCACAGAGCGTCCTTCCTGCCTTCAAGGGAGGAGAAAAGGAGTTGCGTGCGAACATGCATTTCGACGGAAGGAACCGTATGTTCAAGGGATGTCTTGTTCCTGGCTCATCGATAGGCGTCCATACCCATGACGACAGCTGCGAGACGATATTCATAATCAGCGGGGCGGGAACGATCCTGGAGATTGAGAATGGGGTCGAGAGCGTAAGGCCAGTCAAGGCGGGAGACTGCCTGTTCTGCGACAAGGGGCAGACTCACAGCCTGCGCAACACCTCAGAAGCCGAAGACCTTGTCTTCTACGCTTCGGTCATACAGCTGTAAACAGGCATTGCACCAATAATAAAATCAGTGGGTTTGATTACGTGACCCCCTCCTGCCTTTCGGCAGATTTCCCCCTAGCCGGGGGTGGCATGTCACTTCCATCAAATCCCACTGATTTTATTTGTACAGCAGAACGATGCTACCAGCTGTCAGTTCTGAAAGGAGATGCGAGGAGGCCTTCCTTGTTGATGAGGTTGGCTTCGTCTGGATTGTCAGCCCATGCGTAACGTACCGCAACAGGGTTCGGAACATCCTTGCTGCTGACGACCACCGTATTGCCCTTGATTACGGCATCGGCCCATACAAACTTCTTGTCTGCGCCGGCAATAGCAAAATGCTTCAGCGTCTTGCCGTCCTTTATCGCCAGTCCCTTCCCTGTCTCGGTGAATGTCAGGACTATCTTGTTTCCGTCTATCTTCATGTCTTTATAGACAGGTCCTGAATAAGTCACCTTTTCATTGTAGACGATCTTCCTGGCTCCGAGGAAAAGCCTCTGTGCCACAGCCTTCTTGTTGAGAGGATGGATGTCGTTCCATTCTCCGACATCGTATGTAACAGCAAGAGCTGTATTAGGAATGTTCTTGAATGCCTGAAGCTGAGCCTCACGGATTCTTGCCCAGCCGCTGTCTGTCGGCTGCGGATATTTCTTCATGTAGTTAGGAAGCTGGACGAGAAGGAAAGGCATGTCAGGTCTGTTCCAGAGCTCGCGCCAGTTTGTAATCAGGGCAGTCATGAGGGCTCCGTATTCGTGCGACCTGCCGGCGTTGCTCTCGCCCTGGTACCAGATCGTTCCCTTTACCTTGTAATTGCGTATAGGATAGATCATTCCGTTATACAGGCCGGAACCTACGCTCTTGCGGTTCCTGAGGCGGTCGGCATACTGCATGGCTTCTGCCATATCCATTCCCACCTTGTATTTCCATGTTCCTGTAAGATCGATTTCTGCTGCGTCACCTATGACCTTATACGGCTTGTCCTTGATGAACTCTCCGTTTCCGCCAGGTGCATTAAGCCTTACTGCTATGGTATTCCTGCCTTCCTTGAGGACGCCTGCAGGAATATGGTATCTTCTAGGAGGGTATTCGTATCCTGTGCTTCCGACGAAAACGCCGTTCACATAGACCTGGTCGTTATGGACAAGAGTACCCATGCTCAGGCGCGCATGCCTTCCGGCCATCTCCGCAGGCACATCGAAATCCTTGCGCATCCAGACCGTTCCACGGACATTCAGGCCGTTCTCGCGCCATGTGCCGGGCATCTGCATCTCCGCCCAGTCAGAATCGTCCCAATCAGGCCTGTTCCACTTTCTTACGCCTTTGTCCCTGCCTGCTTCTTCGAAAGCGGCAAGCGCTTCCTTGTCAAGGATCAGACGAGGGAATTCCTTGAGATGCTCCTGGCTGATCCAGCTCTCGATCTCCGATCCGCCAAGGCTGGATACGAGCATTCCCTGCGGCACACCTGTCTTTTCATAGGCTTCCTGGGCATAGAAATATGCAAGGGCTGTCCAGCTCATTATCTCCGAAGCTGTTCCAGAAATCCATTTGATATCGCCTGCTATCTCTTCCTGCAGAGTTTCCTTCGAATCCTGGGTCGGAACCTTGTAA
The DNA here is from genome assembly GCA_017461285.1 of Bacteroidales bacterium. The sequence goes on along the minus strand of JAFTYS010000093.1, from coordinate 22,554 downwards.
TGGCGGATCATGTTGTTGTTCGCAACATTGATCTCCGGGAACATTTCAGTCAGACGCTGTATCGGCGTCTCCTGATTCGACTGTCCCGAGCAGAGCCACACATCGCCGACGAGCACGTCGCGGACAGCTATCTCATTGACTTCCATGAGATAAGGTCCGCCTGCCTTCTGCGGAGGGAGGGTGACGGTCCACCTGCCGTCCTCTCCAGTCCGGGTTTCATAATAATTGCCGTTGAACCTGACGGTCACCCATGTACCGGGATCTGCCCAGCCCCAGATGTCGAGTTCGACATCACGCTGGAGGACCATCTTGTCGCTGATGAGTTTCGGAAGCCTGACCTTGCCGGGCGTCTGTGCATACATCAGCACTGAAAGACATAATAGTGATAGTGTTAGAAACAGCGTCTTTTTCATATGAATGACATTTGTGATTAGATACAGCAAATATATGAAAAAACGCCAGCATTTCCGAAGAAACGCTGGCGAAATCTAAGCATTTGGTCTGCTACTTCTGGAAAAGCATAGGAGCCATTTCGCGGAGGGAGCGGCGCCATGTAAGGAACTCGTGACCTGTACCTGGAGAAACGTATCCCTTTGCATTGAATCCTGCAGCCTTAAGATCCTCTGCAGCCTTCATGATGCGGTCCGGACCTTCCTTTCCGCCGCAGCTGATGAAGATGCCCTTTACCTGGTTAGGATCCTTGATGTCCTCTGGAGTGTAGACTCCGCCTGAAAGGAGGCCATAGTATCCGAACACTTCAGGACGTGCGAGGGTGATGTTCCTTGTCTCCATACCACCCATTGAAAGGCCTGCCATTGCACGTGAGTCCTTCTTTGCGATGGTCTTGAAGTTTGCGTCGATATAAGGAACGAGCTCGTCAACGAGAACAGTCTCGAAATCCTTGAAGTTGAATCCGCCGAGTCCGCCGAACTTCACGTCATTGGTCATACCGTAAGTCATCACGATGATGAAAGGCTTGCACTCGCCTGCTGCGATCATATTGTCCATGATGAGGTTTGCGTGGCCCTGACGGCTCCATGCAGTCTCGTCCTCACCCCAACCGTGCTGGAGATAGAGAACAGGGAACTTCTTCTTTCCGTCATACTGAGGAGGAAGATATACGAATGCGCGCTTTGTGCTGTTTGTGCTTGGAGATGGGAAGAGGACCTGAACCACCTGGCCATGAGGTACATCCTTCACCTGGTAGAAATCCTGGTCGTGTGCCGGGATCTCGATACCGCTCTCCCAACGTACTGAACCATAGTAATTCTTTGCACCCGGATCATTTACGACGCCACCGTCGATCGTAAGGTGATAGTAGTGGAATCCTTCGTCGAGAGGACCGTCTGTAGTACCTACCCATACGCCTTCCTCATTCTTGTGGAGGACTGTACCGCCCTGTCCGCCGAGTCCGAGGCTGACGATCACCGATCTTGCCTGAGGAGCCTCTACGCGGAAGCGTGCATAACCCTGTGAGTTGACCATAGGATACTGCTGTCCAGGCTGGTTCATCACTGAAGGAACGAAGTCTTCCTTGATCTCTGCATTGTCAAGAGCAGGATCGAAGTTCTTGATCACGCGATAAACGTTCTTAGGCTTGTACTCTCTGTCGAACGGAAGCGGATAGTTGTTTGCACCAAGCCATGAATCCCTGTCGCTGAGATTCCAGAAAGTCACGTTCTTTACAACATCCTTATGTCTGCGGAGAATACGGAAAAGGTCAGCATACTTTGCCTCGTGGAGGGTCTTGATGTAACCAGGAACCTCACCTGCCTGTCCGCGGCTGAACTGGAGTCCGCCGCCCATTTCCTCATTGATACGGATGTCGAGCTCAGTGAAATGGATATGATCAACGAGTTCAGAGTACTTTACGATAGCTGCCTCGATGTCCTCGTTGCTAGGTCCGTATACGTTGTAATGGCCCTGCATACCGATACCATGGATCGGAACACCTGCATCCTGCATCTTCTTCACCATGTTGTAGATACGGTCGCGCTTTGCAGGATCTGCCGCATTGTAGTCGTTGTAGAAAAGGAGAGCGTCAGGGTCAGCCTCATGTGCGAATTCGAATGCCTTTGCGATGAACTCGTCGCCGCAGAGCTTGAAGTGTCTTGACTGACGGTATGGGCTCGGAGCCTCTCTCATCCAGCGGTTAGGACGGCCGTCGCCGTCTGCCATTGCCTCGTTGACAACATCCCAGCAGTAAACGATGTCCTTGTAACGGTTTACGACAGTATGGATATGATTCCTGAGGCGCTCGTAGAAGACTTCCTTGGAAACTTCGTTACCCTTGTCGTCAACGAACATCCAGTCAGCGAACTGGCTGTGCCAGCAGAGGGTGTGTCCGCGAAGAGGAATACCGTTCTCACGGCAGAAGTTTGCGATCTTGTCAGCGTTTTCCCAGTTCCACTCGCCTTCACGCGGCTGGAGAGAAACCACCTTCATGTCGTTTTCAGCTGTGATGCTGTTGAAGTTCTTCTTGATCAGAGCTATCTGATCAGGATCCTGGACATTTCTGATGTTTACAGCAACACCCACTGTGAAGTAATCCTTATAGGTATCCTTGTAACCTGTAGGATCTTCAACCGGCCTTCCCCAAGGGAATCCCTGGGCGAAAAGCGAACCTGCACTTACAGCAAGTGCGAGGATAATGGTAGAAATTCTTTTCATGTGATTAGTATTAAATAAGTGTTATTGAATGATTTATCTTTCCATCTTCCACCAGTCGAAGTCAAAGAGCTGCTCGTCACCTCCTCTGAAGAGGATATAGACGTCATGCTTTCCCTTTACAGGGCGTCTGCTCCTTACCTGCACCGACTTGACCGGCTCTTTACCGTCTACCTCTATTCTTGCAAACGGAGTGTCCCCCATGGCGTCGAGATAGAACTCTATAGTGCCGGGATTCTTGAAATTCAGAGTCTCGACCGTAACTGTCTTCGGTCCTTCTTCTCCGAAATCAACTTCACGAAGCCTGATCCAGTCGCCGTTATGGATGAGACGGACATAATGGTCCTTGCCGGCGAGGCGGTCAGTCTTTATGCCCCAGCTGTGTGCCATTGTCTCGGCTTCTACTCTTTCATATGGATCCAATGTGCCGACAGGCGAAGGACCCTGCTTAGTAAAAGGAATGAAAGGAATCGTGCCGTCAGGATTGTATGTGAACTCTTCTACTGCTGCGGAACGGTGGAATCCCGCGCCGTTAGGAAGGGTTCCGTTGTGGTAGAACATGTAGTTATGTCCCTTGTATTCAATCTCGCCGCCATGGATCGTAAATGAGTTCTCCGCCTCGTCCATTATGCGGCCGCGGTATGTCCACGGGCCGTCGATGGTAGGAGCGGTCGAATATGCCATATGCTCCGGAACACCGCCTGACGGATATGAGATGTAATAAATGTCACCGCGCTTCGAAACCCACGGACCTTCCTCGAAGCCGACCATGAGCTCTTCCCTGCCCTTTGCCCAGTTCATCTTCATGGATTTAGGGCCGAAACATTCTGCATCATGGAAGCCTGGCACTTCCCTGTATCCGTTCTTGAACGAGATCATGTCGTCGTTCAGCTCGCCGTACCAGAGGCCTTTGTTGCCCCAGAAGAGGTATGCTCGGCCGTCGTCATCGATGAAGACCGTCGGATCGATGAATGAGAATCCCTTTGCAAGAGGGGCGCCGATGGCATCAACGTATGGACCCTGAGGATCGTCGGCGACCGCAACGGCAAGGACATCGTTCTTTTCCGCATCATTCAGGCAGACGTACCAGTACCACTTTCCGTTCCTTTCCACAGCCTGCGAAGCCCAGGCCCGGTCACCATGGAATGCCCACTTGAAGGTCTCGGTGGAGATCGGAGTGCCCAGATATGTCCAGTTCACCATGTCTTCGGTCGAGAAGAGCTGCCAGTCGTTCATCTTGAAGTATGTGGCGTCATCTTCATCGTGGCCTGTAAACATGTACAATGTCTCTCCATACACGAACGGAGCAGGATCCGGAGTGTAGGAGGTCGTGATGATCGGATTCTGTGCGAGGCAGAAAGACCCGCACAGCAATCCGATGAACGTAAAGAGCGAAGTTTTATTCATAGGCGTAGATTATTTTCTTTGATATGAAGACTCCTTTCCGAGAAGGTAGCTTTCCTGATATCCGCCGAAGTCGACGATTATCTTTTCGAAGACGATGCCCGGGTCAAGAGGCTGGATCTCAAGTTCATAGACATTGCCGCCTTCAGGGAGCTGAAGGTCGATCTTCTCAACGGCCACTCTTCTTGAAACGGTAGGATAATAGATAGAATAAACGTTTGCCGGATCCTCGTTAAGTTTCGAGTTGAAGCATCTGTCGACAGTCGGAGCGCCCTTGAATCCGACCCTGTAACTGTGTCCTTCAGCATCATGGAATGCAAGAGTAGACTTTGTAGCGACATGCACAGTCACATTCTTCACATCAGCAGGAATTTCCATCCTGTAAGTCAGTTTCGCGCCTTCAACAGGGACATCATATGGCATCAGAGCGACTCCGCCGAGGGTGCGTCCCATGTCTTCGATCAGAGTCCACTCGCCTTCTGCAGAATTCTGCTTTGCATAGATATGAGGAGCTTCGATCACGACGCAGCCCTTGTCAGCAGAGAATGTGAATCCGGCAGGAAGAGTATCATCCTCATCAATACGGAATACCATAGGAAGCGTGTCTTCAGGGAAGTTGTCGTTCCAGCTTCTGTATCCGATGTGCTTCTGGATCATCATGTTCTTCCACTTTCCGTCTGCCATCTCGTTATTGTACTGATTGGTGAGGAACTTGTCGCGTGCGAAGCATGCCTCGACCTTGTCCGCCCACCGGTTTGCCGCTGGATCATTCGCCTTGTAAAGGTAATGGTTCATGGCCTGGGCATAATACATCTCATATACGTTTGCAAGGGCCTGGATCGGGAAGAGGATGATCTGGAAGTATGCATCCCTGGTCTCTTCAGGAAGGGTCATGTACTGGCGGAGAGCCTCGGCTTCGAGCTTGATGAACTCGTCTGAAACCTGCTTCCACTCGCCTGACTGGAGATTATATGTCGTCCTGTCAAGCATCTCCGCTGTGATTCTTCCGGCATATTTGCTGTAGAGGTTGAGGATTCTTGCAGCTTCTGCAGCCTGATCCTCTCCGAACTGCTGGCAGCAGAATCCGAGGGTGTGGTCCTTGATGTTTTCTGCTGTATATTTCGTAGGATTCCATGCCAGGTCAAGGAAAAGGGTGATAGGATATTCCATAGGCTTGAGGTCACCCACATTCAGAACCCAAAGACGGTCCACTCCGTATTCGTATGTAAGCTGCATCTGCTCCCAAAGATTCTGTACAGGAGTGATGTTCAGCCACTTGGAGTTACGTGGAGCACCTACATAATCGACATGGTAGTACATTCCCCATCCGCCCGGATGCTTGCGTTCCTCAGCATTCGGAAGCTTGCGGACGTCTCCCCAGTTGTCGTCTGAAAGAAGGATGGTCACATCGTCCGGAACCCTCAGTCCCTTTTCATAAAGGGTCTGGACTTCCTTATAAAGAGCCCATACCTGCGGACGCTCGCTGGCAGGTCTTCCGGTAACATTCCTGATGATCTTGCGCTGGTTGTTGAAGATCTTCTGCATCATCTTGATCATGTATGCATAGTCAGGGACGAATTCGTCGTCGTGGCCTTCCTTGCCGCCCATGGCGGTATCGCCGTCGCCACGCATACCGATGGTAATCAGGTCTTCAGTATCTTTCGCCCTTTCGATTCCCTCACGGAAGAACTTGTCGATCACCTTCTGGTTGGTTTCATAATCCCATGCTCCATATTCATTGCGCTTCCTCGCCCATTCCTGATGGTTGCGGGCCATTGGCTCATGGTGGGATGTACCCATGATGACACCCATCTCGTCAGCAACCTTTCCGTTGAGAGGATCATCAGCATAGAAAGACCAGCTCCACATCGCAGGCCAGAGGAAGTTTCCGCGGAGACGGAGGATGAGCTCGAATACGCGCTCGTAGAAGCGGTGGTCACCGTAATCGGTGCCGTAGGTATGCTTCACCCAGCCAGTGAGGCATGGGGCTTCGTCATTGAGGAAGATGCCGCGGTAACGCACTGCGGGCTCGCCTGCAGTGTATGAACCGCGGGCGATGGAAAGATTCTCCTGCCTTGCGACCGGAACATCCGCCCAGTCATACCAAGGAGAGACTCCAATCTGCTCCGATATCTCATAGATTCCGTATACTACTCCCCTTCTGTCGCTTCCTGCGATCACAAGGGCTTCTCCTATACCTTCAACAGGATCCTTTACCGTCTGGATGAGGTACTTCTCCCTGCATCCCTGAAGTGTCGAAACATCGAACCTGCCGCGGCTCACCATGTCCTTGATCACAGGAGAATCAAGCGATCCGATGATAATGGCACGGTCAGCAGTCGCCGACTCGACGAGAGCAGGCATATTGCCTGTAACGCGGCCGAAGTCTTTGACGAGATCGTTTGCAGCACGGAGGATAGCTGTATCCTCAGACTTGTTTACGATGATGGTAACAGGAGTGCCGTCCTGAACAAGCGTGAATCTGTCGGCAGACACTGTCGGAAGAGTTGCCTTCGGGTGGTCGATTGCGCTTGCTGACAGCGCAAAGAAAGCCGCCGAAACGGCAAGAATGGTCTTAAGAATCGTATGCTTCATATTATGCGGTTAATTTATAATTACAAATTTACCTATTAAAATATGAAAAAACATGTTACAATGTTGCAATTTCTATCGTAATTGACACAAGAGGTATCAAATTAATATAAAAAGTATACAAACATTGGTTATCTTTGTTGAAATAACACGAAATATCATGAGTATAACCAAGACCACATGCATTATTGCCCTGGCTCTGGCTTCTGTGACCTTGAGCGCACAGATTCCGGCGCAGATGGAAAACTTCAGCGTCAATGACGTCAGACTGACTTCAAGCGAATTCAAGCACGCGGAAGACATGGACATCAGATACCTTCTCGGCATCGATCCCGACCGTCTTCTCGCGCCTTATCTTAAAGAGGCCGGACTCCAGCCTAAGGCTGCGAACTACACAAACTGGGAGAACACCGGACTGGACGGCCACATCGGCGGCCATTACCTCTCCGCACTCACCTATATGTACGCATCGACAGGAAATCCTGAAATCAAGGACAGGCTTGACTATTTCATCTCCGAACTCAAGAGATGCGCCGATGCAAATGGAGACGGATACATAAGCGGAGTTCCCGGCGGAAAGCAGATATGGAAAGAGATCTCTGAAGGAAATATCCGTGCAGCCTCATTCGGACTTAACGACAGATGGGTACCATTATATAATATCCATAAGATATTCGCTGGCCTTCGCGATGCATACCTCATCTATGGAAGCAAGGAGTGCCGTGATATGTTCATAGGTCTTACCGACTGGATGTACAGACTGACATCAGGACTTACCGACGAGCAGCTCCAGGACATGCTCAGGAGCGAGCACGGCGGTCTGAACGAGGTGTTCGCCGACGCGGCAGCGATCAGCGGCGACGAGAGATTCATGGAACTGGCGAAGAGATTCTCGCACAAGACGGTCCTCGACCCTCTGCTCAAAGGTGAAGACCATCTTACCGGCATGCATGCGAACACCCAGATCCCGAAGGTAATCGGATATAAGAGGATCGCCGACCTCGAAGGATACGAAGACTGGGACAAGGCCGCTCAGTATTTCTGGGAGACAGTAGTCGACAACAGAAGCATCACAATCGGCGGAAACAGCGTCTATGAGCATTTCCACCCTGCAGAAGACTTCACAAGCATGCTGACAAGCGAGCAGGGTCCTGAGACATGCAACACATACAACATGCTCAGACTCACCAAGATGCTTTACACCACAAGCGCCGACACCCATTACATGGACTATTATGAAAGGGCTGTGTTCAACCACATCCTCTCTACAATAAACCCTATCCAGGGAGGCTTCGTTTATTTCACACCTATGCGCTCGGGACACTACAGGGTATACTCACAGCCGCAGACAAGCTTCTGGTGCTGCGTCGGTTCAGGAATGGAGAACCATGCCCGCTACGGCGAGATGATCTACTCTCACAAGGGAAATGAAGAGCTTATCGTGAACCTCTTCATTCCTTCTGTCCTGACATGGGGAAAGACGACCGTAGAGCAGGTGAATTCATTCCCTGCCGAGGAAGGAACTGCACTCATCATCAATCCTAAGAAGCCATCTGAATTCACAGTCAGCGTGCGCGTTCCGGAATGGACGGATGCTTCAAAGATGAATGCAAGAGTCAATGGAGAGGCTGTGAAGGCTGTGATTGAAGGAGGATTCCTGAAAGTTGCCCGCAAGTGGTCGAAGGGTGACAGACTCAGCGTGGATCTTCCTATGTCATTGAGGGCGGTTCCGCTTCCTGACAAGAGCGAAAACTATTCGTTCATGTATGGTCCAGTCGTTCTTGCCGCATCTCTTGGCAAGGAAGAACAGTTGGGAATGTATGCCGACGACAGCCGCGGAGGACATATCGCTGCAGGAAAGCAGCTCCCTCTCAATGAAATGCCTGTTCTGGTGGGTGAGAAGGCGGACATGCTCTCACATATCACAAAGGTCGAAGGCAAGCCGCTGACATTCCGCATGGACGGACTGGCCCCTGCGAAGTATCAGAAGGGGCTCGAACTGGTTCCATTCAGTTCGCTCCACGAATGCAGGTACATGGTATACTGGCCGCTTGTTTCGGAAATGGAATGGAAGGAAAGGCTTGCACAGCAGGAAAGGGACGAGAAGGCAAGACTAGCCTTGGAAATGGTTACAGCAGATAAGGTTACATGCGGAGAGCAGCAGCCGGAAAGCGACCATTTCTCAAATGTCGCGAATTCGGCTGCAGGAGATGACAACGGCAGACATTGGAGGATGGCCCGCAACGGAGGATGGTTCAGTTATGTCATGAACACCAAGGGCCAGGAAGTGCAGAATGTGCGTATAGTATGCAGAGGAAGACTGGAAAGCGAAGGTTCCGTATGGGTGAACGGTGTGGAAGCAGGTTCATTCAGGCCTGCAGCAGCAGACGCTGAAGAGATCCATATGATAGAAATCCCGCAGGAGCTCAGGAAAGAAGGCGAGCTGACGGTTTCAATCAAGAGCGCAGAAGGCAAGGGAACTCCAAGAATCTATGAAGTAAGAATAGTAAGATAACCGCAATAGTTTAAAACCATGAAACGACTGACCGCAACTCTGGTCTGCGCATTATACATGATTGCAGCAGCAGAGGCACAGAACTGGAAAAGCCCGGTGGCATTTGACCGTTACGAATGGGATTTCGGAACGGTGGAGGCTGCAGAAGGTACTGTATGTCACACATTTACCTTCACAAACAAATCAAAGGAAGCTGTCAAGATCGACAGAGATATCCCAAGCTGCGAGTGCATAAGGGCATTCTATGAAGACAAGACGGTAGAGCCTGGGGAAACCGCTGAAGTGATGGTAGCTTTCTCTCCAAAGAAGGAGAACGGAAAGAGCAACCGCCGCGTCGAACTGATTGACAGGGACGGAAACACCCTCGCTTCCCTTTCGGTAAAGGCTGATGTGAAGCATACCGAAGGCGGAAACGATCTTGAGAGGAACTATCCGTACAGAGACCATACGCTTTCATATGCAGAAAGGACTGAGAATCTGATTTCTCTCCTTACTCCGGTCGAGAAGGTGGGCCTCATGATGAACAAGTCCGCTTCTGTGGACCGTCTCGGAATAGAGTCATACAACTGGTGGAGCGAGGCATGCCACGGAGTGCGTCAGGACGGATATACGGTTTATCCTCAGCCTATCGGCATGGCTGCTGCGTTCAACTCGCAGCTCGTTTACGATGTGTTCTCGACAGTATCGGACGAGGCACGTGCAAACTGGAACCGTTCGGAGCGAGTGTACAATGTGCCTATGGGAGTGATCTATTACCCTGGAAATCCGGAACTTACATTCTGGTGTCCTAATGTCAACATCTTCCGTGACCCGAGATGGGGACGCGGTCAAGAGACCTGCGGTGAGGACCCTTACCTCAATGCAGTCCTCGGAGTACAGACCGTTCTCGGAATGCAGGGCAACGACGACAAATACTTCAAGACCCATGCATGCGCGAAGCATTATGCAGTCCACAGCGGTCCGGAGCCTCTCCGCCATACATATGACGCATCAGTATCGATGCGAGACCTCTGGGAGACATATCTGCCGGCTTTCAAGGCCCTCGTAAAGAAAGGAAACGTGCGCGAGGTGATGTGCGCGTACAACCGCTATGAAGGCGTTCCTTGCTGTACCAGCGACCGCCTTCTTGTCGACATCCTCCGTCGCAAGTGGGATTACGACGGAATCGTGCTCACAGACTGCGACGCCATCAACAACTTCTACAACAGAGGCCAGCATGAGACCCATCCGGGACCGCTTGAAGCATCTGTAGATGCGGTTCTCAACGGAACCGACCTCGAGTGCGGAAAGGTGTTCATGGTGCTCGAAGAAGCTCTTGAGAAGGGTCTGATAACTGAAGAAGTGCTCGACGGACACCTCCGCAAGACTCTTTATGGAAGATTCGAGCTCGGTATGTTCGACCCTGCAGACATGATTCCATGGAAGGACCTCGGACCTGAAGTGATCAGCAGCGAATCAAACCATAAGCTTTCCGTACAGGCTGCACGCGAGTCGATGGTCCTCCTCGACAACGACGGCATCCTCCCTCTTGCAAAGAACCTTAAGAAGATTGCTGTGGTTGGTCCTAACGCCAACGATGCAGGGCTTCTGAACGGAAACTACGGCGGAACTCCTACAAAGGAACATACATTCACCCTCCTTCAGGGAATCAGGGAAGCAGTTCCGGGAACCGAAGTATATTACAGCCAGGCATGTCCTCTGATGGAAGGTCATCAGACCATATCATACCTCAAGGATTTCAACGACGGCAAGGGAATCTATGTGGAATTCTTCAACAACAATGACCTTGAAGGCACACCTGACGTAACAGGATACTACAACCGTCTTAACTTCTCGACATTCGGTGCATACGGATTTGCAGAAGGAATCAGTACAGACAAGGTTTCCGTAAGGATTTCAGGCAAGTTCACTGCACCGTTCAGCGGAGAGATGAAGTATACCATCTCATCAGACAACGGCTATACATTCAAGGTAAACGGCGAAACTGTCGAAGCATCAACGGGTGCAGCACGACGCGGATTCGGTTTCAGAAGGAACGTCGAATACAAGTCATTCAACGTGAGCGAGGGCCAGACATATGATGTTGTCATCGAATACAAGAGGGGAAAAGGCAACTTCGCAATGCTCAATGCAGACATCTGCGAGCGCAGGCTCATCCAGTTCGATGACCTTGCAAAAGATGTGGCTGACGCAGATGCGATCATCGTGATCGGTGGCATTTCAGCACAGATCGAAGGCGAAGGCGGAGACAAGTCCACAATCGAGCTTCCGGAGGTGCAGCAGCGCCTTATCCGCGCAATGCACGAGACAGGCAAGCCTGTGATCGTAGTGAACTGCTCAGGTTCAGCCATGGCATTCGGAAGCGTAAAGGGCTGCTATGACGCCCTGCTTCAGGCATGGTATCCAGGCCAGGGTGGCGCACAGGCTCTTGCTGAAGTCATCTTCGGAGACTACAACCCTGGAGGAAAACTTCCTGTCACATTCTATGAGTCAAATGACGATCTTCCTGACTTCCTCGACTACAGCATGGAGAACAGGACCTACCGCTACTTCCGAGGCACTCCTCAGTATGCATTCGGATACGGTCTCTCATACACCACATTCGAAGTAGGAAAGGCTAAGATATCAAAGAAGTCCATGAAGGCTGACGGTTCTGTAAAGATCACTGTGCCGGTAACCAACACCGGAGACCGCGAAGGAACAGAGACAGTACAGGTATACGTCAAGGCTCTTGACTATGCGGAAGCCCCTATCAAGGACCTCAGGGGATTTGCAAAGCTGAATCTCAAGCCTGGAGAGACTGCAAAGGCAGAGATCGTTCTCGACGGAGAGTCGTTCCAGTATTACGATCCTTCGATCGACGAGCTTTCTACCAAACCGGGAAGATATCAGATCCTCTACGGTACATCTTCTCTCGAGAAGGATCTCAAGTCAATTGATTTTGTAGTTAAGTGATAAATGAAAAGGATCATTACAATCATCGTATTGGGTCTGCTGTGCTGCAGCGCTGCAGCACAGCTCCCGAAAGGGTATGAAGAAAAGACCGAAAAGCTCGCTGACGATCTTGTAAAATGCTCGAAGGAAGGCAATTACAACAAGACGTACAAGGCGCTGCGCAATATCCAGAAATATGAATTCAGGCTTCAGAAGGACCAGCTTGTTCAGTTTTATTCCGACATCCATGAATCCGTTTCGGAAGCATGCGAGAAATACGGCATCGACGAAAACGGAAAGAAGGAGATGTGGGCGATAATCGACGCGCTGTTTTCCGATGAACTGAAGGAAGCAGTCAACAACAGTACAGGACAATGAGTCTAATCCAATTGTTCAAGAGAATCAGACCATATGTATATCCATACAGATGGCTGGTATTTCTTACTCTGGTCCTGACACTGATAGGGTCGCTCACAGCACAGGTCAACGCCATCGTCCTGGACAGGACAGTCGATGCCATCAACAGCCTTGTGAACCCGGCAGGTTTCGCCTGGTCAAAGGCCGCTCATATCCTTACCGTCATCACGATTGTCCTTCTGGGCAAGGAAATCTTATCGGCCGGCATCACCTACGCACAGAACTACTATGGAGAAAAGATGCGCATCAATGTATCCAAGGATCTATCACAGGCTGTAATCGACAGGATGCTGACCTACCGCATGGCCTTCTTCTCAAGAAATGACAACGCGACAGGAAAGCTGCAGACAAGAATAGATCAAGGCGTAAGCAGTCTGTCTTCTACAGTACAGAACTTCTTCATCGACCTTCTCCCGTTGTTCACAAGTGCCGTTCTTGCCCTTATACTCATGTTTGCCGCAAATATATACGTCGGCATTACCGCACTCATGATCGTACCTATATATATACTTCTTACAATAAGGCAAGCCAGAAAGCTGCAGGGATGGAGAAGAAACATGAGGACGTACCGTGAGATGAAGAGCCACGGAATAAAGAACATCATCGACAGCATGAATGTCATCAAGTCCTTCAACCGTGAAGAGATAGAAAGTCTGAAGCAGTGGGATATACAGACAGAATTCACTGATAACCAGATGCTTGTAAGAAAGACATCCTTCTATTTTGACGGAATGAAGAGTTTTGTCCGACAGGTAGGAACCGTCCTCATCATCATACTCACAGCCTATCTGGTACTGATCGAATATCCAGGGATGACAATCGGAAAGATAATGTATCATGTCATGCTGTTCTCGAACGTCACGGCCCCTATCACCCAGCTGCACAGGATATTCGACCAGATGAACGATGCGCTGATATACGCAGAAGGATTCTTTGACATACTTAACGCAGATTCAGAAAAGGAGTCCGGAGGCAGATATCGCCCGGACAAGGTCAAGGGTGAATTCCAGATCAGCAATGTAGACTTCACATACCCTAACGGAACAAAGGCCCTCCATGACATTGACATGAAGATAGAAAGCGGAAAGATTACCGCCCTGGTCGGACTGTCAGGAGCTGGAAAATCCACAATCCTCAATCTGCTGGTACGTTTCTATGACCCGGACTGTGGAACCATCAAGCTGGACGGAGTCGACATCAGGGATTATGACCTGCGCTTTTTGAGGGAGAATATCGGAATGGTCCTCCAGAAGAATCACATATTTGACGGAACAATTGAAGAGAACATAAGATACGGACGGCCGGATGCATCCATAGACGAAGTGCATGAGGCAGCCAGAAAGGCCTACATATATGATCAGGTAATGAAACTTCCCGACGGTTTCAATTCCAAGGCACAGCTGCTTTCAGGCGGACAGCAGCAAAGGATAGCAATCGCCCGACTGTTTCTGAAGAACCCTCCGATAATATTCCTGGACGAGCCTACCGCAAGCCTAGATGCGATTGCAACAGAGCAGATAAAGGCAAGCATAGATGCGATCAAGAGGGACAGGACGGTCGTCGTGATATCACACAGCATATCCCAGATCATCGACAGCGACATGATATATGCTCTCAAGGACGGCCATGTAGAACAGTCCGGAGACCCGGACGGACTATACCGCAAAGGAGGAATATACAAAGACATCGTGGACGCTTCCGCAAGAAGTCTGAACATTGAGAAACTTGCAGAAACCCTTGATGTGGACTGACAATTATAATCCATAACGACCATGGTTGAGATATACTGCTTAAATACCAAGACAAGAAAAACCTTCCCTGAGGGAACCACTCTGATGGACATGCTTCCAGCATTCGAATTCGAGAGGCCATATCCCATATTATGTGCAAAAGTGAACAATGTAAGCCAGGGGCTGAAGTACAGGGCGTTCAACAGCAGGCAGGTAGAATTTCTGGACTATACATCATATGTGGGCAGAAGCGTTTACTGCAATTCGCTCTGTTTCCTGCTTTGCAAGGCAGCAAGGGATGTGTTCCCGGACTGCCGGGTTGTCTTGAGAAGACCGATTTCGAAAGGATACTACTGCAATATCGTCAAAGGTGATTCGACCCATATCACTGAAGGGGACCTGGGCAGGATAACAGCAAGAATGCATGAGATCGTTGAGGCCGACATGCCTTTCAGAAGGCATGAGGTAAGGACGGAAGAGGCAGTCGAGCTGTTCTCAAGTCTTGGATATGAAGACAAGGTAAAGCTTCTTGACACTACAGGAGACGTATATGTAAACTATTATACGCTTGACGGGACTCCTGACCATTATTATGAAGCTCTGCTGGCAAGCACAGGCTATCTGAAGGTATGGAGCCTTACAATGTACAGGGACGGACTTCTGCTGCGCGTGCCGAACAGGCACAAGCCGGAAGAACTGGCTCCGTTCTTCGAACAGCCGAAGACGTTCGAAGTGTTCTCCGAGAACCTCAAATGGAACAGGATAATGGGACTTGACAATGTCGGTGACGTGAACCTGGCATGCCAGAGAGGCGAAGCCGGCGACCTGATCAAGATAGCAGAAGCCCTTCAGGAAAAGAAGATCGTGCAGATTGCGGAAGAGATCGAAAGGCGCGTGAACGCCCCGGAGAATCCAGTCAAGCTTGTCCTCATCACCGGTCCTAGCAGCAGCGGAAAGTCGACTTTCTGCAAGCGTCTCAGCATCCAGCTCAAGGCATGCGGAATAAGACCGGTGTCATTCTCCACCGATGATTATTTCGTGAACCGTCTCGATACACCTCGCCTTCCGAACGGTGAATTCGATTTCGACAACTTCGAGACAGTAGACCACAGATATCTGCAGAGCGATGTGTTGAAGCTTCTTGCTGGTGAAACGGTGGACGTCCCTGAATACAACTTCGTGACCGGACTGAGGGAATTCAACGGCAGAAAGCTGAAGCTGGAGCCCGGATCTGTGCTTATAATAGAAGGCATCCATGCCCTTAACCCTCGTCTGACAGACCAGGTGGATGATGCGGGCAAATACAGGATATTCATCAATACGATCACCAGCATATCCCTCGACGACCACAACTGCATACCTACCAGCGACAACCGACTCTTGAGAAGAATCGTCAGGGACTTCAACAAAGGAGCATTCACAGCACGGGAGTCGATCATGCACTGGCCTAATGTAAGACGTTCAGAAGTCCAGTGGATCTATCCTTATCAGGAAAACGCCGACGTACTGTTCAACTCAGCCTATCTTGTGGAATTTGCAGTCCTCAGGGCTCATGCTGAACGAATCCTCATGACTGTTCCGAAGAACTGTCCTGAATACGGCGAAGCCCACAGACTAAAGAAATTCCTCAGCTACTTCACTCCGGTATCGGACAAGGATGTGCCTGCCACTTCCCTCCTCCGCAGCTTCATCGGCGGAAGCAGCCTGTAAAACGACGAAGTCATGTATAAGGAGATAAATACAGCCGAAGGGCTCAAGGAACTGTTCAGAGAAAAAGGCACTCTGCGGGGATACGCATTCCAGGACATGGATTTCAGACCGTTTGCAGACATTGCGGCCGAATGCTGGTACCGCGACTGCATCTTTCTGGGTGGAGATGGAATAAATGTCCTGAGGCCAAGGATGGACAGCGAATGCATGGTCTTCCCTTCATTCAGGGACATGCCGTTCAGTCCGTTCACCGGCCACCTTTACACATCTGAAACCCTATACGCAGGGTATGTACCCGGAGATCCGGCATCGTATTCGGAAACATACGACAGCAAGGTGTACACCCATTATCTGAATGCAGGAAAGCAGGCGACGGGTGTAAAGGAAACTCTCGCACGCATCCTCCACGACAGGTCGATGAACGATGCCATGAACGATTTCCTGAAGGGATTTGACGAACGTAGCGTAGTCGGTATCATGGGCGGTCATGGCCTGTCCAGGAATGACGAATGTTACAGGAAGGTAGTGCTTGTGAGCAAGGCGCTGACCGAAGGCGGATGCCTGATGGTCAGCGGCGGCGGCCCGGGAGCGATGGAAGCCACCCATCTCGGCGCATGGATGGCCGGACGGGAAGAGAAGGATGTGGACGTAGCGCTCGAAATGCTTTCGTGCGCGCCGTCATACAAGGATGAGCTCTGGCTCGAAACGGCTTTCAGGGTAATGAAACGCTTCCCTTGTACGGAACATGTCAGTCTGGGAATCCCTACATGGCTGTACGGACATGAACCTGCGACTCCATTCGCCACACACATCGCAAAATACTTCGACAACAGCACGAGGGAAGACAACATCATCACCATCGCCAAGGGAGGGATCATATATTCTCCCGGAAGCGCAGGAACCATGCAGGAAATCTTCCAGGATGCCGTCCAGAACCACTACCTGAGCTTCGGATACGCGAGTCCGATGATATTCCTCGACAAGGAATTCTGGACAGAAAGCATGCCTGTATACAGACTTATGGAACATCTGATAGAGAAAGGGAAATACAACAATCTGCTGCTGTCGATAACAGATTCCATAAGCGATATCGTCACCACAATCAATGATTTCAGAAACAACAGATAAGAATCATGAAAAGAATGATGTTAACCGCCCTGCTTGCAGCCATAGCATTCATTGCAGGAGCACAGCCACAGACCGGAGACTGGGCAAAGTTCGGAAGGTATCAGAAAGCCAATGAAGAAGTTACGGTCAGTCCACGTGTCGTTTTCATGGGAGACTCGATAACCGATTTCTGGGTCAATGCAGATCCGGAGTTCTTCACATCCAACAACTTCCTGGGACGAGGCATTTCCGGACAGACCACATCACACATGCTGGTGCGATTCAGAAGGGATGTGATCGACCACCATCCCAAATATGTCGTGATTCTCGCAGGAACCAATGATATCGCCAAGAATCTGGGAGACATCTCGTTGGAGAACACACTCGGCAACATAATCTCGATGTGCGAGATAGCAAAGGCAAACAGGATCAAGCCGATAATATGCTCAGTGCTTCCATGCAACTACTTCTACTGGAGGCCGGAAGTGAAAGGTCAGGAAGAGGAAATAGTGAAGCTGAACGCTCTCCTCAAGGAATATGCTAAATCTGCAAAGATCCCTTACGTCGACTACCACTCCGCAATGAAGGACGCAGAAGACGGCCTGCCGAAGAAATATGCCGATGACGGCTGCCATCCGAACAAGGAAGGCTACGCCGTCATGGAAAAGATAATTCTGGAATACCTGTAGGATTCTAATGGACATTGCCGGCAAGGAACTGGTCGTAGGCAGCCATGTCAATCAGTCCATGGCCTGAGAGGTTGAAAAGAATCACATTCTCTTCTCCCGTTTCCTTGCATTTCATCGCCTCCCGGATCGCTGCCGCTATCGCGTGGCACGATTCGGGAGCCGGTATTATACCCTCAGCCTTGGCAAAGAGGCAGCCGGCCTCGAAGCTTTCCTTCTGCTCGATGTCCACCGCTTCCATCCAGCCGTCCTTCAGGAGCTGCGAAACGACCGTACCGGCTCCATGATATCTCAATCCGCCGGCATGGATGTTCGATGGCTGGAAGTCATGTCCGAGGGTGAACATCGGAAGAAGAGGAGTATATCCGGCCTCATCGCCGTAATCGTATTCAAAACGGCCCTTTGTCAATTTGGGACACGCTGCAGGTTCGGCAGCAATGAATCGGGTATTGCGCTCTCCCGAGAAATTATGGCGCATGAACGGGAAGGAGATGCCTCCGAAATTCGAGCCTCCTCCGAAGCATCCTATCACGATATCAGGATAATCCCCTGCCATCTCCATCTGCTTCTCCGCTTCCAGACCGATGACCGTCTGGTGGAGGGTCACATGGTTCATTACCGAACCGAGGGTATATTTGCAGCCGGGAGTCATCCTCGCGAGTTCGACAGCCTCGGATATCGCTGTACCCAGAGAGCCCTGATGGTTCGGAGTACGTGTCAGGATATTCTTTCCCGCTCTGGTCGACATCGAAGGCGACGGGGTCACAAGGGCTCCGAAGACCTGCATGACGCTTCTGCGGTACGGCTTCTGCTCATAACTTATCTTGACCTGGTAAACCGCCGCCTCAAGGCCGAAGACCTTGGCGGCATAGGAAAGGGCTGCGCCCCATTGCCCAGCACCGGTTTCGGTCGTTACGTTCGTCACTCCCTCCCTCTTGCAGTAATATGCCTGGGCAAGAGCTGAATTCAGCTTGTGGGAACCGATAGGGCTGACGCTCTCGTTCTTGAAATATATCTTCGCAGGCGTTCCCAACGCCTCTTCCAGTCCGTAAGCCCTGACAAGCGGGGTGGAACGGTAATATGTATATTTCTCTCTGATTTCCTCCGGGATCTCTATCCATCTGTCGGTCATGTTCAGTTCCTGACGGGAACATTCCTCGCTGAACAGAGCCGAAAGACTCTCGACTGTGACAGGTTCTCTGGTAGCGGGATCAAGCATTGGCTGAGGCTTGACAGGCATGTCCGCCATTATATTGTACCAGCTGGAAGGGATGTCCTGTTCGGCGAGAAAGAATCTTTTCTGTTTCATGATCGGATCACTTTTAGGTTCGTTTTCACAAATATACTCATTTTTTAATGTAACTTTGTATGATTATGAAATTTCATACCATGAAACACCTGAACTACCTCTGGATGTCGCTGGCTGCGGCTATGATTCTGACATCCTCATGCATCAGCACTTCCGGCACGAAAGTGTATGCGATTCCTGACAGCAAGACCACTAGGACCATGTCTCCGGCAATATTCAGCGATGTGCCGGAAGGCCTCATCTCCGAGCTCGGAGCCGAAGACGGCATACCGTCTTCACTCTGCTCGTTCCTTGTGATAAAGGACGGAAAGAACATCCTCTTCGATTCTGGAAACGGAGTTGAAGACTCACAGCTGCTCCCTACCCTGGAAACACTGGGCGTAAATCCTGAAGACATCGACTACGTATTCATCACCCACCTTCACGGAGACCACATCGGAGGAATGGTAAAAGACGGAAAGGCGGTATTTGGGAATGCCACGGTCTACCTTAACAAGGACGAATACGACGGAACGGGCAACGTGGATGAAAGCCCTATGGGAGCTGCCTACGGAAAGCGCATCAAGCTCTTTACGGACACTGATGTCCTCCCTTGCGGAGTAGAGGCCATAAAGGCATACGGACATACTCCGGGCCACACCATGTACAGGATCGGCAACATCGTGATTGCAGGTGACCTCATGCATGGAACAGCGCTCCAGCTTGTGAATCCTGAAAGCTGCGCACGTTTCGACAGAGACAAGGTCCAGGCAGTCCGGACACGCCGGGAAGCCCTTGAATCCTTCAAGGAAGAAGGCCTGACAGTATACGGAATGCATTTTCCTGAACCATATTACATACAGTTCTAAAACATAATCCTGAAATATGAAAAGCCTTATCAGAACAGTCATGCTTACCATAGCGCTTGCTGGCGCAGCGGCCTATGATGCATCTGCACAATCTTCAATAGTATCTCTGGCAGATCCCGACGGACTGACGACAGTATATATCGGAGCCACAGACGGAATCGCATGGTACAGCATCGACCATGGGGAGTCATTGAGCATTCCCGCTTCACGCCTGGGTCTGAAGACGAATGCATTCGACTGGTCGGAACTCGAACTGGCCGGTTTCCAGAATGACGAGATCGTAGTGGACTACACCATGGACAGGACAAAGACAGGCAAGGTGCACCACCGCGCATCGACAGGAACAGCCACATTCAAGAACCCTAAAGGGGAAAAGATCCATGTGGAGTTCGTAGTAAGCCGTAACGACGTGGCTTTCAGATACCTTCTGCCTAAGGAAGGAGAGACCGGAAGCGTCAGGGTCATGGAAGAGCTTACCGAATTCAATTTCACAGACAATCATAAAGGAGAGAATGTATCCACTTTCCTGACTCCGCAGAGCGATGCGATGATCGGCTGGAAACGCACCAAGCCAAGTTATGAGGAATATTATGAGGTCGGAGCACCGATTTCGGAGAAGTCTCTGTATGGACACGGATTCACCTTCCCATGCCTTTTCCAGGTAGGAAAGAACGGATGGGTGCTCATCAGTGAGACTGGCGTTGACGGCAGATATTGCGGATCAAGACTCAGCGACGCCAGACTGACAAGCACAGACGATGCGGAGACAGATACTCCGGAAGACGACAAGCTGTACTACAGCTACAAGATCGAGTATCCTATGCCTGAAGAAAACAACGGCAACGGTACAGTAGAGCCGGGCCTTGCCCTTCCGGGAGCTACCCCATGGAGGACAATCACCCTCGGAGAAAGCCTGAAGCCGATAGCTGAGACTACCATCGCATGGGACCTTGTGGACCCTCGCTACGAGACAGAGCACGACTATAAGTACGGCAAGGGAACATGGAGCTGGATAGTATGGCAGGACGGCAGCATCAATTATGAGGATCAGGTCAGGTATGTTGACCTCGCCGCTGCAATGAACTTCCAGTATGTTCTTGTGGACAACTGGTGGGACACTAACATCGGCAGGGAAAAGATCGAGGAACTTGTGGCATATGCAAGATCCAAGGGCGTGGACATCTTCCTGTGGTACAGCTCAAGCGGATGGTGGAACGACATCGAGCAGGGCCCGATAAATGTCATGTCCGACCCGATATCGAGAAAGAAGGAGATGCGCTGGATGAGAAGCCTCGGCGTAAAGGGAATCAAGGTCGATTTCTTCGGAGGAGACAAGCAGGAGACCATGAGGCACTACGAAGCCATCCTCAGCGATGCGGACGACAACGGGCTTATGGTTATTTTCCACGGCTGCACCCTTCCGAGAGGATGGGAAAGACTCTATCCGAACTATGTCGGCAGCGAGGCTGTCAGAGCATCGGAAAACCTTGTTTTCTCACAGTACGAATGTGATCAGGAAGCACAAGCCGCATGTCTCCATCCGTTCATCCGCAACACTGTCGGATCGATGGAATTCGGCGGATGCTTCATGAACGAGAGGCTTGACAAGACAAACTCCAGAGGTTCGATAAGACGCACGACTGACGTCTTCCAGATCGCGACCTGCGTGCTGTTCCAGAACCCTATACAGAATTTCGCCCTGGCTCCTAACAATCTGGAAGATGCTCCGGAGGCATGTCTGGACTTCCTCCGCGAAGTTCCTACGACATGGGACGAGACCAGATTCATTGACGGATATCCCGGAAATCATGCGGTCCTGGCGCGACGCAGCGGCAAGACCTGGTACATAGCGGCAATCAATGCATCTGACGATATTAAGACCTACAATGTGTGGGAAATGATCGACGAGATGAAGGGTGATGCCGGCTGGAAGGTCGCAAAGGACAGCCCTATCCGCATCTATGAAGGCGGCAACTCCCCTTCTGTCCGCACGGTAAAGGCTGACGACCTCTACAGGGCTGACATAGCGGTAGAAAAGAACGACGGAACAGTGATAATATTTAAAACAGAATAAGACATGAGCGACATCGCATTGAAACAGGTACATTTCGAAGGAATCACAATGCAGATTCCTGAAGTATGGAACTATGAGACAGAACAGTACGACGAAGAAGACGGAACCAAGTCCTATACGCTGAGCATCAGCGCGAAAGGCAGGGACATAAGAAGCATAGACATAAGCTGGGGCATCATTCCGGAAGGAGCTGATGCATATACTGAGGCATGCGCGACATATGAAGAGGTCGTGCGACAGGAGGATCTGGACGCAAACGATGAGCCTATCATCTGCTTCGAGTTCCAGAAACGCGAGGCATACGGATTCAACGTATGGACAGACGACGGACTTCCATGCTTCTTCTTCTGCGCCGGCATCCCGGGAAAGGCGGCGAACCATCTTCTCACAGTCCTGGTAAGCGCTCCTGACAACGAAGAGCTTCAGAACCTGATAGACTTTGTCGAAGAATATCTTTCTGTAGAATAGTTGGGCAGGATAGAAAATACGGCACTTGTCCTCGAAGGAGGAGGGCTCCGCGGGGTATTCACCTGCGGAGTTCTTGACTGTTTCATGGACCAC
>JAFTYS010000092.1 GCA_017461285.1 Bacteroidales bacterium | reverse complement strand
TGGAACATAAGGACATAGCGGCAGGCGGAGAAATCATCCTGCAGATGGGCTCCGAGCCCAAGGTGTGGTACTGCGCCGAAGAGCCGGAGGAATACAAAGACCAGAGACCTTCATCCGACAAGCGGCTCTTCACAAGCGAGGCTGTGGAAAAAGACATAGAGAGGGTCACAGGCATGCTTGAGAATCCTCGTCTGAAATGGATGTTCGCCAACTGCTATCCCAACACCCTGGACACCACGGTCCATTACGGAGAGGATTCCGAGGGAGAGCCCGACACATTTGTATATACGGGCGACATCCCCGCCATGTGGCTCCGTGATTCAGGAGCTCAGGTATGGACATATCTCAGACATGCCGCCGAGGATCCCCGCCTGCAGAAGATGATTGCCGGAGTGATCAACCGACAGTTCAAATGCATCTGCATTGACCCCTATGCCAACGCATTTAATGTCGAGCCTGTGGGAGCCGCCAACAAAAGCGACTGGCCCGCCGCCGGTCCATATATCTTTGAGCGCAAATGGGAACTCGACTCCCACTGCTACCCTATCCGTCTTGCCTACGCCTACTGGAAGACCACCGGTGACACTTCCGTTTTCGGCGGCAGATGGGTGGAGGCTATGGAAAAGATACTCGCCGTGATGAAGGAGCAGCAGCGCAAGGAAGGACAGGGAAGATACCGTTTCCTCCGTGTCACCGACCGTCAGCTGGACACCAAATGCGTGGTGGGCAAGGGCAATCCTGTCAATCCCGTGGGCCTGATAGCCTCTGCATTCCGTCCTTCCGACGATGCCACGACATTCGAATTTCTCGTACCATCCAACTTTATGGCAGTCAGTTCGTTACGTAGGGCTGCAGAGATCCTTTCGGCCGTGAACGGCAAGGAGGAAATGGCCGGCGAATGCCTCGCCCTTGCCGAGGAAGTGGAGAAAGCGCTTAAGGAACACGCTGTGTATGACCATCCTGATTTCGGACAGATATATGCCTACGAAGTCGATGGATTCGGAAGCCGGTTCCTGATGGATGACGCCAATGTACCGTCTCTTCTGGCTATGAGTTATCTCGGAGATGTGCCTACCGACGACCCTGTCTATCAGAACACCCGCCGGTTCGTATGGAGCGAGGCCAATCCTTATTTCTTCCGCGGAGCAGCGGGGGAAGGCATCGGAGGACCGCATATAATGTCGGAAGTGATCTGGCCGATGAGCATAATGATGAAGGCCTTCACCTCCGATGACGACGACGAGATCCGCGACTGCATCAGCATGCTGATGACAACCGATGCCGGCACCGGGTTCATGCACGAATCCTTCTATAAGGATGATTCAGAGGTCTTTACACGCGAATGGTTTGCATGGCAGAACACCCTTTTCGGAGAACTCATCCTCAAGATAATCGACGACGGACGCCTCCATGTCCTCAACAGCATAATATAACCTCTCTTTCGAGCGACCTACTTGTCATGAAAAAAACGATCTATACCCTGCTGCTGACCCTCATGGCGGCATGCACCCCCGGAACAGAACTCGTTACAGAGCCGGCAGACTATGTTTTCACCCTCGTGGGCACGATGTCCGAACATTCCTTCTCGACAGGCAACACCTACCCTGCCATCGCTCTCCCGTGGGGAATGAACTTCTGGACTCCGGTCACAGGCAGGATGGGCGACGGATGGACCTACCGCTATGACGCACACCACATCCGCGGCTTCAAGCAGACCCACCAGCCTTCTCCATGGATAAACGACTACGGTCAGTTCGCCCTGATGCCGGTCAGAGATGCCGCTGCAGTAGAGCAGAATGCCCGCGCAAGCTGGTTCTCCCACAAGAGCGAGACAGCCCGGCCATATCATTATCATGTCTATCTCGCAGACCACGACATAAATGTGGATATCGCCCCTACAGAGCGTGCTGCAAGTTTCCTGATGACCTTCCCTGAAAGCAGTACATCAGGAGTGGTCATTGATGCCTACGACAACGGTTCGTACATAAAGGTCATCCCCGAAAAGAATGCAGTCGTGGGTTTTACGACGAAGAACAGCGGAGGGGTTCCTGACAATTTCCGCAACTGGTTCGTGGTGACTTTCGACAAGACCATTGAAAGCTTTACAGTCTATGACGGGCCTGCCAACGCCCTGGAAGACATATCCGAGCTGGAGGGCAACCATATTCTTGCTTCGGTAAGCTTCGGAACCGAAAGAGGCGAGAAAGTAAACGTCAGGACTGCATCATCATTCATTTCCCTCGATCAGGCATGGCTCAACCTTGAGGAAATCGGGGATAAGAGCTTCGCACAGGTGCGTGACGAGGCAAAGGCGAAATGGAACGAGGTTCTGGGCCGCATCCGGGTCGGAGGCGGAAGCGAGGACCAGTACCGCACCTTCTATTCATGCCTCTACAGAAGCGTGCTCTTCCCTCGCAAGTTCTATGAGATCGACGCCTCTGGCAGACCTGTACATTACAGTCCTTACAACGGGCAGATATGCGACGGCTACCTCTACACCGATACAGGATTCTGGGACACATTCCGCTCACTCTTCCCTCTTCTGAACCTCGTCTATCCGTCTGTGAATGAGGAGATTCAGATGGGGCTTGCCAACATAGCGCGCGAGAACGCCTTCCTTCCGGAATGGGCAAGCCCGGGACACAGGGACTGCATGGTCGGCAACAATTCTGCCTCCGTCGTGGCTGACGCCATCATCAAGGGCGTGACTCCGGAGAGCGAATGGCAGACCCTATACGACTGCCTTGTCCATGCCACGGAGAATGTCCATCCGCAAGTCAGATCCACCGGCCGACTCGGACACGAGTATTACAATACTCTCGGATATATTCCGTATGACGTCGGAATCCACGAGAATGTGGCCCGCACTCTCGAATATGCCTACAACGACTGGTGCATGCTCCGGCTGTCCCGTAAGTTAGGACGTCCGCAGGAGGAAATAGAAAAATGGGAGGCAAGGTCACATAACTGGAAGAACGTATTCGACCCGACACAGAAACTCATGCGCGGACGTCTTGCAGACGGCAGGTTCCAGGAGCCTTTCAGCCCGTACAAATGGGGCGGGGCCTTCACGGAGGGTAATGCATGGCACTACACATGGTCGGTATTCCACGATGTGGAAGGGCTGAAGGAGGCTATGGGAGGAGAGGAAGGATTCGTGGAGATGCTGGATTCGGTCTTTGTAGTACCGCCGATATATGACGACAGCTACTACGGCTACCGCATCCATGAAATCACCGAAATGCAGGTGGCGGACATGGGAAATTATGCTCACGGCAACCAGCCGGCTCAGCATATGATCTATCTTTATGACTGGACTGAACAGCCGTGGAAAACTCAGAAATGGGTCCGCGAAGTGATGGACAGGCTCTACTCGGCACAACCGGACGGTTACTGCGGGGATGAGGACAACGGACAGACATCAGCATGGTATGTGTTCTCTGCCCTCGGATTCTATCCTGTCTGCCCTGCTTCCGACGAATATGCCATCGGATCGCCTCTGTTCCGCAAGGCAGTGGTACATCTCGAGAACGGTGAGGATCTCGTGATCTCCGCTCCGGAAAATTCATCTGAAACGCCTTATGTGCGTTCTGTACGGGTCAACGGCAGGAAACTCGACAGGTGGTTCCTCAACCACTCTGTGATCAGCATGGGAGCGGACGTCGATTTCAGTGTGGCAAGCAAATAGCTGAATTTCAATATATTAAGCGTTTAAGGGGTGCACTTTTCATGCACCCCTTAAACACTTAAATATTTCACAGTCAATTACTTACGCGACACACTATTCAAGACCACGGCCGCGGAGGAGTGCGCCTGAATCAGGATCTGCTCCACGGAAACGGCGGTAGAGGTCCATAGCCTCGTCGCTGCCACCCTTCTCGAGGACATTGTGACGGAACGACATAGCTGTCTCTGCATCGAAGAGACCCTTCTGCTTGAAGAGCTCGAATGCATCCTTGTCGAGAACCTCAGCCCAGAGGTAGCTGTAATAGCCTGCGCTGTAGCCGCCACCGAAGATGTGGTTGAAGTAAGTCGAGCGGTAACGCGGGATGATCTCGTCGATGAGACCCATCCTCTTGCAAGCCTCAGCCTCGAATGTCTCGACATCGATTCCCTCTACAGAAGAGAGTTCGTGCCACATCATGTCAAGGATGGAAGCAGCTGCAAGCTCTGTGGTCATGAAGCCCTGGTTGAATGTGCCGGCAGCCTGGATCTTGGCTACGAGCTCGTCAGGGATGATTTCACCTGTCTCATAATGGAATGCATATGTAGCAAGAACCTCTGGCTCGAACGCCCAGTTCTCCATGATCTGTGAAGGAAGCTCCACGAAGTCGCGTGGCACTGCTGTACCGCTCACGCTCGGATATGTACACTGGCTGAGAAGGCCGTGAAGAGCATGTCCGAACTCATGGAACATTGTCTCCACCTCGTCAAGGGTGAGAAGCCCTGGCTTACCGTCAACAGGCTTGGAGAAGTTTCCTACATTGACTATCACAGGACGTACCTCCTTGTCAAGACCTGTCTGCTCGACGAAGTTGGTCATCCATGCACCGCCTCTCTTGGTAGGACGTGGGAAGTAGTCGGTAAGGAGCACACCGATGAGCGAGCCGTCAGCGTCAGTAACCTTGAATCCCTCTACCTCAGGATTATATACAGGAATGTCCTCAAGCTTCTCGAAATTGAGACCGAAGAGCCTGTGTGCTGTGTTGAACACACCCTGACGTACATTCTCCATCTTGAAATAAGGCTTGGTAAGTTCCTCGTCGAGAGCATATTTAGCCTTGCGTACCCTTTCAGCATAATATGCCCAGTCCCAAGGCTCGATCACAGAGCCCTCAGGAAGGAGGCCTGCCTTGATGTCCTCGTTCATGATGGCCTGCATGTCAGCGATCTCCTCCTTTGCCTTGGCAACAGCCGGCTTCATGAGGTCTGCAAGGAATACATCGACAGTCTCAGGGTTTCCGGCCATCTTGTCAGCGAGGATGAAATCTGCAGGAGTCTCGTAACCGAGAAGCTTGGCCTTCTCGATGCGGAGACCCATGAGCTTCAGGATAAGATCCTTCGTGTCATTCTCATTGCCGTTGTTTCCTCTTGAAGAATATGCCTTGAACATCTTCTCACGAAGTGCGCGGTCCTCTGTAGAAGCCATCGCACCTGCATATTCCGACACGGAAATGCCGAACTCGGCAGCGAATGCATTGTTCTCTGCGAGAAGCATGTTGCCGAATGTGTTCTGAAGAGATGAGATTTCCATATTGATCTCACGCATGCGTGCCTGCTCTGCCTCAGGAAGAGCGATACCGTTCTTCACGAAAGAGTTGTAGAGCTTCTTGAGCACCATCTTCTGCTCCTGGTTGAGACCGAGGTTGTCGATATCCTTGTAAAGCTTCTCCACCTTGGCGAAGAAATAAGGATTCATGAAGATGTTG
>JAFTYS010000091.1 GCA_017461285.1 Bacteroidales bacterium | reverse complement strand
GTAATTAGTGTAACACTTTAAACATCTATTGAAAATGGAGATTAAAGCAGCTGACGTAGCAAAGCTTCGTCAAATGACAGGCGCAGGTATGATGGACTGCACGAAGGCTCTCGTAGAGGCTAACGGCGACTATGAGAGAGCTAAGGAAATCATCCGCGAGAAAGGTAAGCTCGTTGCAGCAAAGCGTGCTGACCGCGAGACTTCAGAAGGTGCAGTAATCGCTAAGGTAAACGGTGGAAAGGCTATCGTGGTAGGACTCGGTTGCGAGACTGACTTCGTAGCAAAGAACGCTGAGTTCCAGGCACTTGCTGAGGCTATCGCTGAGGCGGCTATCGCAAACTTCCCAGCTGACAAGGATGCCCTCATGGCATGCGTTCTCGCTGACGGAAGAACAGTTGAGGCTGTAGTTACAGAGCAGACAGGTAAGACTGGTGAGAAGCACGTGATCGTAGGTTACGAGACAGTTGAGGCTCCTTACATTTCTGCATACATGCACAAGATCACCGGTAAGCTCGCTGCTGTTGTCGGATTCAGCAAGGAGTTCGACGCACAGGTAGCTAAGGGTGTTGCAATGCAGGTTGCTTCAATGAATCCTGTAGCAGTTTCTGCAGATTCAGTTCCGCAGAACGTTATCGACACTGAGCTTAAGACTGCTACAGAGAAGACTAAGGAAGAGCTCGTTCAGAAGGCAGTTGACGCTGCTCTCAACAAGGCAGGCATCAACCCTGCACACGTTGACAGCGAGGCTCACATCGAGTCTAACACAGCAAAGGGCTGGATCACTCCAGAGCAGGCTGAGCAGGCACGCGAGATCATCAAGACCGTTTCTGCAGAGAAGGCAGCAAACCTTCCTGAGCAGATGGTAGCCAACATCGCAAAGGGTCGTCTCCAGAAGTTCTTCAAGGAGCAGACTCTCGAGGAGCAGGGCTATCAGATGGGTGACGGCAAGACTGCAGTAAAGGATGTTGTCAAGGCAGCAGACGCTGAGGCTAAGATCCTTTGCTTCAAGAGAATCTCACTCGCTGACTAATTCAGGATCATAACAAATCCAAATATGGAGGGCGACTAATAAGTGATTTAGTCGCCTTCTTTTGTGTATATAGAGATATGACGACAGTGGCGGGGTAAGTTTGGATGCAAGCCAAACTTACCCTACCGCCACTTCAGAGCAGTGTCCTGCACTATGAAAAGTCTATTTCCATGGCTCGGTTAGCGAACCACTGGTTTTATTCCGGAAAATGTGTCTATCCAGTCGATTCGTGGACGGGATAGACACAGGTGGTTTTGTAAGTATTGGATATTCAATATGTTACGAGGCCGTATGTGGCTATCCTGCTACTGCGCAGACAGGGTATACACATTTGGAGAGGTTCTGTGCAGCGGATTCTGGTTTGGATATCGCCGCTTCTGCAATCAGCTGATCTCCAGTCATATACAAATTCCATGTGCTCTTCATTGGCGGCACTTGGAGTTTGTAAGCAATTGGAAGTCAGTGTTTTACTGTTTAGGGTTTTGGCGTATCAGCTTCCAGGCTCCGGCACCGTAGAGGGCGATCAGGAGGGTGTGGACGCCTAGCTTGGCTATGAAAGGCCATGCTGAGGTTCCTGAAGAAGGGAGGGACACTGATGCGAAGAAAGCTGAGTCAAGCAGAAGCGATCCTCCATAGATGACGCCCATGAGCAGCAGGATGCATCCCAGACGGCCCCAGCGGTACGGGATAGGGTAGTACTTCGCTCCCAGGATGGAACTGATGGCGAACATCACGATGTAGCTGGCGAGGTGGCCGTATGCTGCGGCCCAATATGAATATTTCGGCATGAACAGGACGATCACCAGTGCGGTCACGGCAAGACCTGACAATGTGATCCAGATCGCCATATCGGTCTTTCCAGACAGCTTGTACCACATCGATACATTGAACAGCATTCCCAGGATCATGTATGACAGCAGCATGACCGGAACGACGCCCACAGCCGAGCGGAACTGCGGTCCCAGAATCAGCGCAATCACGTCAATATAAAGGATCACTCCAAGGAAGACAAGGCCGCAGAAAGCCGTGAAATATTCCTGGACGGAAGCATACAGCGCCTTGGAGTCCTTTTCCCGGGCCCTGCGGAAGAAGAAAGGCTCTGCGGCATATCTGAACATCTGGATGAACAGATTCATTATCACGGCGAGCTTTACGGCTGCCTGATACAGACCGAGCGACGACCTCCATGCTTCTGCATTGGTGTCGAAATATCTGAACAGGATCCTGTCCAGGAAGTCATTGACGACTCCCGGAAGGGCGGCGACCATCAGCGGCAGCGAGTATGCGAGCATCTGCCGCAGGAGCTTTCCATCCATCCTGAAGCTCAACTTGAGCAGATCAGGAATGAACAGCAGGACGCACACGACGCAGCTGATGAAGATGGCGAAGATTACGTAGCTGAAATCCGGAGTGGCCGGTATGAAGTTCAGAAGCCATCCTGCAGAATCCACATGCTTCGGAAACCATAGGAAGAGCACCAGATTGGCAGCGGTCTCTGTGATGATCTTTACGGTCTTGAGGATGGCGAACTTCATCGCCTTGCTCTCCTGCCTGAGTTTCGCAAACAGGATGGCCGTAAGGGAATCGAGGGCCAGGATGCCTCCCACGTACCTTATGCATGAACTGTAGCCTTCATAGCCCAGCGCCGATGAAATGGGCGCAGCGAAGGCTATCATCAGGGCCAGGAAGGTGGCGCTGACGCAGAACACGGTCACGAATGCGTTTGCATAGACCTTCTTCGGATCCACCCCTTCCTTGTTGGCGAACCTGAAGCAGCCGGTCTCCAGTCCCATGACCAGAACGACCTGCAGCACAGCGATATACGCCATGAACTCGGTTACCACTCCATAGCTTTCCGGACTGAGAAGCCTGGTGTAGATGGGAACGAAAAGGAAGTTTATGATGCGGGCCAGGATGGTGCTCAGACCATAAATCATGGTCTGTCCTGCCAATTGTTTCAACGGATTTGCCATAATGACCGCAAAATTAACTATTTTTGTCGGGATATAAATTTACGGACCATGAAAAGAATATTAACAGGTACAATAATTCTGTCGGCCCTGATCTTCGCCTTTGCTTCATGTGGCCCACGCGGAGGAAAGAAGGCAGCGGATGCCCAGGCTGATAGTCTTGCAACAGCAAATGCTATGGAAACTAAAATGATTCAGGAACCGGAGTTCGATATCGTGACGACTCACGGCACCATGAGGGTAAAGCTCTACAGCAAGACCCCTAAGCACAGAGACAATTTCGTGAAGCTCGTAAAGGAGAACTATTACGACGGAGTACGCTTCCACAGAGTTATCGAAGGATTCATGATCCAGACAGGCGACCCTTATTCGAGAGATACATCGATGATCAGCAGATGGGGCCAGGGAGGACCGGACTATACCGTCCCTGCAGAGTTCGTAAACGAATATTGGCATAAGAAAGGCGCCCTTGCAGCTGCGCGCAAAGGCGATATGGCCAATCCGACAAAGGCATCTTCAGGATCGCAGTTCTACATCGTACATGACGAGAACGCATGTCTCCACCTCGACGGCCAGTACTCGATCTTCGGCGAGGTCATCGACGGTCTGAACGTCATCGACAGGATTGCTGCCGTTCCTACCGACATGTATGACCGCCCGTACGAGGATGTGATCATCCAGACCATCAGGCCTGTCGTAGCAGAGCCGGAAGTTCCCGAGGCAGCCGACACCACAAAGACCGAATAAGGCATGGAGAGTCTGAAAGGAAGATTCGATACCATATTCTTCGATGCGGACGACACCTTGTGGGAGAACGAGCAGTTCTTCCGCAATGCGGAGGCGCAGTTTGCCGGACTTCTTGCGGATTATACATCTCCAGAAGGCGTCCAGCAGATGCTCTGGCAGAAGCAGGAAGACAACATCCCCCTTTTCGGCTATGGATCCAAGACCTATATGATAGGCATGACCGATGCAGCCCTGGAACTCTGTGGAGGCACCCTGCCTGACCATATATATTATGGGGTCAAGAAGATCATCACCGACCTTGCCTTCCATGAATTCGAGATCATCGAAGGGGTACGAGAGACCCTGGAAGCCCTTCAGGGCCGCTACAAGATGATTGTAGCCACAAAGGGCGACCTTACCGAGCAGATGAACAAATACCGAATATCCGGTCTTGCAGAATTCTTCCACCATTGCGAGGTCATGGAGAACAAGGACGAGAAGAACTACCTCGAGCTTGCGGCCAAGAACGACATGGATCCGGCGCAGATATTGATGGTCGGAAACTCCGTGAAATCGGACATCGCTCCGGTCGTGAACATCGGCGGAACCGCCATCCATACCCCTCATGAAGTCATATGGGTACATGAGATGATGGACATGCCGCAGTCAGAAAGGATAATCGAAGTTCAGAATATCCGGGAAATTGTTCCGATTCTCCTTTAAGGATGAATTTTGAAACTTGTTATTGTGCTTTTGGCACAATATTCGCAATAAACTTACACCGAATAGTTTTTTCATAGGTTAAGTTTTAGGTTAGAATTGCGGACTCTCTCTGTTGTGAAATAGAGAGAGTCTATCTTTTTGATTATATTTGCAGGAAATTAAACTGATTATGAAGAAACATACTTTTGGAGAATGGATGATTGCGGTAAGACCTTGGTCTTTCCCTGCTTCGGCGATGCCTGTGATAGTTACTACTGCCTTTCTTTTCTGGAGAGGATATGAAATCAGCTGGGGATTTGCCGTATGGGCGCTTGTCAACATCATCATATTCCATGCAGCCGGAAATACTTGGAGCGACTATTTTGATTTCAAGAAGAAAGTTGATGCAGATGATACATTCGGTGCAAAGACGCTGACTACAGGCATGTTCGAGCCTAAGGAGATAAAGACCCTTGCCCTTGTCCTGACAGCAGTTGCTACTGCGGGCGGTCTTGCCCTGATGGCCCTTACCGGACTGCCTCTGCTCTGGATCGGTATCGGAGGCGTTCTCTGTACCTTGCTCTATCCATATCTTAAGTTCAATGCCCTAGGTGATCTTGTGATCCTGCTTGCATATGCATTCCTTCCAACCCTCGGAACTTCATTTGTCGTGGCAGGCGGCGTACTTCCAAGCGTTCTGATCATCGCCCTTCCTCTGGGACTTATCACCGACGGTATCCTTCATTCAAACAATACCCGCGACATGGCGACTGATGCCAGGGCAGGAATCAGGACCATGGCTATGAGCCTGGGAACCAGGTCTTCAGCCATCCTGTACGGCTTTGAGATGCTGTTTCCGTTTGTCTGGGTGGGTGTGTGCTCTATTGCCGGCTTCATGCCGATAGCGACCGTCATCGTGTTCATGACCCTTCCTGTAGCGATTGCATGCGCGCAGACCATGAAGAACTCTGTTGAAGGAGGCGTCCAAATGATTGCAGACCTTGATGTAAGGACTGCCAATCTCCAGCTTATGTTCTCCCTCCTGCTGACTGTGGCTTTTGTCGTTGCACGTTTCCTCTAAGGATATGAAGAACAAGCCTTTATTCGGGATATGCCTTGCAGCTGTCCTGTGGACGATAATGTTCTCGCCATGGACAGCGCCGCATGTGAATTTCTGGGTCATGATGACCTGCTCGGGTCTCGCTCTGACCCTTTATTCCACCTGGGCCGCTCCAGGATGGTGGAAGGATATCCGTGTCGGCCTGTCAGACGTTCTTCTGGGCGTTGCCTTGGCCGCAGCTCTTTGGGGCGTCTTCTGGATAGGAGACAGACTTTCGTCGATGATGTTCGGTTTTGCACGTCCGCAGGTCGACATGATCTACGGCATGAAGGAAGGGGAGAATCCTCTGGTCCTGACCCTTCTCATGCTGTTCATAATAGGTCCGGCCGAAGAAATCTTCTGGCGAGGATATATCCAGAAGAACCTCTCTCAGCGCTGGAACCCGAACTGGGGCTTTATCGTGACCACGCTTGTCTACAGTCTGGTCCATCTGTCGAAATTCAATTTCATGCTCATCATGGCGGCAGCCGTGGCCGGATTCATCTGGGGTCTGGCCTACCGCTTCTTCCCAGAAAGGCTCGGAGCCATCATCATCTCCCACGCCCTTTGGGATTGCGCGGTCTTCATCTGGTTCCCGATAGGATGATTCTGTAAAATGCAGTTGTCTGTATGTCAGTGATTTGTAAAATATGCGTGCCGCCAAAGGGGAGCACGCATTTTATGTAATGTGTTGGTTGGTAGGGTGTTGCGTTTTTCGTAAAAATCTTTGTAGCAAATGGAGGAACTGTGCGTCTAATGTGTAAACTGAAAAGAAACTGAAAGGAAATGGAAACATTGGAAATCGATTTTGCGCGGATCGTCCGTGAACATAAGGGGACCATATATACGGTCTGCTACATGTTCTCGAAGGATGAGGAAGAAGTTGCAGACCTCTTCCAGGATATACTAGTCAATCTGTGGAAAGGATTTGCGAAGTTCAGGGGCGAAAGCAGCGCCAGGACATGGATATACCGTGTCAGCCTGAACACCTGCATCTCGGCCGAACGAAAGAAGAAACGCAAGGGTGAAAGCGTTCCCCTCGATATGAACATCAACCTCTTCGACGACTCGGCCGAAGAAATGAAGCAGGTCCGCATGCTCCAGGACCGCATCAGCCGCCTCGGCCCTTTCGACAGGGCCATCGTCCTGCTGTGGCTCGAGAACATGAGCTACGACGAGATAGGGGCTATTGTCGGCATCACCGCCAAGAATGTTTCCGTGCGCCTTTTCAGAATCAAGGAACAGTTGAAGAATATGTCAGACAAGTAAAATGAACAGATGATGGAAAACAATACATTACTTTCACACGAACTCGAAGAGATGCGTTCCCAGATCAGCATCCTCAAGGAAAAACTCGAGAAGCAGAACATAATAAACGACACGCACATCCGCAATTCGATGAAGTCGAAGGCAAATGATCTGCACAAGACAATAAGAGGTACGGTAGGAGGTGGTATATTCGCTCTTATTTATTGCCCTATATGTTTCTATTTTTTAGGTTGTTCTCTTCCGTTCGTAGCTGTAACCACAGTCATGTTGGCAGTATGTCTTGCATTGACTATACGTCAGAATGTTGTGCTGGGCAGGATGGACTTCTCTCAAGGCAATCTTGTAGAAACGGCCGAGGCGTTGGGCAGTGTCAGGAAACATTATGTCCAATGGACAAGACTGGCTGCCCCTGCTATTATCATTCCTTGGTATGTCTGGTGCATGTATGAATTCATCAATCTGGATAAGCCGGGCGGGATAGTCTTATTGGTCTGTGCTACTGTCGGAGGCATAATCGGAGGTATAATAGGTTTCAGCATCAACCG
>JAFTYS010000090.1 GCA_017461285.1 Bacteroidales bacterium | reverse complement strand
TGAAACATATCATCAAATATTAGATACCATTCAAAGAATTGGACGGAGTTTGGAACAGTATCCTGAAACTGTTCGGAATCAGAACGAGGAATGTATTAGAGCACTATTTCTTGCACAATTAAATGCAACTTTTACTTCTTTATCTACTACTGGAGAATCGTTTAACCATAACGGTAAGACCGACATTATGATTAAACATAATGGTTCTATCATCTTCATTGCAGAATGTAAAATTTGGAAGGGCAAGAAGGCCTTCCTTGAAGCAATAGATCAGCTATTAAGTTATTTAACATGGAGAGATAGTAAAACTTCTCTCTTAATATTTGTTAAGCAGATATCTATTTCGACTGTTATCAATACCATTAAAGATAGTATTGCAAAACACTCAGCATATATTTCTCAAGACAATAACAATTCTTCCGAATGGCCTAATTATAAGTTTCGACTACCACAGGACCCTAATAAGGTTATTCAGTTAGCCGTTCAAATCTTTGATTTTAAATAAGCCTGATATGATACCAAACGATTACACAAAATCAGAATTCCTATCTTTCTTGTATTCAGAGAGGGATAGAGAGTACGCAATTTCACAAATATCCGGACGAAATATATGGGTAGAACTCGGTTCATTAGTGACACTCTGCATATATCTGTACACTCTACTAAAAGAGAAAGCTAGTAGTGTCATTTGGGATCAGTCGTGCATTATTGTCTCTTTAGGATTCCTCTTTATTATTTCATACATATATATTATCATAAAACCTCGAACAAGACTATTCTCTTCTGAAAGAATACGCACGATTAAAGATGAAGCTCCCATAATATCAATAGTTCTTCAAGCGATACTTTCCCTTAGTATCTGTATTTGGTTATATCTATGCAAAATATCTTGTTTCCTATATTATTGCTGGCTGGTTTTATTTGTATTAAAATTGATAACACTAATATATATATCGTTGCTTAGGAATAAATTTGTGGTTGCTGAATTAAAAATGTATCCATTTAAAGAGAGATGGTTAAACCTCTCGGCAACCGCTATCAATTACATACTTATTTGCATTATTTCTTTCCATTCCCCAACTGTATTCAAGAGTCTTTTTATCAGCAAACCCAATTTTGAAACTTTTGAATTTAGTGTAGCGGTTATCCTAATAGTAATTGTTCTATTTTGTATAATTCAGACATACACAAATAACAAAAAAGGTATTTTTGAAATTGATAGAATTATTGATTTATATACATTCAATAAAATTGATGAAAATCAAGCGTATGAGCAATTAATCAGTTTTAGATATGGACAAACCGCTGTAAATGCTCTTAAAGCAGAAATATTCGATTGGAATAGAACTATTAAAGACCTCAGTGAACACAAAGAAAAAATAATACAAAAAACCGAAAATTTAAAAACTGTCGGCATTATCAATCTGGATAATTTTGATTCCGATTATAAGCTGATTATTCGTTCACTTATAGCCTGCAAAAAAGCACTTAAGAAACAAAAGATGTTTATAGGAAAGATTGAGGAATTAATAAATTTACCTAACAATCATTTCCTGCAAGAAGATATTCGGAAACTGCTTGATATAGTAACAGGTAAGAATAGTTTGATTGATGAGATTCAAGATTTGCAAGACATAGTACTTAAAGCGTATAATTTATATATTGCAAAATACCAATGCACAAAATGTGGTGGATTGTGTGAGAACTTTGATTGTAAACTAAGACACGAGAAGCCTCACTTTAAACTTATCGTCAAGCAAAGATATTGGTGGTTAATACGAAGCTTAAAACTATTACTATTTAGAATTAAAGTAAATTTAAAGAAGGATTAGATGATGTAAAAGTGGCCCGCTGGAAGTTTTTCAATAAATGCTTAGGTCAAAGTTGCTAGTACAATTGTATGTAAGGGTGCAAGCTAGGTTGAAAGTAAAGTTGCTAGCCAAACACTCATAACATACATGTTACGTTCAGTATTCCGGCCAAGCTGAATGAAAAAAGGCATAGAAATATGCAAAATGCAGATTTTGCTTAAAATTATCCTTTACCGCTTGCAATTCCGCTTGTAAATACGATAACTAATTGATAATCATATATAGTCCGGTTTCCGTCGGGAGCTATGGGTATAAATAATCCGACCCTGCTGTATTCCGGTGACCCCCTGTCCTCTTTGAGGACGTCCCCCTTGCCAGGGGGGTGGCATGTCACCTGCAACAGCAGGGTCGGATTATTATGTGTTACATCAGTCGACAAAGACAATCCAGCCGAAGACGTCTTCGGTCTCGCCTCGCTGGATGGCCTTGATGTAGTTGTAGAGCTTGAGGGACTTAGGACCGCACTGGCCGTCGCCGTAAGTGTATACGGTCTCCTCGTCTGACTCGAGGAAAGGCTTGTCAACGAGTTTGTGGACAGGAGTGATCACAACTGCTGTTCCGCATTCTCCGACCTCTTCGAATGTGCTGAGCTCTTCTACGCGTACCGGCCTTCTCTCGACCTCCATTCCGAGGTGTGCCGCAACTGTCTCAAGAGACATGTTGGTAATCGAAGGAAGGATGGAATCAGACTTAGGGGTGATGTAGGTGTTGCCCTTGATCGCGAAGAAGTTCGATGAGTTGAACTCGTCGATGTAGGTCTTTGTTGCAGGGTCCAGATAAAGGACAGCCTTGTATCCCAGTTCGTGAGCCACATTCAGAGAATAAAGCGAGCACGCGTAGTTTCCGCCCACCTTGAATGCTCCAGATCCGTTAGGAGCGGCTCTGTCATAGTTTCTTGCGATTACGACATCCACAGCGTCAAGAGCTCCTCCGACGTATGCGCCTACAGGCGAGCACAGCATCATGAATGTACTTTCCTTAGACGACTGCACGCCGAGCTGAGGGTTTGTACCGATGAGGGTAGGGCGAAGGTAGAGGGACGCACCTGCCTCTTCGTATGGAGGAAGGTAGTCGATGTTCTCGAGAACCGCCCTCTTGCACATGTCTACGAACATCTCCACTGACGGAGCTTCGATTCCCAGGTATTTTGCAGACCTGATCAGTCGCTTCGCGTTTTCCTCCGGTCTGAACAGTCTGATCCTGCCATCCTTGCCTCTGAACGCCTTTAGACCTTCGAAGCACTCGATGGCATAGTGGAAGGCACCGCAGAAGGTGCTTACCTTCATATAGTCGTCAGTTGTGCTCTCTACAGGAGACCATTCGCCGTCCTTGAAAGTGGTGGTGAGGATAGTGTTTGTCTTAGTGTAGGAAAATGTGAGTTTGCTCCAGTCAATATTTGCCATGATTGTATCAGATTAGTATTTCAAATAATTGGTTATTCTCGTTTATATATTCGTATTTGATGCCGATGGCGTCCATTCTTGCGATAAGCGGCTCGAAGTCGTCCTTTGAAGCCAGCTCGATGCCGATGAGGGCAGGTCCTTGATTCTTGTTCGTCTTCTTCATGTACTGGATGAGCACGAGGTCGTCCGAAGGTCCGATGACATTGTTGATGAATGAAACGATCACTCCAGGCTTCTGAGGAAACTCAACTATGAAGTAATGCTTTAGGCCTTCATAGAGAAGGGATTTCTCGCGGATCTCCTCCATTCTTGTGATGTCGTTGTTGCTTCCGCTGACGATGCATGCGACCCTCTTGCCCTTGATCTTGTCCGCATAGAACCTCAACGCTGCTGTCGCGAGGGCTCCTGCAGGTTCTACAACGATCGCGCTCTTGTTGTACATCTGGATGATCATGGTGCAGACAGCGCCTTCAGGGACGATCACGATGTCGTCGAGCACTTCCTTGCAGACTTCATATGTCATGGCGCCGGCCTTCTTCACAGCAGCTCCGTCCACGAATTTGTCTATTTCTTCCAGCTCAATAGGACAGCCGTTCTCGATCGCCGCCTTCATGCATGGCGCTCCTCCCGGCTCAACACCGATAATCTTGGTCTGAGGAGACATCGCCTTGATGTAGGAACCGAGTCCCGATGCAAGTCCGCCACCTCCGATAGGTACGAATATGTAGTCGAGCGGCGCTGAAGTCTGGTTGAGGATCTCCCTTCCTATGGTGCCCTGTCCTTCCATGACTTTCGGGTCATCGAACGGCGGGATGAAGGTCTTGCCGTTCTCATTGGCATATTTGATTGCTGCCGAATTGGCTGCGTCGAATGTGTCTCCTGTGAGCACTATCTCGATGAATTCCCTTCCGAACATCCTTACCTGCTCGATCTTCTGCTTTGGAGTTGTCACCGGCATGAAGATGGATCCCATTATCTGGAGCTTGCTGCACGAGAATGCGACTCCCTGGGCATGGTTTCCGGCGCTGGCGCAGACAATGCCGTTCTCTAGAGACTCCGGCGAGAGGGAGCGTATCTTGTTGTATGCGCCCCTTATCTTGTAGGACCTCACCATCTGGAGGTCTTCTCTTTTCAGGTATACCTCGGCATCATAGATGTCGGAGAGATTGTTGTTCTTTACGAACGGGGTCGGTTCGAGAATCTCCGAAAGCACGGTTGCCGCATGGTCAATCGCCTCGGTGGTAGGGATGTACTTGTCAGTGTTCATTCTGTAATGAATTTAAATCGTATTTCGATTTATGTGTCAAAATTATAATTAAAATCGCGGAAATCCTAATAAATAGGACGGATTTTCCTGATTAATTCATCATTATCAAAGCAATGGACCTGTGGCTGAAGGTCAGCTTTATGTGGTCCTGTGATGCTCTGTTAAGGGTCGCTTTCCACCAGTTGTCGAAAACGACGTCGTCTGTAGGCCATTCCAGACCTTCCGAACATATGCGCAGACTGTTGTCAGGACTGAATATCGAGATTCTTCTTCCTTCTCCGCAGTCCATCTCGAAAGTGTCGGTCACGGCAAATATGGTCGCATGGTCTGACACCATCTCGACATTGATCCCCATTCCTTCAAGGTCATACATCCTCGCATATTCCATCAGCAGGGAAATGTTGCCGATGGTATGATCTTCCCTTTCTCCTGTCGCGCCGAGGATATAGATCTGCGAAATGTCCTTTATGTTTTCGATGGCCCATCTGAAGGCCTTGGTCTGGTCGTTATGCTCCTGTTCGTCGATCTGCACTATGATGTCGCTGTGCCTTTTGCGCAGAGACTGAGGCAATGAGTCCATGTCGCCGACCACGACATCCGGAAGCTTCTTCTCCCCGAATATCGCCTCGCTGTTGCGGATGAATTTCTGCAGCGCTCCGTCGCAGCAGATCACATAATCCGCGTTGCTGATCAGATAGCGAGGATAGTCCGACTTCGGAAATCTTCCGTCGCAGATTATGACGACTGTCTTATGCATGCTTTCCAGTTATCTGTGATGATGTTCCCTTGGTCGTTCCGTATGACTGCGGCTCTCTGAATCCGATGAGGAAGTCCTTGACAGCCATCTTCTTCTTGCCGGCCAGCTGGAGTTCGGTGATCGAGAGAGCACCGTCTGCAGCGGCGATCGCAAGATAGGTCCTGCCGTCCGAAAGCACGGTTCCAGGAGCCGCCTGTTCAAGTCCGGAAGCAGAAAGCATCTCTGCATACTCGTCTCCCGTTACCTTTACAGTCTTGTATATCTTCATCTGAAGAACCTTGTCGTCCTTTGTCAGTTCCGTGAAGGCTGCAGGATATGGGCTCAAACCGCGGATGAGGTTATAGATGTCCTTAACCTTGCCGTTCCAGTCGACATGGCAGAGCTCGCGTGTGATCTTTGGAGCCGGTCTAAGTATCTCCGATCCCTGGATGAAGCTTCTCTGGACGCGGAGTTCGACATTGTTTTCGATAATCGCCTCGACGGTGTTCACAACGAGCTTCGAGCCGAGATCCATGAGCTTGTCATGGACTTCGCCTACGGTCTCGTCCGGCTCGATGCGGCAGTCATATCTGTACATGATGCCGCCGGTGTCCATTCCGTCGTCGATCATGAATGTGGTCACACCTGTTGTCTTGTCGCCGTTGATGACCGCCCAGTTTATAGGGGCGGCGCCACGGTACTGCGGCAGAAGTGCCGCATGGAGGTTGAAAGTTCCGAGCTTAGGCATAGACCATACGACCTTCGGCAGCATGCGGAACGCAACTACCACAAAGAGGTCGGCCTTCCATGCCTTCAGGGCTTCGAGGAATTCCGGATCCTTCAGCGAAAGCGGCTGGAGTACAGGGATGTTGTGCTCTACCGCGTACTTCTTTACGGCACTTTCGTTGACCTTCAGACCTCGTCCGCTGGCCTTGTCGGCAACTGTCACCACTCCCACAATGTTATATCCGTTCTTTATCAGTTCGTCCAGAGGGGCAACCGCGAATTCCGGCGTACCCATGTAGACGATTCTTGTCTTCTTGAATATGTCCATTATCTTAGTCTTTATCTTTCTGAATCCGCTCTTTATCGAATCCATGTTGAAGAATGTCGAGTCGTTGATTGCCTTCCAGGTCAGGAACAGTCCTGTCGGGAAGAGCACGTAGCTGGAGAAGAATACTCCGATGAAAGGTCCCACCGCTCCGTCTCGGGCCAGCTTCGTTCCCGCGATGTCGATCACATAGTATGCGACGAAGAAGAGGACGGAGATGATGGCCGAAGCTCCCAGACCTCCCTTCCTGATGATCGCTCCAAGAGGCGCTCCGATGAAGAAGAATATGAAGCAGGCTATCGCCAGGGCAAACTTCTTGTATACTTCGATATCGATAAGTCTGAGGATGTATGTGTGGTGGTATCTTTCCCTTGAGAATGACACCAGCGAGTTCTCCAGTTCGTCGGCATGGGTTATCGCCTTCTTCACCGCTTCGATCTCCTTGTCAAGGCTCTTCCATTTGTTGAGGTCCTTATGTTCCAGAGGCGTGGTGCGGACCACCTTCGAAGCAGTGTCAAGCTGGGAGTTGTACCTCAATGCCCTTGACTTGTTCAATGTGGATATGTTGCGTGCCTTTCCTTCCGCATTTATGAATCCGATGGAGTCTTCGCTTTCATGAAGCTGCTTGAGGTTCATGGACTTGACCTGGTCTCCGAATCTGCTGGTGTCGGATTTCTGGAATGAGTAGTTCTCAAGCGGGATGATGAGTTCCTGTCTCTTGAAGTCTATCTTCTGGAACTGGAGGGTTGTGTCGCGGTATTTCCTGGTGTTGGTCTCCTCATAGTTGGATCCGTCGAACATGATGAAGGACAGGTAGGACTTGTCCTTCGACATCTTCATCATGGCCGAATCGGCAAGCGTCAGGCTTGTGTTGCCCTTGTTGCCGGTGTGGTTGTAGACCATGACTCCGTGCATGATGCCGGTCTCGTCATTTCTTTCGTCCACGCGGAGTATATAACCTTCGATGCCGTCATAGAACATCTTTGCCGGTATCTTGATCTCGTCCTTGGTCTTGCCGATGTCCGCCCTCAACTGGTAGATCTTGTTGTATGCCACAGGGATGAGGTCGTTCGACACGAAGAACGCGCCGACGCTGATGCCGAAGCAGACTACGGCAAGAGGTATGAACATCCTCTGGAGGGAGATTCCGGCTGCCTTGATCGCCAGCAGCTCATTGTTCTCGCCAAGCTGTCCCAGGGTCATCATCGAGGCCAGCAGGGTGGACAGAGGAAGGGAGAGGGGGAGCATCGTGATGCAGCCCCATCCCAGAAATTCCATTATGACCTTGAAGCTCAGGCCCTTGCCGACCAGTTCGTCGATGTAGAGCCAGAGGAACTGCATCATCAGGATGAATACGACGACCAGCAGGATCGCTATGAACGGTCCTATGAATGACTTCAATATGAACTGGTCTAACTTCTTCATCGATGCAATGTCGCAAACTCAATTATCAGTCGGATAGCCTGATAGGCGGAATTGGCATTTTGCCACCCCCGGCTAGGGGGAGGGGCCCAGCTTGCTGGGAGGGGGCCAATGGAGCCTACAGGGTGTCCGGCTGTTATTTAGCAGGTAGCAAGCTCAATCAGTTTTGCAAGAGCAGCGCTGAGACCTTCCACGTTCTTTCCGCCAGCTGTCGCAAGTCCCGGCTGTCCGCCGCCGCCGCCCTGGATCAGCTTTGCAGCCTCACGCACGTCAGCGCCGGCATTGTGGCCTGCCTTCACAAGATCGTCGGAATACATGAGCAGAAGCTGTGGCTTGCCTGCAGCCTCGAAGGCGGCAGCGATCACAAGGTTCTGCGCCTCCTTCTGGAGCATGAACGCCGCATTCTTGAGCATCACGGGATCCATCGGAGCGTCGATCTTCACGACATTGATTCCGTTCATATCAACAGCCATGCCCTTCAGGCTGCCCTTAAGCGCCAGAGTCTTCTCCTTTGCGATCTCTTCCATCTGCTTCTTGTACGCCTCGTTCTCCTCGACCATCTTCCTGATGGCTCCAGCGAGGTCTGGGACATTGTTGAAGAATGACCTGGCTGTGCGGATGGTCTCGGCCATCTCGTCAACCATCGACTCGGCATGCACTCCGGTAGCTGCCTCGATACGGCGTACTCCCGCTGCAATCGCAGACTCTGAAACGATTCTGAAATAACCTATGCGGCCTGTTGCAGAAGCATGGGTACCGCCGCAGAGCTCGCATGAGCTGCCGAACCTGATGACGCGGACCGTGTCGCCGTATTTCTCGCCGAAGAGGGCCATCGCGCCCATCTCCTGTGCCTGCTCCATAGTCGCGTTGCGGTTCTCGTCGAGAGGGAAGTTGCTTCGGATCAGCTCGTTGACCCTCTTCTCTACAAGCTTTATCTGCTCGTCGCTGAGCTTCTCGAAATGCGAGAAGTCGAAGCGGAAATATTTGTCACATACGTATGAACCCTTCTGCTCCACATGTGTTCCGAGGATCTCGCGGAGAGCCTGGTGGAGAAGGTGGGTAGCTGTATGGTTGTTCTCGATCTGTGTCCTGCGCTCCGCGTCCACATGGAGGCTGAAGCTTTCAGTGCAGTCTGCAGGAATGCGTTCTGCGACATGGATCGTGAGGTTGTTCTCCTTGATTGTGTTTATGATATTGATCTTCTCGCCGCTTTCTGAAAGTATGTATCCGGTGTCTCCGACCTGTCCGCCCATTTCAGCATAGAACGGTGTGCGCTCGAACACGAGCTGGTACATAGTCTTGTTCTTTGCCTTTACGGTGCGGTGGCGGGTCAGCTGTACGCCTTCGAGCTCTGTCGCATCGTAGCCGAGGAACTCGATGTTGTCGCAATGTGCGAACTCGACCCAGTCGCCTGACTCGATCGCAGTCGCGTTGCGTGCCCTGTCCTTCTGCTTCTGGAGCTCCACCTGGAAGCCGTCGATGTCGATCTTATAGCCCTTCTCCGAAGCGATGAGCTCCGAA
The DNA here is from genome assembly GCA_017461285.1 of Bacteroidales bacterium. Next base: position 20,052 of record JAFTYS010000090.1, on the reverse strand, counting down.
AGGTCGATCGGGAAGCCGAATGTGTCGTAAAGCACGAATGCATCCTCGCCTGAAATCACCTTTGTCTCTGCAGACTTGGCCATGATGTTGTCCATCAGGCGGATACCTCTGTCAAGAGTGCGGAGGAAAGCCATCTCCTCTTCCTTGATCACACGCTCGATGAGGGTCTGCTGCTTCACGATCTCAGGATAGAACTCGCCCATGTCGTCGATCAGCTGCTGCACGAGGCGGCAGAGGAAAGGCTCGTTGAATCCGAGGAATGTGTATCCGTAACGTACGGCGCGGCGGAGGATTCGGCGGATCACATAGCCTGCCTTCACGTTTGAAGGGAGCTGGCCGTCAGCGATAGAGAAGCTGATGGCGCGGATGTGGTCGGCGATGACGCGCATCGCGATGTCCTCTTCAGTCGTCTTGCCGTATGTGTGGCCTGAAAGCTCTTCGATCTTCGCGATCGTGCCTGTGAAGACGTCGGTGTCGTAGTTTGACTTCTTGCCCTGGAGAGCCATGCAGAGACGCTCGAATCCCATTCCTGTGTCCACGTTCTTGTTAGGGAGGAGCTCAAGCTCGCCGCTTGCCTTGCGGTTATACTGCATGAACACGTTGTTCCAGATCTCGATCACGAGCGGATGGTCCTTGTTCACGAGCGACGCGCCCGGAACGGCTGCGCGTTCCTCGTCGTCGCGAAGGTCGATGTGGATCTCCGAACATGGTCCGCAAGGGCCTGTGTCACCCATTTCCCAAAAGTTGTCCTTCTTGTTTCCGAGAAGGATGCGGTCTTCAGGAAGATGTCTCTTCCATGCCTCCATAGCCTCTGTGTCGAGCTTGGTGCCGTCTGCCTCCGAGCCCTCGAACACTGTTGCGTAGAGCCTGTCCTTGTCGAGCTTGTATACGTCTGTCAGGAGCTCCCATGCCCAGTCGATGGCCTCGTTCTTGAAATAGTCTCCGAAGCTCCAGTTTCCGAGCATCTCGAACATCGTATGGTGATATGTGTCGCGTCCTACCTCTTCGAGGTCGTTGTGCTTTCCGCTCACGCGGAGGCACTTCTGGCTGTCTGCAACCCTCTTCCATTTTGCAGGGCTGTTGCCGAGGAACCAGTCCTTGAACTGATTCATTCCGGCGTTAGTGAACATAAGCGTAGGGTCGTTCTTTACGACCATTGGTGCCGACGGCACGATCTGGTGACCCTTCGAAGCGAAGAAGTCCAGAAAAGCTTTTCTTATCTCTTTAGAAGTCATATCAAAATTTTTAACTCGCAAAAATACACATTAAATCCGTAATAAACTAAAGAAAACCCCACTTTCGTGCGCATGTGTTTAAATTTTAATATTTTTTATAGAAGAATATAAGATTTTGTATATCTTTGCGCTCGTATGTCCAAAAACAAAAACTATATTTTCAATGACAGAACGCTCATGTATGAGATACGCAAGCGTTCGAAGCTGTCGCAGATCTTCAAGTCTGCGGCTGTCTTTGCGTTGACTCTGGGCATGTCTGTTCTGTATTTCTGGCTCTACACATCTGTCCTGGGGCTTGACCTTCCTAAGACAGTGCTGCTCAAGAAGCAGAATGCCGAATGGTGCTCGAAGATGGAGGTCATGAACAGGCAGTTGGACGGTTATGAAGATGCGCTTGCCTCGCTTCAGATGAGGGATGACGATATATACAGGTCGATTTTCGGTATGCATGAGATTCCTGCAGAGGTCCGCAATGCCGGATTCGGAGGTGTCAACCGTTATGCCCACCTTGATGGTGTCGGTCAGGGCGGTCTGCTGAAGAACACGGCTGTAAGGATGGATGTACTGACGAAGAAGTCGTATGTCCAGAGCAAGTCGTTCGATGAGGTCGCGCAGCTCTCGAAGAGGGCCGGTGACATGGCTTCATGCATCCCGGCAATCCCTCCGATCAACCCTGATCCTTCGAAATATCGTCTTTCCAGCGGCTTCGGATACAGGACAGACCCTGTCTACGGCCGTTCTGCACGCCATACGGGCGTGGACTTCGCCATGAAGCCGGGCAACCCGATCTATTCAACGGGCGACGGAGTGGTCGAAAGCGTGAAGTTCGAGTTCTTCGGATACGGAAACCAGGTGGTCATCGACCATGGCTTCGGATACAAGACCCGTTATGCGCACATGCGTAACATCGGCGTGGTCGAAGGCATGAAGGTCAAGAGGGGAGAGTGCATAGGCGAGAGCGGAAACTCAGGAAAGTCGACAGGCCCTCACCTCCACTATGAAGTCATCTACAAGGGCAGCCCTGTCAATCCGAGCAATTATTACGATCTTGCAATCACTCCTGAAGAATATGCAGAGATGGTGCAGAATACTGCCGATCTTTCCGAGAAGCTGACCCTCCATCCGTCGCATAGGAAAAAATCCAACAGCCGCTCATGAGCAGCAGATACATATTCGACAAGGACGACATAAGGTTCAGGAAGACTAAGACATCAGTGTGGGCGGTTGTGCGCAAGATACTGATGTTTTTTGTCGCATCCGTATCAATGGCCGTGCTGTATTATGTGATCTTCGCCCTGGTGTTCAGCACAGACGAGGAGAAAAGGCTCAGGCAGGAGAACAGGATGTATGAGAAGGAGTATCCCGAGCTTGAGAGGAAGGAGAAGATGCTCTCTGATGTGGTCGACGGCCTGATGGTCCGTGACGACGGCATATATTCCGAGATATTCCATGCCTCCGCGCCGGATGTGAACCCGTTCTCGTCCATAGATTTCCTTTCCGGATATGATTCCATTCCGGACCAGGACATTGTGCTGCGCTCGGCTGCCAGGCTGGACCTGGCCTGCAGGAGCGCCGGCAGGGTCGAGGAGAACTTCCGCAGGATAGCCCAGGTGCTGACGGCTGCGGGAGATTCGCTTCCTCCGATGACCAATCCTCTGAAGAACTATTCGTTCGCCCAGACAGGAGCATCGGTCGGAAGCAGGATAAATCCTTTCTACAAGGTTCCGGTCCAGCATAACGGTCTGGATATGATAGCGCCTTCGGGAGAACCTGTATATGCATCTGCGGACGGTATCGTCAGCAATGTGGTCCGTTCCCGTAAGGGACTTGGAAATGTCGTGGAGATCGACCACGGCAACGGATATATGACAAGATATGCCCATCTGGCGGATGTGGAAGTGAGGAAGGGGCGCAAGCTGAATAAGGGAGACAGGATAGGATATGTCGGAGTGTCGGGCAACTCTTTCGCCCCGCATCTCCACTATGAGGTGATAAAGGATACTGTGGTCATGGATCCGGTGAACTATATGTTCGCCTCTGTGACTCCTGAAGAATATGTAAACATGCTGGTGATGTCCGTGACCACCGGACAGTCAATGGATTGACGATTATGGAAAAGTACCTGTACACAATCGGCGAAACAGCCGAGATTCTTGGCGAAAGCACATCCCTGGTGCGCTTTTGGGCAAATGAATTCCCAAAATTCATAAAGCCGCAGAGAAATGCAAAAGGAAACCGCCTCTTCACGAAGGAAGATATCGAGACCTTCAAGCACATCCATCTTCTTGTGAAGGTGGAAGGCCTGACGCTCGAAGGTGCGGCGAAAAGGCTCAAGGGAGACAGGAAGGATGTCATCAACAAGGCGAAGGTGCTGGAATCGCTTCGCAGCATCCGCAGCCAGCTCGAAGAAATCAAGGAAGATCTGTAGGCATGGAATACAAGGTAAAAGACGTGACGAAAGTCATTGAGGACTTTGCGCCCCTCTCTATTCAGGAAGGATGGGACAACAGCGGTCTGTGCATCGGCTCTCCCGAAGCCCCGGTTACTTCCGTGCTTCTGGGACTGGACTGCACTCCGGAGCTTGTCGATGAGGCGATTGAGTGCGGCGCGGACATGATAGTGACCCATCACCCTCTGATCTTCTCGGGCCTGAAGAAGATATCTCCTGAAGACCAGGTGGGCGAGGCTGTGATAAAGGCGATCAAGGCGGGCATCAGCATCTATGCCGCCCATACCAGCGCGGACAAGGTCATCGCCGGAGTCAGCGGCGCGATGGCCGCGAGGCTCGGCCTGCAGGATGTATCGATCCTTGATGAAGATGGCGAGGGCACAGGCCTTGGAGTGGTCGGCGACCTTCCGCAGCCGCTTTCTGCTGAAGATGCTGTCGCTCTTGTGAAGGAAAGGTTCTCCCTCAAGGCCATGAGGACATCAAGACCGGTAGAGGGAAAGATCTCGCGCGTGGCGATGTGCGGCGGATCGGGCGGTTCGCTGATAAAGGCTGCGGCCGCTTCCGGCGCGCAGCTGTACATCAGCGGAGACATATCCTACCATAATTTCTTCACGCGCGAAGGATTCATGATCATGGATATAGGACATTATGAAAGTGAAATAGAGATAGTTGATATTTTATTTTCATTGTTAAGGAAAAATTTTCCTACCTTTGCAGTTCGCATTACGCAGAATATATATAGTAACCCGATATTTTATTTTTAAGCGATATGGCTAAAAAGACTAAGAAAATCGAGACTCCGATCGACCAGAGAGAAACCTTCGTGTCGATTCAGAAGAGCTTTGCCGATTCGGATCTCAGTGTGGCTGAGAAACTCAAGACCCTTTATGCTCTCCAGCAGGCTGACACAGCCATCGACAAGATCCTCCAGCTCAGAGGTGAGCTTCCGGTTGAGGTGGAGAACCTCGAGGCGGAGATCTTGGAACTCAAGGCGAAGGCAGACAGGATTGCCGAGCTCATCGAGGAGTACACAAGGTCAATAAGCGAGAACAAGCTCAACATCACAGAGTGCGACGACCAGATCGAGAAGTACAAGGCGCAGCTTGACAAGGTTGCGAACAGCCGTGAGTACGACTCTCTCAACAAGGAGATCGAGAATGTGAGCCTCCTCAGGCAGATTGCCGAGAAGAACATCTCAGAGATCAAGGAGCGCATCTTCGAGAAGAAGAACGAGCTTGAAGTTGTCAAGGAGAAGATCTCTGTAAGGAACAATGACCTCAAGGCGAAGAAGGACGAGCTTGCAACAATCGTAGAGTCTACTTCAAAGGAAGAGGAAGTTCTCCGTGCGAACAGAAACGAGTGTGCGGAGAAGATCGATGAAAGGACAATGAGTGCTTATGATCACATCCGTAACAGCAGCAGCAACCATCTTGCCGTGGTATCCGTATTCAATGGAGACTCATGCGGAGGCTGCTTCAATTCGATCGCACCTCAGAGGCTTATCGACATAGCTTCAAACAAGAAGATGATCATCTGCGAATACTGCGGAAGAATACTTGTTAATCCTGATTTTGAATAAGACTGACAATGGCTGAAGAGGTAACAAGAAAAACCTCGGCCAGAAGGAAGAAACAGTCAGTTGATTTGGATACGCTAGGGCTTGAGATGGGAAACAGACCGCCTCAGGCTCTTGACGTAGAAGAGGCTGTCCTCGGTGCCCTTCTGATCGAACCGAACTGTATCGACGAAGCTATGGATGAGCTTACGCCGAACTGCTTCTATAGCGAAAAGCACCGTATGATATTCGAGGCCATGCGTTCGCTGTCCAACGAGCATGTGGCACTGGACCTGCTGTCTGTGTCCCAGAAGCTGAAGGCTGCAGGAAACCTCGATATCGTCGGCGGAACTGTGGCGCTGGTGCAGCTGTCACAGAAGATCGGTGCGGCAGCCCATATCGAATACTACATCAGGATCCTCAAGCAGAAGTGCATACAGAGGGAGCTGATCACGGCTTCGTACGACATCCTGAAGTCTTCGTACGATGATGCCACCAATGTGGACGACCTCATCGACATGGCCCAGACCAAGGTCTTCGCCGCCATCCAGAACAACGTCAAGAAGGATGTCCAGGAAATCGGAAAGGTAATCAACGATGCCCTCGACGACATCCAGAGGCTGCAAAACACTTCAGGCCTCAGCGGTGTTCCTTCGGGCTTCGCGTCTGTCGATAAGATCACCCTAGGCTGGCAGGCTTCGGACCTTATAATCCTGGCCGCCCGCCCTTCGGTCGGAAAGACTGCATTCGTGCTCAACCTGGCCCGAAATGCTGCAGTGGACCACAATATGCCTGTAGCTTTCTTCTCTCTTGAAATGCCGGCCATCCAGCTTGTAAAGCGTATGATGGTGTCGGAGACAAGGCTCAGCGCCGACAAGATCAAGGGAGGTGTCAAGCTTGAGAACTGGGAGTGGGAGCAGCTGGACATCCAGCTCAAGAGGCTTGCCAAGGCACCTATATATATAGATGACACTCCTTCGCTTCCTGTGATGGAGTTCCGTTCGAAGGTGAAGAAGCTTGTAAAGCAGAAAGGTGTCCGCCTGATCGTGGTCGACTACCTCCAGCTGATGCAGGGTCCTGCCGAGCTTCGTGGAATGCGTGAGCAGGAAGTGGCTGCTATTTCCCGTACCCTGAAGGCGACGGCCAAGGAAATGAATGTCCCTATCATCGCACTTTCGCAGCTCTCACGTCAGTCAGAAAACCGTCAGGGCAGCAACCGCCGCCCGCAGCTGAGCGACCTTCGTGAGTCCGGATCAATCGAGCAGGATGCCGACATGGTAATCTTCATCCATCGATATGACTATCAGGGACTTTCAGACAATCCGGACGATGTCGGAAGAACCCAGATCATCATCGCGAAGCATCGTAACGGTGCCATCGCCGACATCGACATGCGCTTCCGTGCGGAAGAGGTAAGGTTCGTGGACGAGTCCGAAAGCCTCGTGAACCAGATCGACGGCATGTCATATTCGTCGGCAATGAACGACGACATGCCTCCGTTCGGCCCTGAACAGCCTGGAAATGATTTCGGAATGAACCCGGATTTCATGTAGGATGATGAAGACGTATAAAGGAATCATATGCATTCTCCTGTGTACATGTATGGCTTTCAGCCTGTTGCATGCACAGGAGAATTCTGGTGATAAAGGGACGGCGTGCGTGCCCGTCAAGACTACGGTCGAAGAGGAACTGGCTTTCCAGGCCGGCGAGAAGGTGGACTTCATCCTCCATTACAAGTGGGGGTCCATCAATACTGACGTCGGTACAGCGACCGTGACCCTGGACTCCATGACCTTCAACGGTCAGGAGGCCTTCAGATGTTCCGTCTTCGGAAAGACCAAGAAGTTCTACGATGTGTTCTTCAAGGTCCGTGAGGACTTCGACTCATGGTTTACAAGGGACGGCCTCAGGCCTCTCAAGTTTACCAGAGATACCTATGAGGGCGGATATGAGGCGCGCAACACCTATCTGTATGAATGGGATGCGGCCGAGCCGTACATTGCTGCGGATGTCTATACCTCGAACCTTGGCCAGAAGTCGATGCAGCTGCCTCTTACCCCGTGTACATATGACCTGCCGGCCCTTTTCTTCTTCGCGAGGAACATGGACATGGACAACGTCGTGCCCGGAAAGAGATATCCCATGACCTTCGCAATAGATGAGGAAGTATATAATGTATATTTCATTCTCTACGGGCCTGAAACGATAAAGGTAAAGGGTCTGGGAACCGTGGAAACCATCAGGTTTGCGGCCAAGCTCCTTGAAGGAGAGGTCTTCAAAGGGGAAGAAGACATGACCATATGGGTTACGGCTGACGACAACAGGCTTCCGGTATATTTTGAAGCCCCTCTGCGTGTCGGAGTGGCTGCAGGAAGGATGAGCGGATGGGAAGGCCTGAAGCATCCTTTCACATCACTTGTTAATACGAAAAGATAATGGCAAAGAAAAATGAGATAACACACTCGGGAAAGATTCTGGAGATAACACCGGACTTCACGACCGTGCAGATACTTGTGTCGTCGGCATGTGCATCATGCCACGCAAAGGCGATGTGCGGCATGTCCGAGGAAGAGGAAAAGGTGATAATGGTGCCGACGGACCCTTATGCCGACCATAATGTTGGCGACGAGGTCCAGGTGATGACAAAGATGTCCATGGGCTTGAAGGCTGTGTGGATATCTTATGTGATTCCGTTGGCTGTTTTAATGATTTTAATATTATCTTTGTCCAGTATTATAGAAAATGAGCTTTTGACAGGTCTTTTTTCGGTTGCAGGCGTCGCAGTTTATTATTTCGGCGTCTGGCTTTTCCGTGAGAAGCTGTCGGATGAATTCGTATTTTATATCAAATAAACCAATAACGTAATGACAACTACTATTATCTGGACTATTGCAATCCTTACCGTCCTCGGTGCCTTGCTTGCGGTGGTTCTCTACGTCGTGGCTGAAAAGTTCAAGGTAGAGGAAGACCCTAGGATCGACGAGGTCGAGAAGGTCTTGCCTGGTGCAAACTGCGGAGGCTGCGGACAGGCCGGCTGTCGTGCCTTTGCGCAGTTCTGTGTGGAGTCTTCCCCTGATCTGGACAAATGCTTCTGTCCTGTAGGAGGTAACGACGGTATGCAGAAGGTTGCAGCTGTTCTGGGCGTCGAGGTAGCCGCAAAGGAACCTCAGGTCGCTGTGGTGCGCTGTAACGGAACATGTGAGAACCGCCCTCGTACGAACGAGTACGGCGGTTACCAGTCATGCCGTGTGAAGGCCGCTCTCTACAGCGGCGATACCGGCTGCTCTTTCGGATGTCTCGGCTGTGGCGACTGCGTCGCTGCCTGCCAGTTCGGAGCTATCTCGATGGACCCTGCGACCGGTCTTCCTGTCGTGGACGAAGAGAAGTGTACCGCCTGCGGAGCATGTGTGAAGGCTTGTCCTAAGAACATCATCGAACTTCGCAACAAGGGCAGAAGGAACATGCGCGTGTTCGTATCGTGCGTGAACAAGGACAAGGGCGGCGTGGCCCGCAAGGCATGCAAGGCTGCATGTATCGGCTGCGGCAAGTGTGCGAAGGTATGTCCTTTCGAGGCCATCACAGTGGAGAACAACGTGGCATACATCGACTTCACAAAGTGCAAGCTCTGCAAGAAGTGTGTTGCCGAGTGCCCTACAGGTGCCATCCACGCTGTGAATTTCCCAGTAATCAAACCGAAGGAGGAATAAGACTATGATGAAGACGTTTTCAATAGGTGGTATCCACCCGAGCGACAGCAAGATCTCGAAAGACTGCAAGATCGAGGTCCTGCCTGTTCCTTCAAAGGTATTCATTTCAGTTGCCCAGCATCTTGGCGCCCCTGCGACTCCGGTCGTGAAGGCAGGTGACCAGGTGAAGGTGGGCCAGGTGATTGCGGAGCCTGCAGGATTCATCTCCGCATATGTACATTCGTCTGTATCAGGTACAGTGAAGTCTGTCGGACCTCGCAAGGACCTCGCAGGAAACAATGTGACCCATATCGAGATCGATGTGGAGGGCGACGAGTGGGCAGAGGGAATCGACCTTTCAGACACCCTCGTTACTGAAATCCCTTCAGACAACAAGGCGATCCTCGAGAAGATAAAGATGAACGGAGTAGTCGGCCTCGGCGGTGCGACCTTCCCGGCTCACGTGAAGCTCTGCCCGCCTCCGGGCAAGAAGGCTGACTGCCTGATCCTCAACGGAGCGGAGTGCGAGCCATATCTTACATCCGACTACCGCATCATGCTCGAAAGAAGCAAGGAGATCGTCATCGGTGCCGCTATCATGAAGCAGGTGCTCGGAGGATGTCCTGCAGTCATCGGCATCGAGGAGAACAAGCCTGAGGCGATCAAGGCGATGTCAGCCGCTGTGGCTGAGCTCGGCTACCCTGGCATCTCTGTCATGACCCTCAAGAAGAAGTATCCGCAGGGCGGCGAGAAGCAGCTCATCGACGCTGTAATGGGACGTCAGGTGAAGTCCATGGGACTTCCGATCGACGTCGGAGCAGTGGTGCAGAATGTAGCGACTTCGCTTGCAGTTTATGAGGCTGTCCAGAAGAACATGCCGCTCATCACCAATGTGCTTACAGTGACAGGCGACTGCCTCCCTATGGATAAGCAGCACAACTACAAGTTCCGTATCGGTATGCCTCTGTCATACATCGCGGAGGTTGCTGGCGGTGTTCCTGAAGCTGCTGCGAAGATCATCAGCGGCGGTCCTATGATGGGTAAGGCGATCGCGAACATGGATGCGACTACGGTCAAGGGCTCATCATCCCTCCTTTATCTGACTGCAGAGCAGACAGTGCGCGGTGTCGAATCAGCATGTATCCGCTGCGGAAAGTGTGCGGAGGCCTGCCCTATGGGTCTGGAGCCGTTCCTTCTCCAGAAGTATGCCCGCAACGCCATGATGGACGAACTCGAAGAGAATGCGGTACAGGATTGCATCGAGTGCGGATGCTGCCTCTACAGCTGTCCTGCCAACATTCCGCTTCTTGATATCATCCGTCTTGCAAAGGGTGACGTCATCAGAATTATAAGAGGCAGGGGACAAAAGTAAAAACTAAATCCCTCCCACCGCTACGCGGCGGGCCCCTCCCGTTCACAATGGCCACGGGCGGCCATGGTTTTTACCTTTGCCCCCTGCCACTTAAATTGATAACTAAAAAAAGCAAAAATGGATAAACTATTGGTTTCACCGTCGCCGCATCTTCATACGAAGACTTCCACAAAGTCTCTGATGCGTGACGTCGTGATCGCTCTGCTTCCTGCAGTGGTTGTCTCTGTCCTCTTCTACGGATGGTCGGAGCTCCTCGTGCTCGGAGTGAGCGTTGCTTCATGCGTGCTGCTGGAGTACCTTATCACAAAATATCTCCTGAAGGGCACATGCACCATCGGTGACTGGTCTGCGGTCATCACAGGTGTGCTTCTCGCCCTCAACCTTCCTGCCACCACTCCTTGGTGGGTTGTCTTCATCGGTGCGGTAGTAGCAATCGGTGTGGCAAAGATGACGTTCGGAGGACTCGGACAGAACCTCTTCAACCCTGCAATCGTAGGCCGTGTGTTCCTTCTGATCTCCTTCCCTACATACATGACTGACTGGACCAAGCCGCAGGGCTTCATCGGCAACTTCGACGCCTACACAGGAGCGACTCCTCTGGGAATCGCCAAGGAAGGCGGCGTCGCTGCGATCGAAGGCCTCGACTATATGGACATGCTCTTCATGAACATCGGAGGCTCGGCCGGCGAGCTCTCGGCAATCGCCCTTCTCGCAGGCTTCGTATATCTCCTTGCACGCAAGGTGATCCGTCCTTACATCACAGTATCGATCTGGGTTACCGTGGCTGTGTTCTCAGGCATCTTCTGGGCCATCAACCCAGCCGAGTATACTGACCCGATCTTCAACCTTCTCACCGGAGGTCTCCTCCTCGGATCCATCTTCATGGCTACCGACTATGTGACATCTCCTATGAGCAACTGGGGCGGAGTGGTGTTCGGTGTCGGCATCGGTCTCATCACCATGCTGATCCGTTGCTTCGGAGCATATCCTGAAGGTGTTTCATTCGCGATCCTTATCATGAACTCTGTGGTTCCGCTTCTCAACAAATGGTTCCACGCCAAGAAATACGGGAGGGCATAGGCTATGGCAGTACAATCTACATTCAAGAACATGACAGTATGCCTCTTCGCGATCTGTATCGTGTGCTCTTCTCTTCTTGCAGGCGTATATGCTCTTACAAAGGAGCCTATCGATGCTGCTGCAAAGGCGAAGAACGAGGCAGCCATCAAGGAAGTCCTTCCTCCAGCCGCAGCTGCGATCGAGGAAGAGAGGACAGTGGATTTCGAAGGTGCTTCATATACCTACAATCTTGCATATGACGAGCAGGGAAACACAGTGGGATGCGCGATCAATGTGGCTCCTGTCGGCTTCGGCGGCCCTATCGCCATCAAAGTCGGCTTTGATGTGAACGGAGTCATCTGGAATACCAAGGTTCTTTCGCAGGCTGAGACTCCTGGTCTTGGCGCAAAGTGCGTCGAGCCGTCTTTCGCTGACCAGTTCAAGGGATTCGACCCTGCTGCTAAGAAGCTTGCCGTAAAGAAGGACGGAGGAGATGTGGATGCAATCACAGCCTCTACCATCACTTCACGCGCATATGCCGACGGCCTCGCTCTTGCCGCAAAGGTGTTCACTGCAATCGGACAGACTCCGATGCCGCTTAATTAATGGAGGAACAGAATATGGGAAAATTTCAACTTGTAACTAAAGGCCTCATAAAGGAGAACCCTACGTTCGTCCTTCTTCTGGGTATGTGTCCTACATTGGCCACAACCACTTCGGCCATCAACGGTATGAGCATGGGACTTGCCACTACTTTTGTCCTCATTCTCTCGAACATCGTGATTTCGGCAATAGCTGCTTATATTCCTGATAAGGTGCGCATTCCTTCGTACATCGTCGTGATCGCCACTTTCGTGACTCTGCTCCAGTTCGTGATGCAGGCATATGTTCCGGACATCTACGAGACCCTCGGTCTGTTCATTCCGCTCATCGTGGTGAACTGTATCGTCCTCGGACGTGCAGAGGCGTTCGCGAACAAGAACAGCGTAGGCGATTCTGCTCTCGACGGTATCGGTATAGGACTCGGCTTCACCCTCTCTCTTACTGTCCTTGGACTTGTACGTGAGATTCTCGGAAGCGGTTCTGCATTCGGCTTCAAGTTCATCGAGGGCGACGGAATCCTTGCCTTCGTGCTTGCTCCGGGAGCATTCCTCGCATTAGGATACCTTATAGTGATCTTCAGAAAGTTAACTTCTAAAAAGGCTGAGTAATTATGGAATATATACTTATCATCATTTCAGCGATATTCGTAAACAATATCCTGCTGTCACAGTTCCTTGGTGTATGTCCGTTCCTCGGCGTATCCAACAAGCTGAGCACCGCTTCCGGCATGTCCATGGCGGTCTGCTTCGTGATCACTCTCGCAACTGTCGTGACTTATCTTCTGAACTCGCTTCTCGTGAAGTTTGGACTTGAGTTCCTTCAGACCATTTCGTTCATCCTGGTGATTGCCGCTCTCGTACAGATGGTGGAGATCGTGCTCAAGAAGATCAGCCCTGCGCTGTATGCTTCCCTGGGTATCTTCCTTCCTCTTATCACTACTAACTGCGCCGTTCTCGGTGTCGCTCTTACAGTGGTTCAGAAGTCTTCTCCATTCGCTTCTGCCGCAAACGGCATGATGAACCTCGGAGAGGCTACGGTATATGCTTTCGCCACTTCGCTCGGCTTCGGTCTTGCGATGGTGCTTTTCGCCGGTCTTCGCGAGCAGCTTGCTCTTAACAATGTGCCTAAGGCGTTCAAGGGTGTTCCTATAGCGCTGGTTACTGCGGGAATTCTGGCTATGGCCTTCATGGGATTCTCGGGACTGGTTTAGAATTTATAGGTAACAAAACGACGGAGTTGTCTCCGATGACCCCCTGTCCACTTCGTGGACTGTCCCCCTAGCCGGGGGTGGCATGTCATCTCCGACAATCTCCGTCGTTTTGTTTGATTATATAAAAGGTTCCAGACCAGACCCTTCGGGTAGGCGGGGATGGATTGTCATCCTGAGCATGGCGAAGGATCTTTATACAAAAGATGCTTCACTTCGTTCAGCATGACATTGGAGAGGTTACCTTTCTGTGAGACTCGGGGTGTTGGGCGAAGGAGAGTTTGGTACGGGGCGTTTTGTAAGTTTTTGGATATCAGAGAGATATGGAGTCGGATGCGCCAGACCCATGCTTTAAAGGAGGGGGTTAGCGCGTTGTGGTTGGGTAAGCTGGTGAGGGATAATGTTTTATGAATTTTCAGGGTGTTAGATGTCATGGAAGGAAATGCTAAGGAATTATTGGAGAGGGCTGAAGAGCTGAGACGGAACAATCGTTTTGGCGATGCGATCAATTATTACCGGGCTGCGGCCGAGGCCCCGGACGCCTCTGACGAGATCGTCCGCAAGGCCCTGGCCTCCGTCGAGCTGATGCAGGAGATAAACGGCTTCGTCAACGTGGATCTGATGAACCCGTAGAAATTTTCATCAGATTATAAAGAATTACAATAATTTACATTATATTTGTCAATGTATATTGTTATTTCTTGATTATAAATTCACGCCTTTCTGTTATATATGTCTCGTTTGCCATTCCATAAGGGGGGAATGTTTCTATTCCTTTTTATTCTCGCATTCCTTTCTTCCGCTTGTAAGCAGGAAGAAATCAGTTTATATGGCAGTATAATAGGTACTGTGACTGACAGCTATACTAAAGAACCTATCAAGGGGGCTCAGGTAAGGAACCTTACTTTCGAACAGACCTGTCTGACAGGATCGGACGGGGGATATGCCTTCAGGGATCTTAAGGTGATGGCTGAAAACCGACATATCATTCAGGTCATGGCAGATGGATATGAGACGGAGCAGAAATCCATATTGGTCAATACCGGAGATGATAATCGTCTGGATTTTGCTCTTACGTCTTCAAAACCGGTTCTTGAAGTCAGTGAGGGAACGGTAGACTTCGAAAAGACATATACGACCCATACTGTCAGCTTGAAGAATGTCGGTATGGCTGACTTGAACTGGGAAGCCAACGAAGATGTGGCATGGCTTTCGTGCACTCCCACAAACGGAACTGTCAGGAAAGGAGGCCAGGCTTCTTTAGAGATAAAAGTGGACCGCTCCGGTCTTGGCGAAGGTCCGTACAGTGCAAACGTCTCGATATCGTCAAACGGAGGATCCGCACAGATAATTATCAAGATGCATGTGGAGGGAATGTCTGTTGCAGTCTCTCCTTCAGAGCTTGATTTCGGAGAATCTACAACGAATCTTTCGCTGACTTTGGAAAGCAACCGCGAAGTCAGATATTATCTCGAACCATCGAATGCCTGGATAATCCCGAGCAAGTCGGAAGGTCTCTTTACCGGAACTGAATATCTTTCGGTGACAGTAGACAGGACGAAAGTATCAGCCGGTAAGTATGATGGTAAACTAATTCTCAGGGTAGGAAGCGCAACAAAAGAAATCGCAGTCAGGATGACAAAACCTTCCAAGCAGGCTCCGCTTGTGGCATGCTACTCTGTAAGCGATATTTCATATGGAAGTGCGGTCTTCAATGGTGCGGTGGTGAGTGTCGGAAGTTCGAAAATAACCAGACACGGTTTCTGCTGGTCAGAGGAAAAGGAACCGGATATAGATAGATGGTATAGTTGTGATTTCGGAGACTGCCAGTCTGCCGCAGATCTTCCTTCATATCAGGCATCGGACTTGAAACCGAATACAAAGTATCATGTATGTACATATGCGGAGAATTCCGATGGACTTTCCTACAGCGAAGTTGTCGAATTCACGACTCAGGCCCTGCCTTCAGCTCCTTCCGTTGAAACAGGAACCATCAGTATGATCACTAATGAATCGGTTTCTGTGACAGGAAATATCTTGAGTGTCGGAAACGATACGGGAGTTACCGAACATGGTCATGTGTGGTCTACATCACCTTCTCCTACAACTGAGAATCTCAAGACTTCATTAGGAAGGAAGGACAAGGCCGGAGTCTTCACGTCCGAATTGAAAGGACTGTCTCCGAATACGACATATCATGTGAGGGCTTACGCAGTCAATAGCATCGGCACGACTTACGGAGAAGATAAGACATTCATAACCCTTCCTGATGAAATGAAGGTATCGACTTCTTCTGCGGAAAGCATCACCCATAATTCTGCGACTTTGGGCGGATATATTACCTATGATGGCGGAAATGTAGTTTCAGAACGGGGCGTCTGCTGGGCAGAGCATAAGAATCCTACAATAGATGATGACTGCAAGGCATCTGGAGATCAGGGCGAGAAATTTTCGGTCAGAGTACAGACGCTTACAGCTCAGACAGCATATTATTACAGAGCCTATGTGATGGCGGAAACAGGAAAGATATACTACGGTAACGACGTTTTCTTCAATACGACCCATGAGATACTCCTGCCAAAGACAGCAGCGGTTTCCATCTTTGAGATAAATACAGATATGGCGGTTGCTTCTTCATCTGTAGTAGATGATGGTAGAGGTACCATCTCCGAAGTGGGATTCGTATATTCAAAGTCTATCAATCCTACAACCGACGACTTCAAGGTAAGTTGTGGCGCAGATAAAACCGAATTTTCAGTTGTTCTATATGATCTTGAGGACAACACGACATATTATGTGAGGTCTTATGCCGTCAACGAGGCCGGAACCGGATATGGGGAAGAGACTTTCTTTACAACTCTTGAACTCAAGGTTCCAGATGTGTCCGGTACTGAAGTTTCTGGTGTAACATACAATTCTGCATCATTCTCTGCAGACATTCTGGGATTGAACAACGGCTCATTGAAGGATGCAGGCTTCGTATATTCGACATCTCCTGATCCTGATCTCAATTCCACCAAGATCAGCTGCAGATCTACAGACATGCATATAGCCACGACCGCTACTTCTCTTTCTGCAAATACCCTTTACTATGTGAGGGCCTATGCGACTAATGAGAAAGGTACTGCCTATGGAGCGACGCAGTCCTTCCGGACCAGTGAAGCCCCTCAGATTCCTGTGGTAAGGACTGGAACAGTATCAGATATAGCCCATGATTCTGCCGTTGTTTCAGGTGAAATCGTCAAATTGGGAGTGGACAGCGGTCTTACAGAATATGGACACGTCTGGTCACTTGATTCTGACCCTGATATAAATGATAATAGAACGAGAAACGGAGCAGCATCCGCACTCGCTACCTATACGTCAGAGATGACTGGTCTGTCTCCAAATACCACATATTATGTGAGAGCTTACGCGACGAACGAATTGGGCACTGCCTATGGTGAAGTGGTATCTTTTACAACAGAGGATATTCTTCTTCCGGAGGTTTCTGATGTGGAAATTCTGAAATTCACTCATCGTTCTGCCACATTCTCTGCCGATGTTACTGACTTGCATAATGGAACGTTGAAGGATTCAGGATTCGTATATTCGACGTCATCGGATCCGGATATTGATGATAATATTGTAAGTTGCGGTAATTCCGGCACTCATTTGTCCGGAAGGGCTATTCCGCTTGATCCGTCGACAAAGTATTATGTCAGAGCGTATGCAGTCAACGAAAAAGGAATTGCTTATGGCGCTCAGACCAGCTTCACAACCCTTGATAAATCTGATGGAAGTGATTTTGATATGGGCGGGTTTGAAGGTGATGAAAATGACTGGAATTGATAATGCATAAGTCTATGAAGACAATAGGTGTTAAAATAATTACATTTTTATCAGTATTTCTTCTGATGTCTGCAGTATGGTCTTGCACTGAAGCTGATGAGGATGTTGCCGTAGATGAGAAATATACTTATCGGATGCATCTGGAGGGTGGACTTACCGGTACTTATCATTCGGAAACCAAGGCTGTGGCATGGGAGGATGAGACTGTCATTTATCTTCAGTTCATGAAGGATTCATATTCAGTCACAGGTGTCGCTGAATATGATTATGATGAAGATGTATGGATAGTTGAGGTCGATGAGGAACTTGATGAGACTGATGCCGGCAATTGTGAGGCGTATTATTTTGCAGATCCGGTATCAGCGACATCTTTGAAGGTTCATCTGAATGAAAACTCTGCTGTATATGGTGATCAACAGGCTGTATATTCTCTGAAAGGTGATCAACTTGTCGTAAAGGGATACCTTACACCTATGACATCAAGAATCCGGTTTCATGGAGTACCGGGAACCATGGTAGAGGTATCCGGAATGCTGTTCTATTCATTGTATAATCTTACGCAGAACAAGTTCACGGAATGTACGGACAAGATTCAGGTGCAGTTGAATGAAGAAGGATGGTCAGAGCACATATATGCAGTGTTTGCTGATCAGGAAAAGCGGGAAATGGTATTCTACGATGAAGGAAAGAGGGGGTTTGTTAGAAGTTTTCCGTCTACTGTACTGACAGTAGGGACTAGCGGATATTTGAATGTTCCGACTTTAGAGGCAATGGAAGGTTGGACAGTGGTTAATGTTGACAATATGCAGGAAGTTACTTTACCCCAGTTCGGAGAAGTCGCGGTTCTGGAAGCCAGAAGCAAATCGATAAAGGTTTCGGCGGCAATATCGGATCTGGGCAATGGAAACCTTCTGGAAATGGGATTCATCTGCTCTACATCCAGCAAACCGACCTTTGAAAACGGAAAGAAGTATTCTTGCGAGCCTTCAATGGATGTATTGTGCAGATTGAGGGGATTAGAACCAGCGGTAAGATATTACCTCGTCGCATATGCGGTCAACGAGAGGGGTTTTTCATGCAGTCGGGCAATTCGTTTTGAAACAGGTTCTGAGGATGACGAATCGGTATCCGTGGATTTTGATGAATATGATGAAGATGAGAATTGGGGAGGAGATACCCCGTCTGACGGATCAGATCTTGAAAAGGACGACTATCCTGATGATGAAAATTGGAATTAATTCTAATAGTAAGTAAAAATGAAAACGATAGATTTTTTAAGCACTGCTGCAGGAGTCATTCTGAACATGCTGCTCTTTTCTTCATGTGAGACGGAGAGTCTTGCACCTTCTTTGGAAGACAATTCCCAGGCTTTGCCTCACAAGGCATTGATGAGGTTGGTCGGTGATGCACCGTCATACAGTCCGTCTGCGAAAGCAGATGGGACTGAAAGAGAATGGGCTGACAAGTCAAAGGTATATCTGCAGTTCTCTGTAGGAGACGCTCTTGTGAGTGGTTCTGCCACGTATGATTTGCTGGAAGATATATGGACAGTTGAGTATGCAGGTACCCTTCAGACCGTTGCTTCTGCAACATGTCAGGCATATTATTTTGAGAATTCTGGTGAAGCGACATTTGAGGAAGTGTCAATGACCGAGAATACAGCAGTGTTTATAGACTCTGAAGCTAGTTACTCGTTCTCGTTAGAGGACAATCTGATAGTGCTTAAGGCGCACCTCAAGCCATACCTCAGCCGTGTACGTCTCGAAGGAAATGCGGGACAGGTCTTCCATTTCGATGGACCTCTTCATTATACAGCCTACAACATGGCCGCAAATGCTTTTGTTTCGTCAGGAAAAATGATCAGTGGCGAAGTTGATGAGAAGGGAGGAACAGGCTATTATTATCTGTATTTCAAGGATGGTGCTGAGAGGCAGATTCGCTTCTACGATTATGTGAATGGTGACAAGTTTACCAGGACTTTCCCGGATAATGTATTTACCATGGGAAAGAGTGGTTACTTGAATGTTCCGACGGCAGATTCGTATAGCGGTTTTATCGCTGAGGAACTTCTTATTCATGAAGTGAATGTAAGTGGCGTGACTTTTAATATGGTGTATGTTGAACCAGGAACTTTCAGTATGGGTTCGACATCGACACAAGAAGAGCAACCAGTCCATGAGGTTACTATATCTAAACCGTATTACATCGGTGAGACAGAAGTTACTCAGGAATTGTGGATTCAAATAATTGGAAATAATCCTTCATATTCAAAAGGGAATAAACTCCCTGTTTCAGGTGTCTCTTGGAATGACTGCCAGACTTTTATACAAAAGCTAAATGAGGTGACTGAGTCAAAGATAATTACGGGGATGACATTCGGGCTTCCTACTGAGGCTGAATGGGAATTTGCAGCAAAGGGAGGAAACCTATCCAAAGGATATATTTATAGTGGTAGTGACGTAATCGGTGACGTAGCATGGTGGACATCAAATACTCATCCATACTATTACAAAGATGTAAAAACCAAGGACCCTAATGAATTGGGAATATATGATATGAGTGGTAATGTGTATGAGTGGTGTCAGGACTGGTATGGAGACTATAAGGAATTTGCAGTTACAGATCCCACAGGTCCTTCAAACGGTACAGCGTATGTTATTCGTGGAGGCGCTTATTGTACTAATTCAAATTTATGTACTTGCACATATCGTAGCTCCAGTAACCCTGATGACAGACATACTAAATTAGGCCTGCGTCTGGTCTTAAAACCTTAATCCGAAAATCCAACAACTAAACAATAATCGTTATGAAAAAGATCTTTACTTTTGCGGCAGTCGTTTGTGCTGCCATGATGATGGTTTCATGCGGTGCCTCTAAGAAGGTGGCGCAGGCTCCAGCTCAGCCTGGCAATCCGTTTGGCCCTGGTGAGATTTATGAACCACCTTGTACTGAAATTGATACTCCTGAATACTTCGGTGCTACGGGTATCGCAATAGGTGCACAGGCAAGAATCGCTGAGCTTCAGCTCAATGCTCTTGAGAATGCCAAGGACATG
>JAFTYS010000089.1 GCA_017461285.1 Bacteroidales bacterium | reverse complement strand
TATGGAAAAGATATTAGACAGATTTTTGAGATATGTGGCTGTAGACACAAAGTCTGATCCTGAATCAGACTCACAGCCAAGCGCAGCAAAAGAACTCAACCTCCTGAAGATGCTCCGTGACGAACTCGTAGCCATGGGCGTCGAAGCGACCCTCGACGAATACGGCTACGTGATGGCAAGCATCCCGTCAAACTGCGGCAAAGATGTGCCGGCAGTAGGATTCATTGCCCATGCAGATACCGCTCCGGACGCACCTGGAGACAACATCAAGCCGCAGATCATCGAAAATTATGACGGCGGAGAGATCCCTCTCAAGGGCGTGCCGGGCCTCAGCCTCAAGCCAAGCGAATTCCCTGAACTCGAACTCTACAAGGGCCAGACCCTCATAACAACCGACGGAACGACCTTGCTGGGAGCTGACGACAAGGCAGGAATAGCCGAGATCATGACAGCAGTCCAGTACATTGTCGAGCATCCTGAATTCAAGCACGGAGACATCAAGATAGGATTCACGCCGGACGAAGAGATCGGCCGCGGAGTCGTGAAGTTCGACGTTGAAAAATTCGGTGCCAGATATGCCTATACCCTCGACGGAGGACAGGTCGGCGAACTCGAATATGAGAACTTCAACGCCGCAGGAGCCACAATCCGCATCCAGGGCAGAAACGTCCATCCGGGCACAGCAAAGGGCAAGATGAAGAACGCCATCCTCATCGGAATGGAGCTCAACGCCCTGCTTCCTGTGGACCAGCGTCCCGAATACACCGAAGGCTACGAAGGTTTCTTCCACCTCATCAGCTTCAAGGGAGAAGTCGAGACCGCGACATTCTCATACATCATCCGCGACCATGACATGGCCCTTTACGAGCAGAAGAAGGCATACATGCAGAAATGCGTAGACTTCATCAATGAGAAATACGGAGAAGGAACTGCGCTTCTCGACATGAAGCATCAGTACTACAACATGCGCAAGGAGGTTGAGCCACATTACCACATCGTCGAAAAGGCGATGAAGGCAATGGAGATGGAGGGCATAGTACCGAAGGTTCAGCCTATCCGTGGCGGCACCGACGGCGCAAACCTTTCATTCATGGGACTACCTTGCCCGAACATCTTCGCAGGTGGCCACAACTTCCACGGCAAGATGGAATATGTCCCTCTCGAAAGCATGGAAAAGGCATCCCGCGTCATCCTGAACATCATCAGCCTTTACGCTGAATAAACGAAGGCAGTCCCGCAGGACTGCCTCATTCATTTACGTCAGACGACCTTATCATTCTCATGAGTTATGGTAAGGTTGTTTCCGCATGCCTTGCACTTGAGATATTCCTTCTGTACCTTTACCCTGTGACGGCGTTTCTCGGTCCAGCTGCTGATGGTTCGTCTTACTCCGGATCTGGATACTTCCTGGGTAGAATGCTGTATGTACTCGTCGTATTCGTAATACTCGGGATCGCTCCAGCCTACTGTCTCCAAGGTATGCATCTCCTTGCAACCCTGACATCTGCCGTAAAGGATCCATTCGCTTATTGTCCCACCTAAGCAGAAGGCAATGACAACAGCAACAGCGATGATCATCCAATAAGGGAGAAATATCAGATAGGCCAGAATCATATACAATAACACAGAATAACACATGATCTTTTCATATGCATCATTGCTCAAGGACTTTATCCTTCCTGTGAGAGAAAGCAGCGCCGGGAAGAAGAGCAGATGCGCATTCAGTATGATCCAGCATAACACTAAAAGAAGCGCAATCACAACAATTCTCAAAGGCATCGGCAAGTCCTTTGCTTCCTGATTGCCCTTGATCACATCATTGATGTCATCATACTGAGGTTCGATGACGTATGAGTGGCTGCGAAGCTTTATGAACAGGCGTGAACCGACGATCCTCTGCCCGAAAGGAATCCACCTCTCTAGGAACTTCATCTTGTCCGGATCCGACATCTCATAGCTTACAAAAGCGTCGTCCTTGAACAGGACCTTTACTGTCTCATACTCCTTCCTGTACTTGAACTCCTTCACATGGAAAGGGAACATCACCATCTTGCTTCCATCGTCCCTGACGTCTATGGACAAGGCGTTGCCATAATACTTCTTCATGACCTTGTCCAGCTTCACACCCTCCTTGAAATGTTTATTCATCCAAGAAGGGGTCACGTAAATGTAAGGCTTCTCCCACGAATTTTCTCCCTTGACAGCAGGGACACCGAACGAAAACGTCGGAGCCACATTTCCTCTTGCCAAGGTATGTGTCTGCCCGCTTTCATCCCTTACCACTATCCTGTAATTGTTATCCGGATCTATCTTGACCCATCTGCATACAGTTCCGACTTCCAGTTCAGCATCATTCTCAAGCTCATCCACCACCAGCTCATCATCGAATGCTGTCAGATATATCCATCCGCGCTCACCCTTTTCTGTCTCCACCTGATAATATCCAGAGCCGGAATAAGCCAGGATCTCCACCTTTTCACCTTTCTTCACGACACCTATCTCAGATGCCCCGGTGAGTTCCCTTGTATCCATCAGAGGAGTCGTCCTTATCACCTCAGCTTCCTTTGTCTTGAAGGAAGGGTTCAAAGGAGTCAATGCATCTGTGATGGCGATGGTGGACCCGATGGTGATCAGGGATATCAGTCCGATGGTCAAGACATCGAACCGGACCCTCTGAGGTTTGCTTGTTATCCAGAATCCCATTATGGTCCTCAAGGAATTCCAAAAGACCTTGAAAGGTCCTGTCTTTATATTCTGAGCCATAGCGAAAATAATCAGGTTATATTGCTTTCAATTGCTTACAGCGATTCCCCGAAGTCCTCGCGGAACTTCTTGGCGAGGTCTTCCTGCCAGTAGCCGATCTCCTTGAGGCGGCCGAAGAAAAAGCGGAGCACCTTCGGTTCCTCCACCCACTGGAGGCCGCCGATGAGTTCCCTGTTGTCGTAGAGCCATTTGATGCGGTCGGCACAGTACTTCACCTGTGAGAGGGTGAAGACGCGGCGCGGCATCGCAAGGCGCATGAGCTCGAGCTCCGCGTAGCGCTCGGTGCCGTCAGGCTCGCGCTGCTCGCTGAGGGATCCGCGCTCCATTCCGCGGACTCCGGAAGCGATGTAAAGAGCCGTCGCCACCGCAGCTGCAGGGTACTGGTCATGCGGGATGTGCGGCACGAATTCCGAGCAGTTCAGATGTGCTCCCAGACCGCCGGCCGGCTTCACTACCGGAACTCCGTATTTGTCAAGCTCGTTCACAAGGTATCCGATGAATTCCGGGCCCTGATTGATGTATTCCATGTCGAGGGACTCGAGAAGTCCCACAGCCATGGCCTCCATAGAACGGACTTCCATACCTCCGTATGTAAGGAATCCTTCGTACAGAGGGATGTACTCCATCATGTCATTGATGTACTTCTTATTGTGCGAAGTGATGATACCGCCGCGAGCGAATCCGAGCTTTCTTCCCGAAAAGTAGATGATGTCCATCTTGTCGGCAAGAAGATGATATATCTGCTTGGTTGTCATGAACTTGCACTGCGCTTCGCGTGTCTTCATGAAGTAGACGTTGTCCTGAAGGAGGGATGCGTCAAGGATGCTCTTTACTCCGTATTCATGACATACGTCGGCGACTGCGAGCATGTTCTCGAGGGACACAGGCTGTCCTCCGATGAGGTTCGTACCTGCCTCCACACGCACAAACGCAACTTTTTCCGGACCATACTTCTCGATGGTCTTCCTCAGTTCCCCAAGATCAAGGTCTCCCTTGAACGGCTCGTCCGAAACAGGCACGAGACCCTTCTTTCCGAGCACCTCGACAACTTCTCCGCCGAGTCTGGTGATATGGGCCTTTGTGGTGGTGAAGTGGAAGTTCATGATCGCGACCATTCCCGGCTTCACATATGCCTCAGCCAGGATGTTCTCTGCCGCACGGCCCTGATGGGCCGGAAGCACATGCTCGGTACCGAAGACCTCGAAGATTGCGGACTTGACCCTGTTGAAGGTCTCAGAACCCGCATACGAGTCATCGGCCATGCCCATTGACGCCACCTGATTGTCCGACATAGCGTTTACTCCGGAGTCGGTCAGCATATCCATATAGACATCCTTGTTCTGGAGAAGGAATGTGTTGTTTCCGGCTTCCTGGATCTTCTTGAGACGTTCCTCCACCGGAAGAAGAGTAAGTTTCTGTACTACGCGGACCTTATGCATTTCGAGAGGAATCTGCTCCTCCTTGTAGAATTTCACCTTTGACATGATTATAGTTCGTTTAATCGTTAATTATTATAATCTTATCTGTTGCGGATTCTCGCCGTTTTCATCGTACAGAAGGCCGTCACCTGAGAAATAAGCCCACGGCTCACCACGATGGTCATAGGAGACATAGCCGTTCCTGGGATTGTAGAATGCAGCGGACTTAAGTCCTCCGTCCCACCAGAGAGTCCCGTCCCTGCGGTACACCTTTCCTCTTGCTGGTTTGGTGTTTTCAAACTCACCCTCGAACCAGAGGATACCGTCCGGATACCAGAGCTTTCCCTTGGAATAGAAGGTTCTGCCATCATAGAACTCACCTTCAAACTTTAAGGCTCCGTCCTTATAAAAATGCTTTCCTCTGATGTATTCCGGCTGGGCATACTGGGAACCTGACAGCAATGGAGACACATCCGCCTGCCCTTCAAAATTCTTTAGCCCCTCAAACCAGATGACAACGTCATCAGTAGGAACACCATCCACATATACTGATTCGACCTTGTATTTCTCTCTGTGGATCACGCCTCCGCGAGGCACCATCTCGCCATGACAGCACTCACCTTCGAAGACCAGCACCAGAAAAGGATCGCCGATACTTCTGGGTGTACTGCCGGATGAGATAAAACGTCCGGCAGAGTCGAAATATCCGTCAGCATAGTATTCCTCGACCGATGCATAGGACTTATACCCGTACTGCTGCCTGATCTCATACATCTTTCCTGTTCCATGAGGACGTCCTTCCTCATCTTCAGGTCCGTTCCATTTCCTTCCTAAAAACGACGTTTCCATAGGTATTATAGATTAATGCCGGCATATACGATATATACCCGCGTGGATTTCCGGCTTTATCTTGTATCTGAAATCTGCAGCGAAAAGGGCCTGCTGGGCGCGGGCGAAGCGGACCTGAGCCTCATTCATGAGGTCGAAGGTCTTGGCAACGTAGTTGCCGATGCGGTGGCTTTCGAGACGAAAGCCGGCGCGCTCGCGAAGCTCGCGCAACGCCCTCCGGCGGGCGAAGATCCCTCCTGTCTGCCAGATATCGAAGACTTCCTTGGCAAATTCATGAAGGCTGGCAGCCGAGGCGGCCGCAAAGCGGGCCTCGTTCATTTCGTCCTGCAAAGGAGCCAGGATCCTGTCCGCCTCCTGCTTCAGAGCATCAAGGTCGATCGTATCGGCCAGCTTGTCCTTCAGGATCTCATATTGCTCGCAGAACCTGTCCGGAACCTCCGCATAGCCGGTTTCCATCACCCGGTCCAGGACATCATATGCCCTTGTCAGTTCTTCAAGAGTCATCCTGCCGCGGGCGACAGCATTACGCATATCTTCAATACACCTTTCCATTCCTTATGCCGCTGGTTTCACAATCCGTAAAGATACTTAATAATTTCTTAATCTTATAATTATTGCTCAAATCTTGCATAAATTGTATCTTTGCGCGGCAAAGCCGCGAAACAACAAAACAGACAATATATTATGGACAAGAAAGTTCTACTTATGATCCTCGACGGATGGGGCGAGGGAAGACAGGATGAGTCTAATGTCATCTACACACAGGGAGCGCCATATATCGAGAGCCTCCGCAAGAATTATCCGATGAGCACTCTGAAGGCATGCGGAGAAGCAGTGGGCCTTCCTGAAGGCCAGATGGGTAACTCGGAAGTAGGCCATCTCAACCTTGGTGCAGGCCGCGTGGTATATCAGGACCTTGTAAAGATCAACATCGCAGCACGCGAGCACAGGTTCCTCCAGAACCCTGAGATCAAGGCTGTATACGACTATGTAAAGGCAAACAACAAGCAGCTCCACCTCATGGGCCTCGCTTCAATGGGAGGAGTACACAGCTCTCTCGAGCACGTATACGAATTCCTCAATGTAGCGAAGGAATATGGCCTTGAGGACGTGTTCGTACATTGCTTCATGGACGGCCGTGACACTGACCCTAAGAGCGGAAAGGGCTTCGTGGAAGGCCTCGAGGCTGAAATGGCGAAGTCTACAGGAAAGGTCGCTACAGTATGCGGACGCTTCTACGCAATGGACCGTGACAAGAGATGGGAGCGCGTAAAGGAAGCATATGACATGCTCGTTGACGCTAAAGGCAATTACGCAACCTCCGCTACCGAGGCTATCCAGGCTTCATACGACGAAGGTGTGACCGACGAGTTCATCAAGCCTATCGTTATCACTGACGCCGCAGGCGCACCTCTTACAACAGTGAAGGAAGGCGACGCTGTAATCTTCTTCAACTTCCGCAACGACCGCGCACGCGAGCTCACAGCAGTCCTCACCCAGCAGGACATGCCTGAATTCGGAATGCACACCCTTCCTCTCTACTACTGCTGCCTCACTCCGTACGATGCTTCATTCACAGGCGTACACATCCTCTTCGACAAGGAAAACGTACAGGAGACACTCGGCGAAGTTGTTTCAAAGGCAGGAAAGAACCAGCTCCGCATCGCAGAGACAGAGAAGTATGCCCATGTGACATTCTTCTTCAACGGCGGCGCTGAGGCGCTCTTCGAGAACGAGGACCGCATCCTCGTGAACTCACCTAAGGTTGCGACATACGACCTTCAGCCTGAGATGAGCGCACCGGAAGTGACAGAGAAACTTGTAGAGGCAATCAACACAGGCCGCAACGACCTCATCATCCTCAACTTCGCAAACGGCGACATGATCGGCCACACCGGAGTGTACGAGGCTATCCGCAAGGCCGTTACTGCAGTTGACGGATGCGTGGAGAAGGTTGTTGAAGCAGCAAAGGCACAGGGCTATGTGATCCTCATCACAGCAGACCATGGAAACGCCGACTATGCAGTCAACGACGACGGCACTCCTAACACAGCACACTCTCTCAACGACGTTCCATTCATCGTTGTGAACGCAGGTGATGCTGTAAAGGAAGTGAAGGACGGAAAGCTCGCAGACGTTGCTCCGACCATCCTCAAGCTGATGGGCATCGAGCAGCCTGCAGCAATGACCGGACAGGCGCTGGTATAGCATTCCGACACACACACAACGACAGCCTGCTGTCAAGGGCGACATTGGCTCCCGAAAAGGGAGGGGACCCGCTTGCGGGGAGGATCGCCATTTGACAGCAGGCTGTCGTTGTGTATTCGTATTGACGTGATTTCAGATTGACCAGACAATCAATAGAGCCAGAACTGTTTCAGTTCGTCTCCGACCTTGGCGGTCAGGAGATTATTGACAGGACCTGTGATTTCGTCATACTCAAAAGGTATGACGATATTTCCAGACTTGTTGATGCAGCCGATCTTCTTCTGACCGTCCGGAAGAATCTTGCTCAAGATGCACACGCCATTTTCACCTGGCGAGAACAGAGAAGCCGCATCCTCACTCCACTGCGCATAATACTCACACGGCACAACCTGATTTCCCCTCATGTCGATGAATCCCCAGCCGGAATTTGCGTCACCGGTACCATCGTCCCTGCGCACGGCAATGAGACCGTCTTCCGATGGATCGATATTATGGAAACTGTCATAAACAGGAGCCGTCACCATCTCTCCAGCGGAATCAGCAAAACCGTATTTTCCAGTAAATGTATTCAGATATGCGATAAGTTCGCCACCGTTTCCGCGAGTAAGCCAGAAGCCGTCTTCTGTGATTTCATTTGCAGCTCCGGACATTGACTTGGCCACATGTTCCATAGTAAACACTACGGTTCCTATCTCATAATTTTCAGGCGAGAACTTGCCGTCAGGATTGCTCATATACGGCTGGAAGTCCTCTTTCGAAAGCTTCTTCCACTCTCCCTTGATCTTCACTTCCGCCACACCGTCGGCAAAAGGCTTGGCCTCCTCGAAATATGCCTGGGTGAAGAACTTTCCGTCATAGCCGATGTATCCGTATCTGATGCCTTCGCTTGACCATACGTCCGGATAAATGCCGTATACCGCGATGTCGTCATCCCCTACCGGATAGATGTTCACCATGTATCCATTGATGTTCTCGGAATATGATCCTGAAAGCACTCTTGGAATATATGTCCATTTGATGTCTTCGGCCTTTGCACAATAGTTCGGACTCACACCTACTATGGTCTTTCCGTCCCATACAGCGCTGTCATATCTGAGTGCAAGCACAGGCATATGTTTCGATGTAAGGTCAAAGACTGCATCTGTAAGCATTGTATTTTCGTCCACGAAATGGACGGTTCCATCTATTATACGGGCCACCTTGTCCTGAGCACTCTGCTCCAGAAGCGTACGGGTCAGCAACCTGGTTTCGAAATTGATGGCACATATTCCGTATGAATCGCTGTCCTTTCCGAAGAGCTTTACTTCAGGACTGCTCGCAATGAGGGCTTCGGCACAGAAATGGTCTACCTGGGTCAGCATATGACCGCTATAGGTATAAAACCTTGTGACCTTATCCTTGTTCTTTCCGTTGAGAAATGATAATATCACCATATCTTCTGTGGCGAAGCATCCTGACTCTTCGTCTGCCACATAATCCACCTGGTTGGCAAGTATGCCGTCGAACCTTACCGTGAATCTCTGAATGCCGGAAGGGCTGAACTTTGCAGCCGCCCTCTGCTTGAGCTGATTGTCGATCACGACATCCGCAACAATGACAGGCTCGCCATCAGGGGCGAGAATGGCATTGCGTATCTCCACTGAAAGAGTCTTGCAATCACACATGTGCGATATCATAAGTGTACGGATCCATGATCCGCATGATACGGCAAGGCTGTCAACCTTAAGTACCGCCTCGTTCAGATCCTTGGTTGCAGAAAATTCGAATCCCTTATGATCAAGAACCTTCATATCCTTGTCAATAGTGATATAGGAGCCGGCACCCGCAGGTCTGCCGGCACCTGGCTGAGGGTAATAAGCCGTCTTGTCAAAACGCCACTGCGCCTTTACCTGACTGGCATGGACAGCATCATAGAAATGGCCCTTCATCCACCTCGGAAAACGTCCGAGCGTATCTTTCTCCACATCCGAATACACATCCTTGCCCAGATCTGCAAAGAGCTGCTCGTCAAACGCCTTGATGTCAAGAAGCTGATCCTTGTAGTAGACCTTGACTTCCTCCCTGCCGTTGGTTGTGTCGAACACCTGATAGTAAGGATGGGCTTCCGCCACCTGGTCGGTATGCATTACTGCAGCGACAAGCATTGTTCCCTTATTGTCGTAAAGTCCGTATTTTCCATCCTTCTTCACGACTATGCGGCCGTCCTCATATCCTGTAACAGACTCATATTCAACAGGGAGCAACTGCCTGCCATCAATATTGAAACATCCGTAAAGATCTCCTTTCCTGCAGATGACAACGTTCTTGTCCTTTTCGTCATATGCTATCTGGTCACATTCGGCATCCAGGACAACCTTCTTCTGAGAATAAACCACAAGACCGTACTTTCCGTCCTTTTCCACCTGATGAAGCTCGCCGAAAGACACATCGGAAACCTTGTCATACTCATTGCTTACCACGACGTTTCCATCCAGATCATACATGCCCCATTTACCGCCTTTCCTGAACCATGCGACACCGTTCTCATCAAAGAGCTGCATCTCTTCCAGACCGTCTGCAAGCACTTTACCGGATGCATTCAGAAATCCTGACGCACCACCTCTGGTAAACACAGACACTCCCCTGTCAAATTCAGAAAGAGAATCGAACACAGGCTCATACAGGAAGATGCCCGTCCTGTTCAGAAAACCATATTTCCCTTCAAAACGGACTCTGGCGCTTGTCACAGTATCTTTACCACTGACCACCGTCCTGGCAAAGGAATCAGCCATATCAAAAACCGGCTTTACCCTGAAGTGTTCCTTCTCATTGGCATAGCCCCACTTGTCCCTCCTCTGTACAGGCACAAGTACCTCTTTCATCTCCCTTTCTGAAAGGGGCTTCAACTTTGGGAGTTCCTGGGCAGACAAGGCCCCAGAAATGAAAATCAACGATAATACAACGGCTAATCTGTTCATTTCCACACTACTTGATTTAATAATTGTATTGATTTGGATAAACGAAGATGTAAAGTTACAAATAATTGAAGGAAAGGACAAAAAAAAGACCAGCATTTCTGCTGGTCCTTTGTGCGGTGGGCGAGACTCGAACTCGCACAGGCTTACGCCCACTACCCCCTCAAAGTAGCGTGTCTACCATTTCACCACCACCGCTTGAGTTTGGGATTGCAAAGGTACGACAAAAATCTAAACTTCCAAACTTTTCTTCAAAAATTTTTCAAAAAAAGTAAACATCTTGTATAATCCAGATTAATTTTTTACCTTTGCACGCTTTTCCTCGGGTAGGAAAACACAGGTAATTAATAAATTAACTTTTAAAACAGATTAACAATGGCTGTTAAAATTCGTCTCCAGCGCCACGGAAAGAAGAATTTCGCATTCTTCCACATTGTAGTGGCTGATTCACGCGCACCTCGCGATGGTCGTTTCATTGAGCAGATCGGCTCTTACAACCCTAACACAAACCCTGCAACTATCGTCCTCAACGACGAGAGAGCTCTTGCATGGCTTAACGTAGGTGCACAGCCTACTCCAACCGCAAAGCGTATCCTCTCTTATGAGGGTGTTCTTCTTGCAAAGCACCTCCAGGGTGGTGTAAAGAAGGGAGCTCTTACACAGGAGCAGGCTGACGCAAAGCTTGCTGCTTGGAAGGCTGAGAAGGCTGCTAAGGTAAGCGCAAAGAAAGAGGGACTTAGCAAGGAAGCTGCTGCCGCTTACAAGGCTGCAGTAGAGGCTGAGGCTAAGGTAAATCAGGAGAGAGCTGAGGCTATCGCAAAGAGAAAGGCTGAGGCTGAGGAGGCTGCACGCGCTGCTGCTGAAGCTGCTGCCGCTGAGGCTGCTGCACAGGCTGCAGAGGCTGAGGAAACTCCAGCTGAGTAATTCTGCCATGGCAGGTTTGGACAACTTGCAGCAGATTGCCCAGGTATTGAAATCTAACGGTACCGATGGGGAGCTCGTCATGGGTTTCCGCGAAATCGCTCCTGAAGATATCAGTTTAAACGAACCGGTGTTCATCGTATTCGATGGACTGCCGGTTCCTTTTTTTATAGAATCATTCTCAAAGAGGGGCAATTCGAAGGCCCTCGTCCGCCTTACAGACATCCGCAGCATGGAAGATGCGGAGGAACTGGCCGGAAAGGCGGTATATGTAGAGGAAGAGTCTCTTCCTGAAATGACTCTTGAAGATGACGGCTACGCAGCGCTTATCGGATGGCTGCTGCTGACTCCGGAGATTCCCGATCAGGTCGGGAATGACGAAGAGGCGGTCGAGGACGACGAAGAGACGGTCGAGGACGACGAAGAGACGTCATTGCCGGCTACGACCGGCAATCTCTACGAAGTCGGAGAGATCACCGATTTCATCGACATCCCCAACAATCCATGCATAGAAGTGGACACAAAAAATGGAGCAGTAATGATACCGCTCCATGAAGATCTCATACTTTCCGTAGATCCGGAAAATCTCGAAATCGTAATGCAGATTCCTGCAGGACTTCTTTAGAGTCTGTCCTTAAGGATGAAATAGTAAACAGCAAGACCAACCCAGCTGCAGACAAGAAGAGCTACAGTAAGAACGATCTTGAGTACCTTGTCAAGCTTCGGCTTGTTCCATACATCCTTGATGCACCAGATACAGCAAAAGAGTCCGACGATCCAAATGATAAATCCAATCATAGTTAATAAATATTAGTTGTTAACGGTATTTGTCTTTGCTTCATATTCAGCCTTCACATCCTGGTAGAAGGCAGCATAAGCGGTATACATGTAAGGCATGAGCCAGAACAGTCCGATTCCGAAGGTAAGGATGGCGAGCAGAATCCAGCCGATGAAACTGAGGCAGAGCCAGAAGAAATCAAACTTATGTCCCTTCATCATCTTCATGCTCAGGTTGATGGCTTCATTGGCAGAAAGTTCTGGCTTGTCTACAAGGATATAAGGTACAAGGGAATAGGCAAACCCCTTGATGATACCAGGGATTATGAGAAGCAGGGTCCAGAGGAACACGAAGATTCCCATCAGGAGCATTCCCCACACATTATGTCCCCAGTTTGCGAAACCTGTCTTGAAACTGTTCTCAGTCAGTTTGTCATCTCCTGAAATAAGGAGATCTTTATGCGCATTGTAGTAGCCTACTCCAAGAGGACATACCACGAGCAATGAGATGAGCATCGTCGCAAGGCTCGCAGTCATGATGACTCCCGTAGCGGTCGTAGCAGGGTCGAAAAGTGCAGTGGCATATGACACGCAAAGCGTGATCGCCATATAGACAACAGCGCAGAGGACTGCAGGGGCCCACTTACCCTTAAGAGCAGCCAACGCTGCATTCTTGTATTCCTGATTCGATTTCATAGTTAAAGATGTTTATCGGTTAATATGATACGTCTACCTTGAAGACCATATTGTCCATGCAGAAATATGGAGGGGTGTCCGGCTTTGACGAAACGATCTCGAAATCCACATATTCGACAGATCCGAGCTTGGTCAGTTCGAAAGGAGTCCAGAGTGACACGATCGAGTCCTTCTGTGCCGAAAAGTCCGCAAGGTTGATTGTTGCTTCTCCGGTCTTGGAACCGTTCAGATAGCCTGTAGCCTTGATGGAAAGCCTGTCTCCCACTTCAAAGTTCTTCTTTACATATTCCGCCACCTCGACTGTATTAGTGACGAAGCATCCCTGCATTGTGCATGTTCCGTTCTCGGTGAACGGGAACTTGATCGCATGTTCAGGCATGAACCCAGGTTCAGGGTTCTGATAGAATACGGTATAATTGTTTGGGAACTGAGTCTTGAGAGGCTGGAGATAGCATCTGTAATTGTTGTTGTTCAAACCTTCTGTCTTTCCTGAAAGAGGCATCTGGAGGCATGAGAGGATGAATCCGCCGTCAAACCACACCTTGTCCGGACTGAGCTGATGGTAGAAGTTCAATGCATCATAAGCAAATCCGTCAGGAGTCTGTGTATTGAAGAATGTGCTGTCAGGGAAGTAGGCGATCTCAGCATAGTTGAAATCAGCACTCACAGTATATGACTGACTCATTCCGGAGCCGTCGTCAAAGCATGAAGCGGCAAGAGCCGCTGTTATAAGAAGAAATAAAAACTTTTTCATATCCACAAATATAGCAATAATAAATCAAATCTCGCAAATGATTTGTGCGACAAAGGTCGCAGGGCCGGTAAGCCATACATCCGCGGCGATCACGCCGGACTCATCCAAAGGCCTGAATCTGACGCTCAGCCGGTCGCGCTTCGCCATCACATCATACCTGACTCCGGAACCGTCCGCTTCAGACGGCCCTATTCCCGCCTTATATGCCGCAATGCATGATGCCACGATGCCTGTACCGCATGCAAATGTCTCATCCTCAACGCCTTTCTCATACGTCCTCACCTTCAGAATACCGTCTTCCGAAGGTTCGATGAAATTAACGTTGGCTCCGACAGGCTGAAGTTCGGAAGCATTGTACCTGATGTCGCGGCCTTCTCCCACGACGTCATATGAATCAAGATCTTCGACAATGCGGACATAGTGGCGCGTGCCTGTATCGAGAAAATATCCGTCCGAAGGAACGGATGGTCCCGTAAGGGAATCATAATGCTGACATGAAGCGACATCCACCATCTGAAGGCTTACCGTCTTCGTACGCCCGTCGTCGGAAAGTATTTCTGCCCGATGATGACCGTCCGCGGCCTCGAATCCGAAATCCGTTATGCCCATATCCGCGGCAAAGGCCACTATGCAGCGGCCGCCGTTTCCGCACATCATTCCTCCGGATCCGTCGGAATTGTAATAGGTCATGCGGAAACCGTCGGGACTGTCACACTGCACTCCGTCATGATGCGTAGTGCCAGGACTTTCCAGAAGCATCAGGCCGTCCGCTCCGACCCCGTAACGGCGGTCGCACAATGCAGCTATCTGTCCGGTAGAAAGCACCATGGAGCCATCACGGTTGTCCGCAATCAGGAAATCGTTTCCCGCACCTTGATATTTATAGAATTTCATCTTTAAAAAGTTTAGACAGAATACGGATACCTTCGGTCATGCGCTCTGGAGTCATGAAGGAGAAATTCAGACGCATCGTGTTCTTTCCGCTGCGGTCAGGGTGGAAGAACTCACCTGCCACATAAGCGACTCCGGCTTCCAGGGCCTTGTCGTAAAACTTCACGGCATCGAATCCATGAGGCATGGTCAGGAAAAGGAAGAGTCCGCCTTCCGGACGGGTCCAGCGGACACCTTCCGGCATATGCTCTTCCAGCAGCGACAGAAGAAGGTCACGCTTTCCTTTATAAAGAGCTATGGTCTTTGCCAGGTTCTCGTCGAGACGTCCGCTTGAAAGGAACTCAGCAGCGACATACTGGTCGAAGATAGGCGGGCAGAGGTCCAGGGACTGCTTGCACACATATATCTTGTCCAGGATCTCCGGATGGGCAATCGCCCAGCCCAGACGGAATCCCGGAGCGAATATCTTAGAAAACGAACCCAGATGGATGACGCGGTCCGGATCAAGGGAATACATTGTAGGAATATCCTCACCTTCGTAACGGAGCTCCCTGTACGGACTGTCCTCGACAATAAGGAAATCGTGCTTCTGAGCCAATGAGACAAGCATTTTCCTTTCCTCTAGAGTCAGAGACTCTCCGGAAGGATTCTGGAAGTCCGGAATCATGTAGAGGAATTTCACCATCTTTCCTTCTACCTTGACCTGCCTCAGTTCAGCCTCATAGGCCTGTCTGAACGCCTCAAGGTCATCATTGTGGGCGATGCCCCTGATGTCGGCCCTGTACGAGCAGAACGACTGAAGGGCTCCCAGGTATGAAGGATTTGAAGTCAGGACCACATCTCCGGGATTCACAAGCACCCTTGTGCACACATCGATTCCCTGCTGGGAAGATGATGTGATCTGCACCCTGTCCACAGGTACGCCGTAACGCTTTGCGACTGCGTCGCGAAGCTCCGGCACACCTTGGGTGGCGCCGTACTGGAAAGCCTTGCCGGCATACTTGTCAATGACCTCCGACATGGTTCTGCGTATTTCCTCAAGAGGGAAGGTCTCCGCTGACGGATAGCCGCCGGCGAAGGAATATATGGCATTAAGGTCGACCTTCTTGAATATCTCCCTGACAGGAGACCGGAAGAACGACCCTACGTCTTCAGAAAACTTATCTTTGTATATATCCATCTTTATCGAAGCATGTCCTCCAATGTAATGGAACCCGAAGTCTTTTCGTCGCGATATTTCACGATCACAGGACAATAGAGATGGATGCCCTGCTCCGCTCCCGGCCCTTTGCTCACCGGACGGCTTCCGGCCACGACGACGGCGCCTGCAGGCACCACCATCTGGCCGTTCTCATTGGCCCGGATGTACTCCCCTGTCGTCGCATCGAAGATCGCGGTAGAGGCATTGATGATGACTCCTGTGCCGATGACCGCATTCTCCCTGACGATCGTACCTTCATAAATGCCGCAGTTTCCGCCGATGAAGACATTGTCCTCGATGATTACCGGAAGCGCACCTACAGGTTCGAGAACTCCGCCGAGCTGCGAGGCGGCAGAAAGATGAACATGCTTTCCGACCTGGGCGCATGAGCCCACGAGGGCATGTGAATCGATCATCGTGCCTTCATCGACATATGCACCGATGTTCACATATGCCGGAGGCATCATGATTACCGAAGGCGCAAGATAGGCTCCGGCACGCACGCTGCTTCCGCCAGGAACGATGCGCACTCCGTCACCGGCAGTGAACTTCCTTGCAGGAATGGTGTCCTTGTCAAAGAATGAGAACTGGCCCTGGGTCATGTCGGTAAGCTGTCCGAGACGGAAACCGCTCAGTATCACTTCCTTCACCCATGAATTGACCTTCCACTGGCCGTCAATCCTTTCAGCCACGCGGACCTTGCCGCTCTCAAGGGCGGCTATGGTATCATAGAATTTTTCTCTGTCTGTCATAAGATCTGATTTACAAAAGTCCAAGATCCTTTATGGTCTTCACCATAAGGTCATATGTGCTCTGCTGGGCCGGCACGAGAGGGAGACGGAACTCGTTCTCTATGAAACCCATGGCATGTAGAGCCGCTTTCGCCGGGATAGGATTGCTCTCCACGAAGCAGTTCGTAAAGAGCGGGGTAAGCTCCTCGTTGAGCTTGTACGCCTTCTCCGTATAGCCTCCCTGAAGGGCTCTGATGAACTTCACCATCTTTTCCGGAGCTACATTGGAAGCGACGCTTATTACGCCTGTTCCGCCCTTCGGCATCATCCAGACTGTGTCATCATCGTTTCCGCTCAGGACCCCGAAGCCTTCCGGCGCATTGCGGAGGATCTCCTCGATCTGCCCCCTGTTTCCGGATGCCTCCTTCACTGCAAGCACATTGGGAATCTCTGCCAGACGGAGGGCTGTCTCCGCAGACATGTTCGCTCCAGTACGTCCGGGCACATTATAAAGCACTATAGGCTTGTCGGTCGATTCTGCAACAGCCTTGAAATACTGATACTGTCCCTCCTGGGTCGGCTTGTTGTAATACGGAACGACTATCAGGAATGCATCGACACCATATGGATCAAGATGCTGCATGCTTCTGACTGTATGCTTCAGCGAATTCGTACCTCCGCCGACAAGGATGGGAAGACCGCCGGAATGTTCCTTCGCGGTCTGGAGCACCTTGACGCGCTCGTCGTCATCGAGACAAGGGGTCTCTCCTGTCGTCCCCAGAGGGACAAGGAAATCTATCCCCGCCGCCACCTGACGGTCGGTAAGAGCTGCGAACGCTTCATAATCCACCTCTCCGTTCCTGAAGGGGGTGATCAATGCGGTTCCGCAGCCTGTAAGATTTATATTGCTCATATATTATTACTTCTCAAAAAACAGTTCCTTAAATTCATGGACTCCGGTCAGGCTTTCGGTGCGGAGGGCAGCCTCAACTGCTCCTGCGGCAAAGCCTTCGCGCGAAAAGGCCTCATGGGTCATGGTGATGCGGTCGTTCGCCCCCTCATAGCCCACCGTATGGATGCCTGAAATCTCGCCGCAGCGCACAGACTGGATGTCGGTCTTCACGCCCATGTTCGCATCGACGATGTCGGCCAGAGACCTGGCGGTTCCGCTAGGTGCATCAAGCTTATGGCAATGATGCATCTCGACCATGTACGGGCTGTATCCGCCGAACTGCGCAAGGAGTTTCGACACATAGTCAGTCACGGCGAAGAAGACATTCACTCCCACCGAAAAGTTTGTGGCCCATATCATCGGAGTGCCGCATTTCTCGAAATATGCCACGACCTCTTCCCTGATGTCTGCCCAGCCTGTAGTTCCGACAACCACAGCCTTGAAGTTCTCTGCGAGGAACCTGTAGTTCGCTCTGAACGCATCAGGAGTGGTGAAGTCTATGCATACGCATTCCTTTGCCAGAGCAGGATCAGTCTCTGTCACAGACTCTGTCCATCCTGCGTATTCAAGGCCTCTGGAAATTATGATCTTCTCGATCATCTTTCCCATTTTTCCGTATCCGCTTATATATAGTTTCATATCTTTTATGTTAAGGGATGCCCGGTCAGGTCGGGCATGACGTCATTGCCGGCTTGAACGGCAATCTAAAATGTTTCCAGCTCTTCAGGGTTGTCGAAAAGATGGTCATGGAGATCCTGCACAACCTCCGTAAGCTCCTCTCGGTCAACCACGAAGCTGATGTTCACGAAAGATGCGCCCTGGGATATCATGTATACATTCGTCCTCTTCAGAGGAGCGAATGTCCTCTTGAGCATGCCGTTCAGACGCACGATGTTCTTGCCGATCACAGACACCTGCGACTTGTCCTCATCCACTATGACTTCCGCAAACTCGGACAGCTCCCTGACAACGTTCTCTATCTTCTCGCCAGCATCGACGGTAACGGAAATATTCGCCTCTGACGTACTGATGAGGTCTACTGAAACCCTGTTCTCGCTGAATATCTCGAACACCCTGCGCAGGAAGCCCGATGTATTGATCATCCTCATCGAGAATATGTTGATGACGCGGATGTTCTCCTTGAAGGAAACCGACTTGACACCGTCTTCGATCAGTTCGTTGCGGAGGATCGCCGTGCCCTTGCCGGACGGATTCATCGAATTGAGCACATAGATCGGAATGTTCTTCTTCACAGCCGGCTCTATGGTCAGAGGATGGAGCACCTTCGCTCCGAAATGGGCCATCTCCGCTGCCTCCTCGAACGATATCTTCTCAAGATACTTGGTGTTCTGCACGACGCGAGGGTCTGCCGTACGCACTCCGTCCACATCCGTCCAGATCTCGATCCTCTCAGCATCGACCGAAAGGCCTATCAGAGAAGCGGAATAATCAGAACCTCCACGGCCCAGAACAGTCTGCTCGCCCTTCATGTTCGATGCGATGAAGCCCTGTGTGATTACGGCATCCATGCCTTCATATGCCTCGGCAATCATTCCCGGAACCCTCGAAACTATCTCGGATTCGACAGGCTCTCCCTTGAGGTATGCATCGTTTGTCACCATCATCTTGCGGGCATCGATCCAGTTGGTCCTGATGCCCTTCGCGTTCATGGCGAAGCATATTATGGTAGATGAAAGAAGCTCGCCGTTGGATATTATGATCGCCTTGTTGCGGTCAGAGAGCTCTCCGACTGCACATACGGCATTCGCGAGGGCATCAAGTTCGTCGCAGATCGCGTTCACGCGGCTTACTGCACTCTCCTTCTGGACCGGGTTCTGCTCCAGAAGCTGGCAAGCTAGGTTCACATGGCGCTGGCGGAGCTCTGCGAGAAGTTCCCTGGTAAGGGTCTTGTCCTTCGACGCGGCAGCATCCGAAATGCGGTAGAGAAGGTCGGTCACCTTCGAAAGGGCGGACACCACCACTACCGGCTTCTGGTCCAGCTTTCCTCCTATTATGAATATAGTTCTTGTAATGGCCTCGAAATTTGCGACGGATGTTCCGCCGAACTTCATCACTATCATATCTTTTCTACTTATTTGTTCTTTTGACTTAGCTTCATATACATCCGGACGTAGCTGTCTACGGCGGTTTCCAGTTCCCGGACGGTGATATGTTCATCCGGGCGGTGGGCCACATGGATAGAGCCCGGACCGCATAGGATCTTATGCCCGAAGCACTTGAGCACCGGAGCATCGCTTCCGAATGCCACAGGTTTCACAGGGAAGCCCTCCAGGACCTCAAAACGGGTCGGAGCGTCCCCACCCCTGAGGTTCACGCTCATCGCCTCCTGCCATGGGGCAACCCTCTTGGCGACCATGTCGGAACCGTCCTGGGCGGCCGGACGGCCGAAGCGGAGCTTCGCATCCGGACCGGCCATATTCTTCATGATGTTCAGGACCATCTCATCAGACTCGAAGGTCGTTCTGAAATATATCCTGCATGTCAGCCTGTCACTGAGGATGTTCTGCGGATTTGCGCTCACGAGTTCTCCAATGTTCCATGTCGTCTCTCCCAAGATTTCATCAACAGGGAAAACTATGCTGCGAAGGGCATTTACGAAATCATTGAAATATACGACGGCGCTGGCCCCAAGCTCCGGATAGCCTGAATGGCAGGACTTTCCGGTAAAGGTCACGTCATATGATTTCGTCCCTTTCTCAGCTGTGGCCATGCAGTTGTCCGTCGGTTCACCGACAATGACCCATACGTCTTCCGCAGGCTCCTGAATCATGGAATTGAACGCCTTTGCTCCATATGATCCTGTCTCTTCTCCCGCGAGAAGCAGAAGTCCGAAACCGGTGCAGCCTCTGGCTTCAAGTATCCGGCATGCCTCGTACATTGAGAATATCTGTCCCTTGGCATCGCATGAGCCCCTTCCCCGTATCACATCACCATCCATAACAGGAGGGATATACGGAGGAACCGTATCCATATGAGAGCAGAATATGATTTTCGGAGTGCCCCATGATACCAGAAGATTCTTTGTCCCGTCACCGACTTCAAAGGTTTCCACCTTACGGTCCGGCCCGGCCAGCTCGGCCGCCAGCACGTCGGCCAGCGCTCCTTCCTTGCCGGAGGTCGAATCAACGCTCAGAATCCTATGAAAAAAGTCCATGTCCATATACAAAAAAAGCAAAGAACACGTAAAGACGCATTCTTTGCAAAGATAGTCATTTTTACAATACTAAATCCAATTTACCGCTATTTAAGGATGGGTTCCGCAGACATTCAAGCCTGAGATACTGATGACAGGGTCGCCTGTACGATCTTCTTCACGCACTCTGACTGTAAGGGTCCGGCTTTCACCTGGCATCATGAAGAAATAATTGTCCGAATACCATGCCGGAAGGATAAGGTCGCCGGTTACGGAATCTGTGACCTTGACACGCAGCATAAGGGCTGGTTCCTTGCCGCTGTTGGTGACTTCCATTTTCATCACCTTCTCATCACCCGACCACACTTCTGATGCAGATACATCCAGTCTGGTCTGAGGTACATTCCTCAAAGCCTTCCAGTTTCCTTCCTGACGGCCTTCCCAATAGAAGTTCTCCGACAGGGTCCTGCCATTACTGTCCGTCAGTTTCAGACGCACAAAGAACACATCAGAAAGACTGTCCGGAAACTCCAGAGCAAAACATGACACCGTCCGGTCTGCACCCAGGTCTATCCCGGTTTCCTTCTGCCATGCAACGCTGCCGTCAAGATTGAGTATTTCCGCATTGACGACAAGATCTTTTTCTTCTGAAGCATACCAGCTTACAGCCTCGACTTCATTGGTGAGAGGGTTCCACTGTATATGCATAGGTTCGCAGGCCTTGCGGCATGCAAAATAAGCCGGCGTCGGTTCAAAATAATAATCATAGGTCTGCCATACCATAGAAGGCCATGACGGATGGCTCATCCAAAGCAGCATTCCCCTCCTGTGGGCACTTCTGGCTTCAAATATTGCTCTGTATCCGTTATAGGTCAGCCATTGCGACCATCTCGTGAATTCTTCTGCATCTTCCGGTTCACCGAAAGCTTCCGCCATCAGGTTGTTGAACGTATCTGTCCTCTGTGCGGATGATGCTCCCGGAACATTTCCAAGAGCATAGTCATGATGGCCATACATGACGTTAGGGTGCGCCAAGGTGCTTACCGGATCGATAGCATCCTTGCCGAACGAGCGGGTCATGTTCTCGATGTTCATGACGCAAGGCATGCCTCTTTCGCTGTGCAGCTTCTCCAGGCCGAACAGCTTGTAGTATTCCTTTACCGGAAGCGCACGGTACGGACCTCGGCCGCTGACAGGAGAATCGGCAGAATTGGACAGATAATAGATGCCCGGATGCTCCCTGGCGGTCATTTCTGCCAGATATGAATCTATTTCAGCCGGCGGATTGCCTTCGTTACGTCCCACATAGATGGCTATGCTCGGATGGTTCCTCAGACGGCGGACTGTTTCACGGGCAGTCTCGTTGAAGCGCTCCACATCGTATGGATCGGGACCATCTGCCGGATTTGCCAGCCAGAAATCCTGCCATACCATGATGCCATGACGGTCGCATGCGTCATAGAATTCCTTGTCGTAGATCTGGCCCACCCAGTTGCGGATCATAGTGAAGTTCATGTCTGCATGATTTCTGACAGCGATGTCGTACTCACGTCCGCGATAGTTAAGCAGATGTTCAGAGAGGCCCCAGTTGCCGCCGAAAGCGGTAAGCCTCTTTCCATTCACATATAGGTTCAGACGTTTCGGGTCGCCGTCAGCGCTGCCATTGACTTCGTCAAAACTAACCCACATCTGTCTGACGCCGGACTGGAATTCCTTGCGATCGGATTCCTTGCCGTCGATTTCAAATGAAAGGCTGACGGGATAAAGATGGGGCTTGCCATAATTGTTCGGCCACCACAACTGCGGATTGTCCATATGGAGAGTGTCAGCACACACAATCTTACACTCCCCCGCCCCGATGGTCTGGGGGCTTTCAAAGGACAGATTTCCGAAAGAGCCTCTGAGAACACCATGTACTGGTCTGTCAGAATGGTTGACTAATGTAACTTCAGTAAGAATATCTGTTCTGGAAGTATCCGGAAGCGGCAGCAATGTCCTAACGAAAGGATCTTCCACGGTAACATCTCCGGTATATGAAATCCAGACATCATCCAGAATGCCGGCGCTGCGGCCTTTCACTGTAGGCTGCCAATCCCAGCCTATCGTTGCATGGAGCGTAGGGTTGTCCGCTCCAAGTATTCCTCCGTTGCCGATCGTGGAGAATTCGTCCTTCTCCTTTATGGCACCGAAATGTTCATTAGGAATTATACGGACTGCCAGACAGTTCTCTCCTTCAGCAAGGATTCCTGTCACATCGAATTTTCCTTCACGGAATGCGCCGTCGATCCTGCCGATGAACTTTCCGTTAAGATATGCCTCTGCCTTCCAGTTGATGCCGTCCATATTAAGGAACTGGCGCGGAGTGTCAGGACTGGCGGTAAAGACATTGCGATACCAGAATTCCGACCGGAAGAAGGATTCGGACGACTGGTACTGCCAGTCGGCAATATTAGGGTCAGGCAGGGCTCCTGCATTCAGATAGCTTGCGAACACTGTTCCTGGCACTGTTGCCGGCATCCACTGCGAGTCATCGTAGCCGGACTGGGAAAGCTCCTCGCCGGAAGCATTGATTTCGGACTCCCGCTGCAATTTCCATCCCCCTCTTGTCAGGTACTGGGCGGAACCGTTGCGGCAAGGGGCGGCGTCATGTACGGCAACCACGCCTCCGCATCCGAAGACCTTCCATTCCTTCAGTTCAAAAGGACGCCCGTCAGCAGTCTTGTCCAGAAGGGCACGCACATATCTGCCCTTGCCTCCGGCACCCTCTGCATCCCCTACAGGACAGATATCAGTCCATGTTTCAGCATCATCAGACACCTGTATCATTCCGGAAGCCGGAGCATTCTCCCAGATGAATTCCATCCTGTCGAACGACGACACAGCTCCCAGATCAATATAAATCCATTCATTTGCAGTCCCCTCGCTCTTCCATGAACTATGGAAATGCAGACTTGGAAGCACATCAAGCAGCTCTTCACCTTTATAGAATTCCACCGCACTGAGTTCGAATCCTCCGGACTTGCTTTTGGGGAATCGTCCGGTGAATACCATCCTGTCTCTTGAAACCTTCCATCTTACCGCATCCGGATCCAGATCCCGGTTTCCATCCTTGCCCTTCACCTCTATCCTGTCTGCATCCACAGGCATTCCATGGAACCTGAGCTCCAGCACAGGCCTGTCCCCGGACAGTTTCTGCTTCGTTCCGTTCTTTTCATCCAGAAGATATTCGCGAGCCTGCTTGGACACAGGTTTTCCGTCCACGAGCACTTCCAGCCACGGAGCCTGTCCATCATGGACGATCCCATCTGTCACAAGCTGTGCGGTCAGTCCATAATCATAGCTTGACGAATGGAAGGCTGTACGCCGGAAGGCCAGATTGCGATAGCCGCAATCTGATGCCGGCCTGATCTGCGGTCCGGCATATTCCTCCGGTGATCCCGGATATATGCCCAGTCCCCTGGTCCTGGAACTGGCAGCATCCTTCGGAAGAAAGCTCATTATATCCGGCAGTTCGTCCAGAGTGACAACCTTATCATGGGCATACAGACGGCGCAATTCATCTCTATCATGCGCCTTGGCATGTTCTCCGCTCCAAAGCATCCACCAGCTCCAGTCCACTCCAGCCTCGGCACACAGAT
The DNA here is from genome assembly GCA_017461285.1 of Bacteroidales bacterium. The sequence continues at coordinate 9,944 of JAFTYS010000089.1, read as the reverse complement.
CCGGATCCGGAATAGTCCCACATTCATGATATGGAACAGGTATGCCTTCTCCATGTATTGCCCGCACCTTGCGATACATTTCTTCTCTGATACGTTCAGTATTATAACTGTCCGCACCTGCAATGTCATAGTATCCTTCTCCAGGATTGAATTCTGCCTTCGGCTCTCCGCTATGACAAAGAACCCATATCAGGTTATTGAGATGCCGCTCCTTTGCAAAGTAATCGAACATCAGCCTCCACACACGGCAGAACTGTTCGCCGGTTCCTTTTCCATACCAGAACCAGTTACCGTCACATTCATGCATGGGACGCCAGAGCACAGGTACTCCGGCATCTCTAAGGACGGTAAGATGGTCTGCAATCCTCTTGAAATCGTCCCAAAGCGCATTGTATTCAGGAGTTCCCTCCTGAAAACAGCGCTCAATGTCGATTTCCTTCTTGCTGTTCTCATAGCCAGGGCCCTTGCCAGGCGCACCCCAATGCCACATGAGGGTAGGAATGCCGCCGGCTTTCCACCATCTGATGGCATTGTCTATTACCTGACTGTTTCTGGATTCATGTATCAGATCCTGACCTAGCAACGCAGGATAACGTCCTGTGCATTCATGCACATACACAGTCTCCTGGGCACCATGCTGACCAGCCAGGACCAGATTTCCCTGGACGTCGTACAGGTATGCCAGAAGAGCGCATGCCTCATCGGAAGGATCAGGGGTTACGGGACGTTGTACAGTACCGGCAAAGCCTGCATGAACAGAAAGGAGCATTGCCACTGATACTGCAAGATTTCGGATGAAGAGTTTCATAGTGTTTATGTCATTAATAGCGGGTCATTTGCGAATATAAGGATATATTACCTATAATTATCAGCCCGGATTCACAGCAAACCCCAAAATGAAACATTCGGAACCACATCTTGAATTCTGCATGTGGATTCATAAGGCAGAATTCATTAACTTTGTTACTGCCATAAAACATATCGCACTTTCTTTACGGACACGCAATAAATGAGACGACTGATCAGCATACTGGCCTTCCTGGCCATGGCATGTCTTCCTTGCATGGCGGAAGACGGATACAGATGGTTCCACCATATCCGCGAAATACCAGACGACATCAGAATCGTTTGCCCTGATAAGGACGGACGTGTCTGGTTCGGCACTTCGCGAGGACTTTTCCGATATGGAGACTATCCTGACGGAGTACGTTACGACCATCTTCCTGAACTGTACCGCAATGGTATCGAGAACATACTTCCTTTCGTCGATGACAAGTTCCTGATAAGAAGCACCGACGGCCACCTGTCGGTCTATGACCCGATGGCGAACAGTTCGGAAGAGCTACATAACTATCTGGATGAATGGGGAATGGACATTCCGGAAGTATGGGACCTGAAATTCAGGACAGATCAGCATGGGGAATTGTGGTTCTTTACGCCGGAGGAAGTCTACCATAAGTCTGCCGATACAGAAAAGGCGGAACTCGTTTTCCGGTCAGATGACAAGATATGGACATTGGACCGTTACGGCAATGATTTATGTGTTGTGACCGATTCGAAGATACATCTTGTCTCCATAGACAATCCGGACCATGCGCAGTCCGTAGCTCATGACATTGATTTTCATGGACAGCATGTCTGGGGAGTGATGGACAAGGAGGGCAACATATGGATCGGCAACGACCATCTGTTCCGTTTCGAAAGCCAGTCTTTCAACAAGAAGTGCATCAGAGAGAGTCTTTCCGTAATGGAGATAATCAGAAACCGTAAGGGAGAGATTCTTGTTGCCACAGCAACTTCCGGAATCCTGCATTATGGAAAAGACGGAAGCCTCATCCAGACGATAGAACACAAGCCGTTCGTGTCCGGCTCTCTTCCAAGCAACAACGCCCTGTCCATGAGAGAAGGCAGCAATGGCGAGCTATGGGTATGCTACAACAAGCCGGTTGTATCAGTCTGTGCCCCCGGAAGCATGGCATCGCCACTTCGCCATATCCTGCCTCTGATACAGCAGGGACAGGAAGAAAACGTAATATCAATGGCTGAAGCGCCGGACGGTTCGCTTTGGTTCGGTACAGACGGTAAAGGCATCTTTGTACAGGACAGGGTCTCAGGAGAATTCCGAATGGCGGACATTCTCTTATCGCAGCCTTCCATAACCGCTCTTTTCTTCGATTCCAGAGAAAGGACATGGATAGGAACATACAGGGGCGGACTGTACTGTCTGGAAGGCAGGAAGACGGTTCATCTGCTTCCGAACACTTCCTGTTACCACATAATGGAAGACGCGCAAGGAGACATATGGGTCAGCACTCAAGGAGACTGCGCATACAGGATAAAGGGCGACCTGAAGACGGCCCCGGAACGGATCGACCTTTCATATAATAAATGGGTATTCCAGATAGTGGAAGGAAACGGGACCATGTTCGCTGTAACATCAAGCGGCCTGCTTGCAATCAATCCAAATACATTGGCAGCGGAAAAAATGTCAGGCAACCGCTCCGGAAGCCAGTCATTCAGCAACACACAGTTCTATTCCGCCCTTATTGACAGCAGGGGTCTCCTATGGGTCAGCGGCAAACAGAGCAGCTGTCCGTTGGAAATCATCGACACACTGCGCGACTCGATCATCCATATCCCGGAACTGGAAGGACAGATTGTCAGAAGCATTCTAGAAACTGACGACAGGAACATATGGCTGGCATTGGAAAAGGACATTGCACAGGTGATCGTCAATTTCAACCCTACTACCAGACACTATTCCTTCCATCCGCAGATATTCAAGATACGCAGCGAAGAATCTGCCATAAACTACAATAACCGATGCGCCATAAAGCTTTCTGACGGGAGCATACTCTTCGGAGGAACCGCAGGATTCAGACAGATTTATCCTTCGTCATTTCCGCCACATGTGGAGCTGCCTGCTTCTCCGGATGTTTCAATAACTTCAATCAGGATAAACAACGAAGCCTTCCGCCCTCTCCGTTCAGAGGCCGGAATCACGTTGAAGCATCATGAGAACAACATTTCCCTCGCTGTTTCAGCCTGCGACTACGCATCTCCTTTCGAGACATCGCTCAACTACAGGATTCATGGTGGTGAAGCCACATGGAAACCCGTCCGTGACAACATGATAGACCTTCCGCGTCTTGAACCGGGCCATTATGACCTGGAAATCTCCAGCAGCCGCCCTGACAGGAGTTTCTCCGGTCCGGTATGTTCTTTTGCTATAGACATCAAGGCGCCATGGTACGCCACATGGTGGGCCATAGCTCTTTATCTGATGGTCATAATCTCCGGCATCAGCTTGTGCATATACTATTATATTGACAGACAGAAGCACAAGATGTCGCTTGCACAGATCCGGATGGAGGCGGAAAGACAGCACCAGCTGAACGAGATGAAGATACGCTTCTTCACCAACATAAGCCACGACATACGCACTCCGCTTTCCCTTATCATAACTCCGCTTGAGACCTATCTTGAGGACGAAGAGCATAAGGAAGCTGAAAAAGTGCTGCGTCCGGTCTACAGGAATGCCGTAAGGCTTCTGAACCTCGTGAACCAGATTCTGGACTTCCGCAAGATGGAAGTAGCCGGAATGAGCCTGAATCTGTCGTATGGCAACATTGTTCCGTTCCTGAACGACATCTGCTCTTCGTTCCTGCAGTTTGCTGATGAGACCGGAAAAGTATTCCATTTCATTCCTTCACAGGAAGAGATCTTCACATCGTTTGACAAAGACAAGCTTACCAAAGTAATGATGAACCTCCTGTCAAACGCATTCAAGTTCACCCCGGAAAACGGTTCCGTCACGGTACGCGTCAGAACTGAAGGAACGGATGCGGTAATAACGGTGGAAGACACTGGAACCGGCATACCTGACGGACAGAAAGAGACTATTTTCGGAAGGTTCTATCAGCAAGGCGGAAATGCTTCCACCCATACAGGATCAGGCATAGGCCTCCATATAGTCAAAGAATTCGTCAGGATGCATGACGGTACGGTAGCCGTGGAAGACAACAGTCCGACAGGTGCCATCTTCATCATAAGGATTCCTGTAAAGGTACATGAAGGAGTTCAGATTCCAGACGAAGACCAGGAAATGTATCAGAGTGATGACATCGTGCCTGCTGGAAAGAATCTTCTGCTGGTGGAAGACAATCCGGATTTCAGAAGCTTCATGAAGGAACAGCTTTCCGACGAATATACCGTCCATGTCGCAGAGAACGGAAAGAAGGCTCTACAGATATTGACGGAAGAAAACATAGATGTGGTGGTTTCCGACATCATGATGGAGGAAATGGACGGACTTGAGTTATGCAAGACCGTCAAGACCAATCTTGACACCTCGCATATCCCTGTCATCCTGCTGACCGCCAAGACATTGGCTGAAGACGAAATACGAGGATTCGAACTTGGAGCCGACGACTATGTGACAAAACCATTCCATCTTCAGATACTCAGGCACCGCATACGCAAGCTTCTGGATGACAGAACGCTCCAGCAGCAGCAGTTCCAGAACTATCCGGACATCACCCCGTCAGAAATAACCATCACATCTCTGGACGAGGAGTTTCTTTCCAGAGCTGTCGGCATTACAGAAGAAAACATGTCCGACCCGGACTTCTCTGTCGAAAAGCTCAGCACTCAGCTGGGAATACACAGGACCCACCTCTATAAGAAGATTCTGTCCCTCACGGGCAAGACACCGATGGAATTCATCAGGCTCATCAGAATGAAAAGAGCGGCGCAATATCTTGAAAAGAGCCAGCGCTACGTCTCTGAAATCGCCTATATGGTCGGATTCAACTCTCCTAAAGTCTTTGCAAGACATTTCAAGGAAGAATTCGGCATGACCCCGACAGAATACCAGCAGATGAAACAGAACAGAAACTAACGACATATTATCATGAAAATCAAGCTACTGACCACTATTCTACTTTTAGCCGTGGGTTGCAGCCCTGTCTGCAAGGACCTGGCATCATTCCCTGAAATCGAGGAGAAAGCACATAGGAATGCCTTTCCTCTCGCATCTTCGGAAGCGGCAGCAACGATATGCATCGACACTTGCGATGCGCGTGTCGTATCCATCTCGGCAGGACTGCTTGCCGATGACGTAGAGCGTCTTACAGGCCTGAGGCCGGCGGTTTCAGCATCTCCGGAAAATCTTCCGGAAGGTCCCGTTATAGTTGCCGGAACCATCGGGCAGAATCAGATGGTCGATTCATTTGCCGCGGAAGGTCTGATAGACCCGGAAAACCTTAAGGGCAAGTGGGAATCATTCCTTATCCAGACGGTCCGGATGGAAGGAAGGAAAGATCCTGTGCTTGTAGTTGCCGGAAGCGACAGACGCGGAACTGCATTCGGACTGACCTCGCTCTGCGAGGCCGCCGGAGTTTCACCTTGGTACTGGTGGGCCGATGTGACTCCTGCGCGCAAGAAGGCACTCTACGTGCAGTCCGGACGCTTCCTGCAGGACGAGCCTGACGTCCGGTACAGAGGAATATTCATCAATGACGAGCGCTTCGGCGGCTGGGCAAGGTGGGTCGAGCAGACCTTTGACAAGGAGTCAGGAAAAGTGGGTCCTAAGGTCTATGAGAAAGTCTTCGAACTGCTGCTCAGACTGCGCGGAAACTATCTCTGGCCGGCAATGCACAACGGTTCGCAGGCATTCAATGCCGATCCTGAAAACGCCCGTCTGGCCGACGACTACGCCATAGTCATGGGTACGTCGCATTGCGAGCAGATGCTCCGCAACAACGAGGACGAGTGGAAGAACGCCGGCACATGGGGCGACTTCAACTACCTCACCAACCGCGACAACATGATCCGTTACTGGGAGGAGCGTGTCAAGACCAACGGCAGATATGAGAACACCTACACTTTGGGACTCAGGGGAATCCATGACTACCCTATGGAAGGCGCCAGCACTACGCAGGAACGTTGCGCCATCATGCAGCAGGCGATAAACGACCAGAGGGACATCCTCCGACGCAACGTCGACAAGCCGGTCGAGGAAATTCCGCAGGTGCTCTGCACATACGAGGAAGTGCTGGATGCATACCACTCCGGACTGTCGGTTCCTGAAGACGTGACCCTCCTCTGGTCTGACGACAAGCACGGATATACCCGCAACCTCTGCAACCCTGAAGAGATGAAAAGGAAGGGTGGAGCAGGCATCTATTATCATATTTCATATCATGGCGACCCTGCCAGCTGGATATGGCTGAGCCCTCTGTCGCCTGCATTCATATCTACGGAGCTTACAAAGGCCTATGCGCATGGGGCAAGAAAGATCTGGATCTTCAATGTAGGAGACATCAAGCCTGCTGAGAAAGAGATCACTTTTGCGATGGAGCTCGCATGGGATCTGGACCGATGGGCACCGGAAAAGGCTCATGGATTCATAAAGGAATGGGCTGCACGCACCTTCGGTCCGGAATATGCCGGCGAGATAGCTGAAATCCAGAATGAATACTACCGTCTTCAGGCGGCCGGAAAGGATTCTCATGTATGGTTCGTCGAATATTCCGAAGCTGACATCAGAGAGCGTCTGAAAAAATGGGAAGCTATTGCACAGAAGGCAGAAGCATTGAGGGAAAGGATACCGGAAGATCTTCAGGCTGCATATTTCGAGCTTGTTGAATATCCGGTTCGCGGAGCCTGGATGATCAATGAATATCAGCTTCTCGCACGTACCAGCATGGCTCACGCCACATTTGCCGACGCAGAGACGGCCCTGGCGGACGCAGCACGCGCGACAGAAATGTACCACGCTCTGAACGCATGGACAGATAAATACAACAAGGATCTTCTCGATGGAAAATGGAACGAATTCTTCAATTGGAAACCTTACCATTGGTTCAGATCACCTGTGATGGATGTCCCTGTATGCACGGAAGAACTTCTTGAGCAAGTCAAGAACGGACCGGAACCAGGTTTCCTGAATGTGACGGAAGCTCTTGGCGGCATCACTATCGAAAGCAATAAAGATGGAGAGATTCCGCTCTGGATCCATGCCCTTACTCCTGTGGAAAACTTCTCAAAGGCAGCCAAGGACAACGAATTCTGCAAGGTGAACCTGAACGGCAGTTCATTCGTTGCATCAGCTACCCCTATAAACAACATCTGGCATTCACCGCTCATAGGACCTATGTGGAGCAAGGTAGGTACGCTGAAAATCAGGAAAGGTGAGAATCATTTCAGGATCACTGATCTGAAAGAGAAAGCCGACATAGATGCGATATTCATGGGAGTCTACCCTCCTTTCAATGAAGACTGTCTGGCAAAGATTCCGGCAAGCGAAGGTAAAGTCATCAGAAATGCCGGCGAAGGAGAGGTCAGGACCGTAAAGGTTCTGGGATTCAGCGACGGTGTGACTGTCCTTCCGTTCGACACTCCGTCATACACGACTGAAAATTCGCCTGCCATCGAATATGTGATCGACATTCCGGAAGACGCAGAAGAGCTGGAAGTCAGGACATTGGCCAACCTCCATGTATACGAAGGACGTGACATCAGATATGCCGTATCGATCGACGGCAGGGCTCCGGAGACATTCTCGATCCATACCGGAGACTTCTCTGCCGAATGGCGTCTGAACGTCCTCAGGGGCTACTCATCCAGATCTGTAGACATTTCTTCGCTTGAGGCAGGAAAACATCATGTAAGAATATATCCGCTCGACCCAGGCCTTGTCCTTCAGGAACTGAATGTTAGATAACACTAAATACTGATAACATGAAAACTGGTATTTTCTGCACGTTTGCAGCATTGCTTCTCTGTTTTTCTGCCAATGCACAGACAACAGACATTTCATCACCGGACGGACGCATCGTACTGACGGTGGACAACGGTTCGGATCTCAACTACAGTATCTCCTTCGACGGCGAAACCATTATAGGAAAATCGTCGCTTGGCTTTGAATTCGTAGGAGAAGAACCTATGAAAGGCGGTTTCGTGCTGACAGAGAGACCGTCTGTCAGAATCATGACAGAGGAATGGACTCCTGTCGTGAAAAACAAGCACGCCAAGGTCCGTTCAGTATGGAACGAGGCCACGTTCAAGCTTCAGGAAAGCGGAGACCTCCGCAGAAAGATGGATCTGGAAGTAAAGGTATTCGACGGCGGTGCAGCCTTCCGTTATCATCTCTACGATGACCATCGCCTTGTGACACGCGAGATTTCCCAGGAAATGACCGGCTTCCGTCTTCCAGATGGAGCCCATGCCTGGGTGGCGGATTACGAAGGTCATGTAACCTCACAGGAAAAGGAATTCTTCAAGACTGCAGTCAGCAGCATAAAGCCGGAAACAGTGGCAGGCCTTCCGCTTCTTGTCGAGGCCGGTCCACAGAAGTGGCTTGCGGTCACAGAAGCCCATATCGACAACTATCCGGGCTTCTTCCTGGGAGCGAAAGACGGATGTCTGCAGACCATGCTGTCCCCCATTCCGGGATATGAAGATGTAAAGGCACGCTTTGATGACGAGATCACCACCCCATGGAGAGTGGTCCTGATCGGTGATGATCCGGGTCAGTTCATCGAAAGTGAGATCATACGGACCCTGAATCCTCCATGTGCCATAGAAGACACGGAATGGATACAGCCTGGTCTCTGTGCATGGGATCACTGGTGGAGCGGAGAAGTCAAGATGGAGATGGATGTGATAAAGGAATATATAGACCTCGCCTCGGCCCAAGGATGGCCTTACATGCTCATAGACTGGCAGTGGTACGGACCATATAACGAAGCCAAGGCAGACATCACCAGACCGGCGCCTCATATTGACATGCCAGAGATATTGAGATATGCAGAAGAAAAAGGAGTCCGGATATGGCTATGGCTATACAGCAGCGATGTAAACAGGAATGATGCCTACAAGGAAGCATTCAGGCTTTACCAGAAATGGGGCGTCGCAGGTATAAAGATTGATTTCATGGACCGTCAGGACCAGTATATGGTCAACTGGTACCGCCGCATTATCGAAGAAGCTGCAAAATGCCAGCTTATGGTGAACTTCCACGGAGCATACAAGCCTGACGGTATAGAAAGGACATGGCCGAACATGGTGACACGAGAGGGCGTCATGGGTAACGAGTATAACAAATGGGGTACGGGAATAACAGCAGACCATAATGTCAAGCTGGCATTCACCCGTATGCTTGCAGGTCCTATGGATTATACACCTGGAGGATTTCTGAATGTAAAAGCTGATGAGCACAAGGCGCAGCAGCCTGCACTTGTTCCAAACACACGATGCGCAGAACTGTCAAAGTTCGTAATATATGAAAGTCCGCTTACGGTAGTCTGTGACCATCCGGATCACATCATCGGACAGGCCGGTTCTGATTTCCTGAAACTCGTGCACACTCAATGGGATGAGATAAAGTTCATAGGCGGAGCGCCGGAAGAATACATTGCAATGGCAAAGCGAAGCGGGAACGAGTGGTTCATAGGAATAATGAACAACAGCGTCAAGCGCAGCGTGACGATAGACACTTCTTTCCTGGGTGAAGGCAGCTATATCCTCACATATTGGTCGGACGGAAAGAACCCGACAGACGTAGTCAAAAAGACCGTTACCGTCAAAGCCGGAAAACCGATAAAGGTAAACATGAACTCCGCAGGAGGATATGTCGCTGTGATACAGCCTGAATAAGACGATATATGACAAAGAAAAAGAGGATGACGATCTGTCATCCTCTTTTTTGTGGAGATAGTCGGAGTCGAACCGACGACTTCCTGCTTGCAAAGCAGGCGCTCTAGCCAACTGAGCTATACCCCCGTTATTTTTAAGAACTTGTAGTCCCGAGCAGACTTGAACTGCTGACCCCTACATTATCAGTGTAGTGCTCTAACCAACTGAGCTACGGGACTGTATAATTAAAAAGATTGAAGAAAAGCAAGACTTACTGACCTTGCACATTCACCGAAAAGCTCGTG
>JAFTYS010000018.1 GCA_017461285.1 Bacteroidales bacterium | reverse complement strand
GGTACACGCTGAGAACCTTCGTCAGAGGGCTCACAAGATCGCTAAGTTCGTAGGCGACGCTGAGGCTCTTGCAGCTAAGCTTGCAGAGACTACAGTACAGGTTGCTGTAAAGGTAAGCGAGTCAGGCAAGATCTATGGTTCTGTTACTACTGCACAGCTCGCTGAGGCTCTCGCAGCAGTTGGAATCGAGGTTGACAAGAAGGACATCACTGTTGAGGCAGCTAAGGAGCTCGGTACATACGAGGCTACTGTAAAGTGCTACCGCGACGTGAAGGGTACTTTCAAGTATGAGATCGTAGCTGAGTAATTTCAGTTCGGAATACAGACAAGAAAGAGCAGGTCATCGACCTGCTCTTTCTTTGTCATATATATGGAGGAGAATCACTTCTCCTCCTTTTCTTTATGTTCAGACTCTACTGTCGGAGCTGATTCCTTGTACTTGAAGCGGCGGATCTTCTGGGTTGCCGTCTTCTCGAACGGCTCCTTCATGACTTCGACAGAGCTTACCTGTGAGGCCTTGCTGACACTCTTGTTCGTGACTTTCAGAAGTTTGGACTTCCATGCATCGAGCTTCTCATAAATCTTGTCCTCGCTGTCATTATCCCATTCTATGAAGTTTTCTGTCGGCTGGACAAGCGCAACGAGTTTGCCGTCTCGCTCTACGACGATCGACTCGCTTACACCCTCTACATTATTGATCACATTTTCGATTTCCTCAGGGTAGATGTTCTCACCTGAAGGGCCGAGTATCATGTTGTTGTTACGTCCCTTGATGAAGAATCTGCCCTTCTCGTCCTGGATCGCTATGTCGCTGGTGCGGAACCAGCCGTCTTCTGTGAATACGCTCTTTGTACGTACAGGATCTTTGTAATATCCGAGCATGACATTAGGTCCCTTAGCTACGATTTCTCCTTCTCCGGTTTCAGGATTGACATTATGAAGCTTGAGCTTCACGTTATATACAGGGTAACCGAATGAACCTACTGTCCTCCAGTTGTTCATCGAGTAGCCGAGAAGAGGTGATGTCTCGGTCAGGCCGTATCCGATGGCATATGGGAAGCCGGCCTTGAGAAGGAACTTCTCTACTTCAGGATCAAGCTTCGCACCGCCGATGCCGTAGAATGACATGTGCCCTCCGAATGTCGCCTTGAGCTTCATGCCGATGATCTTGCACATGAGTCCGTTCATATGTTCGTTCATCCATAGGAGGGTGCGGCTCTTCTGTATGGTAGGAAGCACGCTTCCCTTATATACCTTCTCTATGATGAGAGGTACTGTGAGCATGGTCGTAGGCTTCACCATCTTCAATGCCTTCATCAGAAGCGAAGCTACCGGAGGCTTAGGAAGATAATATACTGTCGCACCGCAATACATAGGGTAGAGCATGCACAATGTCATCTCAAGCGTATGGGCCATAGGCAGAACGGAAAGCCATCTGTCCTTGTCGGTCCTCTTGCATGAATGGTAGCATGTGATCACGTTTGAAGCAAGGTTCCTGTGGCTGAGCACCACTCCTTTGGCGCTTCCGGTCGTTCCGGATGTATAAATGATCGTCGCTATGTCGTCAGGGGTAGGGACGCTTGTCTTTCCGTCACATGTGAACTGCTCGTCATCGGACTGAAGCACTTCGAACGTGTCCATGTCTATCACAAGGGTCATCTTGTCGCGACATTCCTTGCTTATCTTTCCTGCAAGCTTCTGAGAAACGAAGATCACCTTGCTCTCGGAGTGCTCCAGAATATTTGTAACTTCATTTTCCGAACTGTCGGGAAGGATAGGGATTGCTATTCTTCCGAATGGTACTACGCTGAAGAAAGCGACAGACCAGTTCGGCATGCTCTGAGAAAGAATTGCAACCTTGTCTCCTGCTCCGATTCCGTATTGCGTCAGTTTCTTTGATAGACTGTCACATTTTGCTTTGAATGAACTGTATGTGTAACCGCCTTCCTTGGTGTCATACCATTGTGTGTATTGCTTCTTTGAATACACGGTGGTCGCATACTCGTACAGCTTGGCGAGGGTGTCAACATACTTTTCCCTCATCCTTTGCATACGCTTGTACAATTGAATCATACTATATATAGGTTTTAGTGAGTAATGTACTTTTCAGGATGTTTCCCAACGAGGTGCATTTCCTCGTAGAGGGCCTGAATACGTGCCATGTCAGCCTTGGCATCGTCGGTAAGTTCGACCTTCTGACCACGGCTTACGCGCTTTGTGCCCCAATCGAAATATCCCATATATACCGGGCAGCCAATTTCACGCGCGATGGTGTGGAAGCCTGTCTTCCAACGCTTTACCGGCTTGCGTGTTCCCTCTGGAGCGAGAGCGAGATGCACGACCTTCTTTGTCTTCATCTCCTTGATGACGCTCAGCACGACATTGCTTCCCTTCTTCCTGTCAACAGGAATTCCTCCGAGCTTGCGGAGAAGCCATCCGAGCGGTCCCCAGAAAAGCTCTCCCTTCACCATGCAATATGGCTTTCCGCCTACAGACTCGTAATAAAGATAGGATATCACGAAATCCCAGAATGATGTATGAGGTACACCAAGGATTATACACTTGTCTTCCGGGGCTACAGGGTCAACAGCAGTCCAACCCATTGCGCGGAGCAGCCATCCGCAGAATTTTCTCCACATAATTATCAGTATTATATGTTTACGTCTTCCAATTCCTGTGCTGTACGGAGGTTCTGTACGATGAAATCCTGTCTTTCGGATGTATTCTTTCCCATATAGAACTCCATGAGCTCGGCGATAGGTTCTTCATCGGTGATTCTGACCTTGTCAAGCCTCATATCCTTTCCGATGAAACCGGTGAACTCGTCCCATGAAATCTCTCCGAGACCTTTGAATCGTGTTATCTCGGTCTTTCCTTTGGACTCCTTGATCACAGCCTCCTTTTCCTCCCTGCTGTAGCAGTAGCGTACAGCTGACTTGCTCTTGATCCTGAACAGAGGGGTCTGGAGTATATATACATGTCCTCTTCTGATGAGGTCAGGATAATACTTGAGGAAGAAGGTTATCACAAGCATACGGATATGCATTCCGTCGTCATCGGCATCGGTAGCGACAATGATTCTGTTGAATCTGAGGTCATCTATATCCTCTTCCAGTCCGAGCGCGTTGATCAGGAGATTGAGCTCCTCGTTCTCCGCAAACTTCTTGCGACCTTCCTTATGTGCGTTCATCGGTTTTCCTCTGAGCGAGAACACTGCCTGAGTCTCGGCGTTGCGGGCTTTTGTTATGGTTCCGCTCGCAGAGTCTCCCTCGGTGATGAATATGCTCGTGAGTTCCCTGAGCTCCTCCTTTGCTGCAGGAAGCTTGTCCTTGTAATGATATTTGCAGTCTCTGAGCTTCTTGTTGTAAACGCTTGAACGCTTGTTGCGCTCCTTGGTCTTCTTCTGGATGGATGATATCTCCTGACGCTCCTTCTCTGAAGAAATGATCTTCTCCTGAAGGGCCGGGATTATCTCCTTGTGCATATGGAGATAATTGTCCAGATTGGTCTTCACGAAATCATTGACGAAGCTTCTGATGGTCGGGCCTATGTCATAACTGCGTGTGCCGTCCTCGTTTTCGGTTTCCGTGTTCCACATATATGTAGAACCGAGCTTCGTCTTTGCCTGATTCGCGAAGATAGGCTCCTGGATCTGGATGCTTATGGCTCCGATTATGCCCTGGCGGATGTCTTCAGGAGCAAAGTCCTTCTTTGAATATGTCTTGAAGAACTCCTTGAGCGTCTTTGAAACGGCTTCCCTGACGGCCGCGAGGTGAGTACCTCCGTCTCGGGTGTTCTGACCGTTGACGAACGAGGTGATGTTCTCTCCGTAGCTGCTTCCGTGTGTGATTACGATCTCGATGTCCTCTCCAGAAATATGTATAGGTGCGTAGAACGGCTCTTCAGACATCTTTTCATTGATAAGGTCAAGAAGACCGTTTTCAGACTTGTATGGAGTGCCGTTGAGATTGAGGGTCAGTCCTTTCTTGAGGTAAGAATAGTTCTTGACCATCGACTCGACAAATTCGAGATTATAGGAGTATCCTACAAACAGATTCTCATCGGGAATGAACTTCACATATGTTCCGTTCTTCTCCTTTGTCTCCTTCATTCCGTCATTCAGCAGCTTGCCCGCACTGAATTCTGCGTACGAGCACATCCCGTCGCGATATGCTTCAACATAGAAATGAGAGGAAAGAGCATTCACGGCCTTGAGACCGACTCCGTTGAGTCCTACTGACTTCTTGTAACCCTTGGAGTCATATTTTCCTCCTGTGTTGAGGATGCTGACTGCCTTGACAACGGAATTGAGAGGGATGCCTCGTCCGAAGTCCCTGACTGTAACCTCCTTGTCTGTAACGCTGATCTGTATCTGCTTTCCGAAGCCTGCAGAGAACTCATCGATGGAGTTGTCCACGACTTCCTTTAGAAGCACGTATATTCCGTCTGCCGGGTCATCTCCGTTTCCAAGTGTTCCGATATACATTCCCGGTCTGAGACGTATATGCTCGACACCTTCCAACGTTCTGATGTTCTCGTCACCGTAGCTGTTCTGTATAATTTCGTTTGCCATATTCATTTAAGGACATAATCGTGCAAATATAGCGAAAATTTCCTATTTTTGTCTCGAATTAAAATATGAAAGTAATGAAAGGAAATATCGTCAGACGTTTGTCAATACTGTTTGTAGTGATGTTCGTGGCTGTTTGTCGTACGGCTTCAGCCCAGACATATTCTGGATATCTCAAGCTTGATGATGTCTCTATCAAGGCTCCGGACAGCCTTCTGGTTACGATAACGGTACCGGAGAATGCTTATATACGTGACACTGTCATCCTCAGTCGCCGCGAGTATAAAGCGATGAGGAAGTCAGGTGACTACAGCTCAAAGCCATATTATGCTACTCCTTGGATGCTGGGATTCAAGACCAATCTTCTTTCAGACGCCATAGTGATTCCGTATGGAGGACTGGAAATCCAGCTTGCAAGGAATCTCTCACTTGACCTGAACGGATGGTACAGCAGATGGAATGTATTCTATCCTAACAAGCAGACCAATATATATGGACTTGCTCCGGAACTCCGCTGGTGGTTCGGCGGCCGGGCTATGACGAAAGGATATTTTGTCGGTCTCCATGCCAATGCAGCCTGGTACACCCTTGAGTGGCGCGACAAGGACGGAGCAACGATCATTTATCAGAACGGTATAGATGACCGCTATGATTCCGGTACAAAGTATCCGGCATTGAGCTTCGGTCTTACTTACGGATATTCGCATCCTCTGGACAGAAAGGGTCACTGGAATCTGGAGTATTATGTAGGCCTGGGATATTCTTCGTATCAGCAGAAACGCATTTATCCGGCAGAAGACGGCAAGACCTACTTCAAGCATGAGGTCAATACCGACATCGGTATCACAAAGGTCGGAATCAACCTGTCTTACAGATTCTCGTTGAGAAGATACAGGACTACGGCTCCAATACGATGATGGTGAACTGTGCCTGAAGCTTCTGATATACGGATTCCGCGTGTATCGTGCTCTTTCCCGGCTTCAGACATCTGATGCTTCTTCCCTCGATTTCAATGGATTCAGTGTCGTCGGCATACAGGATGATGTCATCCGAGTATGCCTCTGGCGGATCCATGACTATGCTTGCCTTCAAGGATTCTCCGGGATATCTCACGGCTACAGGATTTATGCTCATGTCCTGATCGTTGAGGAGCACCTTCATGGAAGATGCCTTCAGCCTGATGTTCAGATCGATTGAAGCCTTCACCCTGTGATATGCGTTGCTTGCCGTGATGAAACATCTGCCGCTCCTGTATATATATATGATGCCATCGTCGTCAACAGATGCCGTTTCCGGTGAATCAGAGCTCCATCTCAGGCTGGTGTCAGTCATATCTTCGAATATCGGATGAAGCCGGATCGTCCCCTTTGAGGATATTTCCATATATGTTCCCTCCTCAATGCTCAGGGATGGATGGCTGATCCTTTCTCCTTGAGACACGGTGATTTCGCGGAAGATTTCAGGATATTCAATCAGGCTTACCTTTACCCTTCCTTCACGCGGACCTGCGCTGTTCTTCAGTACTTCGAAAGCGATCATCTTGATGTTTGAACCCTTGCTGATGAGGCGTATCCAGTCGCATTCCGAAGTGATCTCCACATCATGGTCGCTCATGTACAGAACCTGTACTACGCCACCGTCTCCGTCAATCTCGATCATGTCTTTCTCCACTCCAAGGACAGGCCCTTTCAGCTGGGTGACGCTGATTTCCGATGACAGACCGCCGGATGTAAATGATATGAAGCCGTTTCTGTCCTCTGTGCCGCTGTTTTTAGATATGCTTATGGTGATTGTGGCAGGGCCTTCGCCTGAATATGCATCTGCCGTCATCCAGTCATGGCTGCATTCCATGTTCCAGCTCCTGTAGCATTCCACATCAATGCTGAAAGTCCCTTCCCTGTAGTCTGCAGTTATCGTGTCAGTGCTGACAGCCAGCATATTGCTGCTTTCCTGGGATATTTCCAATGTGGCAGATGAATGATCATCTGTGAAATTAAGTCTGCAGCTTCTTCCGAAGCTTTCGTTATGTTCTATGACAATGACTGCCAGATCGCTTCCGCATCTCACCTTCACCCACTCCGGCATTCCGCTGACAGTCCATCCCTTCTCACCTTTTACATCTATTACGAATTCACCTCCTTCATGACTGCAGACAATCCCGGCAGGATTGATCGTGATCGGCTCCTGAGGGTGCAGGATCTCGCAACCGGCCATTATGACCGATAGGATCAGAAATATGATACAATGCAGGAAGTAGGAGCGTTTTTTCATGTCGGCAAAGATATGGAAAATTGAAATAAAGAATGAAATTAAGAAGAAAAAACACTATATTTGCATGATATATGCGGGTGTAGAGGCAATTTTACACCAATAAGAATAAGATTTTAACCAAAATAATAATTTAGAATGTTCCTGCACGCAGTGCGTCCGGTTACGCTGATCATATCGGCGTTGGCGATTGTTTTACTGTCGTCTTGCGACAGCTTGAACGAAAGGCTCGAAGAGCCGGTTTCAGGCAAAGGCAAAGTGACTCTTTCACTCGCACCGGATATCGAGATAAAATCCCTTCAGAGCCAGTCGGAAGTTGACGATTACTACTTCCGTTTTGCCGGTCTGGACGGCTATGCCACATCTGAGAAATTCAGGTATGGTGATGTCTCGTGGCCTATGGATTGGTATTACGGAATATTCAGGATGGAAGCCGAGAGTTGCTCCGAGGAAGTGGCGGAAGCCGGATACGGATGCTTAAGGTATGCAGGTGTCAGCGAGGTCTTTTCCGTTGTTAACGGCCAGACGGCTTCTGTCTGGGTTCTCTGCCAGGTGGCGAATGCCAAGGTGTCGGTCTATTTCGACAATTCAATGTTCGAATCATTCGATGCATTCAGACTGGATGTCGATGAGGTTACATATCCTGAAGAGGAAGAATCTGAAGAAGAAAGCTCTCAGGCCTCATCTGAGGAGATTCTTCTCCGCAGTCTCTCTTTCGATTCTGTTGATAAATCCGGATATTACAATCTGTATGAAACTCCGGTGTATCTCCGATATACGCTTTTCATCCGTGTTGACGGTGCGGAGGAATATGTTCCTGTGAAGACCGGATTCCTTGATGATGAGCAGACCGGTGAGCCAGTGGCTCTGAATGCAGGTGATGACGTGACGTTCAATGTACGATATACGGGTGATCCTGTGATCAGTCAGAACATAAAGTTCATAATTTCCGGGCAGAGGGTTTCTGTAGAAAACGGCCTGAAGGTACAGGACTATGTTTCCGGTTCAGTAATGGAGGATGAATGATGAGGGGAAAGGTTATCGGAATAAGGAGACTGGCTGGATTGCTGTATCTCGGAATCGCGTCGCTGATTACCGCTTGTTCGGTAACCGGCCCTGACGTGCCCGAGAGTACGCATACCAATGATTATCCGGTTTCCTTGTCGGCATCATTCCATCCTGATACCAGAATGACTGTCGAAGGAACGGCTCTTTCTTGGGATGATGATGATATGGTCAGGATCACTGCCGGAGCTTCAGACGGAAGTGTCGGTGCGGCCGAGCTGACTTTATATTCTGTTGATGCTGATGATCCTGGAAGCGCATCGTTTACCGGTTTCGTTTCAATGAATTCCGAACCTCAGGAATGCATATTCACATATCCTTCAAAGGAATCTGTCGTTACGACGGATCTGCAGGAAGGGAAGGTGGTCTTCTATTATGCCAACCAGAGCGGAAGACATGAGCCATTCCTTTATGCATCAGCTGCTTATGATCCGGACGGGATATATGCGGAGATGCATCATGTAGGAGCCATGCTTGAACTTACGGTGGAAATGGATGGTCTGTCACAGATCTCTTTTGTGGGAAACGAGCTTGAACATCTTTCTCCTGTGACATTGGATCTTGGTACGGAAGTCATAGAGGTTTCTACAGAGCTGGGACTTCAGATAACGGTTCCTGTTCAGACGGAAGGATACACTTACATTTCTGTCCCTCCTGTTAATCTTGAAAAAGGCTTTTCGTTAGTTCTTTCCAAGGATGACGGAACATATATGGTCAAGTCATACAGTTCGGACGGCTCTCTTTCAGGAGGATTCGATTTTTCTGACAAGGCCGGCTATATCATTCCGATAACGATCGATGGCGAATTCGAAAGCTTCGATATCTCTTGTTCGTCACCATCGGTCGAGCACGCCACTGTCAACGGTCTTCTCTCCGGAACTCAGGTGTCCTTTATCATGAGCAAGTCCGGCTCTTCTGATAAACTGATAGAGGAGTGGGGCGCAAAACTTATTGATGCTCAGGGAAATATCGTGCGTTCCAAGGTGTTTGACAATGAGACTCCGATAACAGGAGGAACTATAACCATGGATATCCTGGATGAGTGGTATCTTCTTCCTGGAGGTACATATACATTCGCTCCTTATTATAAGATATATGGCAATAATGCATCACTTGAATCAGTCAGTGTTACTGTTCCTGATCCGGGTGTAAGACTTGTTCTTGACGGCGAGACTTCGTATGACAAGTATGAGAGCGGTGATGTTGACGGTGCCAATTCCCATACCAATACCTTGATTGCAGGAGTAAAGGCTGAAATCAATGTCCATCCTGATATTCTGGACAGCTTTACCGCATCTGTCGAGGGAGTTTCAACTGCAGATGAAAAGAGTTTAGATGGCAGCAATATACTCGATTTCGGTAACCTTACAAGAACAGCCTGGCGAAAATATTCGATGACCGCTTCAGCAAAAGCCGGCAAGATGACGATAAGCGCATCAAGAGACTTCCATATTACCGGACTTCCGCTTACAGCTGACTTCACTACAGCAAATCCTTCGAACATGAGCCCGTCATGGGGTATGATAGGTACATCATACAGTGATAACAGAGTGGTTTTCCAGACAACGGATGCCATAAGAAGTCCTGGCTTCCATATACCTGGATCCGAGGGTATCAAGGTCATCACGGCATGTGCCTGCCGACACAATGTCACATCTAATTCTTCAACTATGAACATGAATATCGCAGCTTGTACTTCAAATGCGACAAGTAGCGGTACAGGTGCTACTCTTGTAATAGGTAAAGATTATTATCAAGGTGCAGGAGCTTTCGGAGATGTAGGAGGCTTTGATAATAAAGGATATCTGGTGTGCGGGCAGAGTCTGACTCTTACAACGTCAAATCCTTCATTGATATATAGTGTGTCATTAGGACGCTCGATTTTAGGAAGTAATACCATGGTGTCTTTCGGACATAAGATAGAATATTCGAAATAACAGTTAATATATTTATAATGAAAAAATTAAGATTCTTACCGGGTCTGCTGGCAATCGTCATGACCTCGTGCATGAAGAACCAGTTCGATGACTTCCGTGACGGTGCGGATGAGATCGGACTGCTTCAGGTCGCAGTGGATGTCGATGACAAGGTGCAGATCGTTCCTGTCAAGGGAGATGACGGATCTCTCGGGATGGACGAATCTCTTGTACCTCCGGCAGACAGCCTGTATGTTGAACTGTACAGGTATTCGAAAAGGAAGGCCGATTCAAAGAAGGAAACCTGGAACCGAATCTATTTCGGCAGATATGATGAGGCTAAGGATTCCGTATTCAAGGTCGTGGCCGGAGATTGGAAGCTTCTTGCCTTCCATGGTGACTCTACCGCCTGCGGATTTGACAAGCCGTATTTTCTTGCAGAGGAAGAGTTCACGGTTGACGGAGGTCTCGATGAATCAGGCAACCCTGTGAGGAATATGGTGTCTGCTGTGGCGAAGGTCTCGAATGTCAGGATCACAGTGGATTACGACAGAACGGTTCCAGGATCGTTCTATGACTTCTTTGTGCGTTTCACAAATCTGGATCAGGTGAAGAAGAAGCAGATTCTCCGTTATAAGAAGGATCAGAAGAAGGATGCATATATGATGGCGTCGGACAGCGTGCAGATCGAGTTCATGGGTCAGACTGAACTCAATGATGAATCTTCTTGGAAATTCGTTGTGCTTGACACGATCGCGACTAAGCCGAATGACCATCTCACGCTTGCGATTTCTGCAGAACCGAGATATGGTACTCTTAAGGTGAACATTACTACAGATGACAATATCATCGAGAAGAATATTGATGCGGTGATTCAGGAGGCTTGGGCTCCTCAGGATTCTCCACAGATCGTCGCTGCTGGATTCGTCGAAGGGGATCACGCCATAATCGAGGGTGATGAAAACGGAAACGGAGCAACAATATCGGCTGTGGCAAGAGCCGGTCTGAAGAACTTCTTCTTCAGGATAGATTCCGATTACAGGTCCTTGTTGCCGGGAATTCCGTTAGGTCAGGAAATCGACCTTGCAGATCCTTCCCTTGATCCTTCTGTCAAGGAAGCTCTTGCTGACGCGGGCTTCAGCTGGCAGGACAACATGAAGGGCTCGAGGAGGCTGACATACCTCACGATGACGGACTTCTTTACCATGGTGAATGAAAACATCGCGTCTCTCACCAGGGATGAAAACATCGCGTCATTCTCTATCAGGGTTGTCGATGATGTGGATCATGAGACTACCTTGGAACTTACGGCTACAGCTTATGCCATCTATCAGACCCTTCTGCTTGATGAAGGCGATGTCTGGGCGAACAGGATAGTTTCTCCTAAGGTGCAGGTAAGTACCGGTGTCAGCAGCCTCTTCACCCTTCAGGTCAGTGAAGACGGATATTCGTGGAATGACTGGGTGAGCTATAAGTCGGCCGATAACGGAGTCCTGGACTTCGGTACTTTAGAGGTAAGACCAAATACCCTGTACTATTTCAGGACCATCTATAACGGAAATCCTAATCTTGTTTCCAATCTTGTGGCCGTCACTACGGAAGAGGAGCTTCAGATAGGCAATCCGGGATTTGAAGAGTATCATACTACCGTGATGCATGTGTCTCCGTTAGGATGGCTATATGATTATGATCGTGAGTGGTATCTCCCTTATAATGAGGATGATACAGATCCGTGGTGGGCGGTGAACAGCAAGAAGACCATGCCGGACGGCCATACTGCATGGACATCGAATTTCTGCAAGAACTTCCCATGCACCGCCTATTCGACAGACAGGTATGAAGGTGACCGTTCTGCAATGGTATATACTGTAAACGTGGGCAGCGGCAATACTGACGGTACGGCGGTAGGAACCAGTGTTCCTGGAGAAATCTGGATAGGAAAGGCAGATAATGACGGAAATCATTCAGCTGACGGACGTGCCTTTGCCAGCCGCCCGACTTCTGTGAAGTTCTGGTATAAATATGCCCCGATAAACAATGAGACATTTGCCGTCACTATATCCATGAAGGACAAGGACGGCAACGAGATCGCAAGATCTGAAAAACTTGACGGTGCGGCAAGCTCGGAGTGGGCACAGTGTGAGATACCTGTACTCTATTCCAATACGAAGGCTAAGGCTGCAAGCATATACATTTCATTCAGATCAACCACAAGCGGATCAGTCAATACAGCTGTCAGCATGGAGATCGCGGGCAAGCAGCAGACTGCCCACATCGGTTCCGTATTGAGGATTGACAATGTCGAACTTACTTACTAACAACAAGATAATGATAAAATATAACGATATGAAAAAGATGTTTTTCCAGGCATTGGCGGTAATCATATGTCTGGTCTCTTGCAAACCTGCCAATACGGTGGTGGAAGATCCGGTAGAGACGGGAAGCCTGTCATTGAACATTGTCGAGCTCGCTGACTACATAACAGTCAACACAAAGGCTGATGATGGGATAATCGACTACACTGATGTGTCGAATTACGACGTCGAGATAATCGGCCCTACCACTTACAAGGGTAAATACAGTGAATTCATCGGTACGATCATTGAACTCAGCTCAGGTACATATACGATATCTGTAACATCTCCGGATACTGAGCCGGCTGCTTTCGAACAGCCGATCTACAGGGCGGATGACACTTTCGTGATCAAGGCAGGTGAGGTGACCGACCTTCAGCTGAAGTGCGTGCCATATAACTGCAAGGTGACCATCGAGCTTACCGAGAATTTCAAGAAGGAGCTTGCTACTTACGAAGTTGTAGTCGGCAACGGACTTGGTGAACTTGTATGGACCAAGAATGAGTCAGTAGATGATTTCGGAACCGGAAAGGCCGGTTATTTCCTTCCGAGAGGTCTCGAAGTCAAGGTGAAGGGATACAGAAGCATTGACAATACTGAAGCTACAGCTGTATATTATGTGAAGAATCCTCAGCCAGCCGAGCATCATATCGTTACCATTGATGCAAAGGTGACAGGTACGATCGGAGGTGTGACAATCGATGTAGTCACGGACTTCAATGAGATCAGTGATGATATATTCATTGACGGCCTTGACGAACCATATGTTGACAGACCTGATTTCGGTGATGGAGATGATTCCGGCAGTGAGGAAGAACAGACCAAGCCATCCATCGTATGGGAGGCCAATCCGTTCTTTGATCCGGTTAGCATCAAGAAAGGTGACGAAATCAGCATGACCATCAAGGCTCCGGCTGGAATCCAGACCTTTGTCGTTGAGGTCAGCCCGAACTTCAAGTCGGCTGTTTCAATGATCGGAAAAAAAGACTATATTGACCTTATCAATGATGCGGATATATGGAAGCCGTTCGGTCTTCCTGTGGGTGATGAGGTTCTCGGAGCTACGGAAATCGTGTTCGAACTCACTCCGTTCATCGATACATTATGCGGTGTTGCGGGCGGTCAGACTGTAGAGTTTACTCTCAAGGCCAGCGACAGCAATGAAGAGGAGATCCTGATCGACGGTGAATATCCGGTAGTAACGATTATTGTTCCGGCTAATTAAACTGACTTGTCATGAAGAAGATCATAAGATATGCAGGTCTGATGATTCTTGCTCTTTCTGCTCTGTCCTGTACGGATTCGAGAGTCAGCGGAGACCGGAGGTACGGTTATCTTACTGTCGGTGTCTCTGATGAACTTGATGATCTCGTGCATCTCAAGAGCGAGGAAGAGGAGGATATCGTTTACAGACTTGACCTTTATTATTCAGATGATGTCCTGGCCAAGACCATAGAGGATCACAGGACAGTAACGGAAGAGGAACCTATTGAGCTCCTGATGGACAAGTATCGTGTCACCGCTACTTCCGGTGAAGACGGTACTGCATTCAACAGTCCTAAGTATTTCGGCGAAAATACGGTCAGGATATATGCCGAGACCCATTCTACAGTTGACATAAACTGTAAGCTTGGCAAGATCAAGTTCAGTGTGAAGTTCCCTGAAGACGATGACTTCTCATCGAAATTCCCATCTTACGAACTTGCCGTTTCAAACGGTGAGACCCTGACTTTTGCATCATACGATATGCCTGATGATCCAAGTTTCGGCTCATTTACAGATACCGCTTATTTTGAGGTTCCGGAAAACAGGATTCTGACATATACGCTCAAGCTTCGCAATGCAGACGGTGCCATGTATTCGACCACTGCAGAGCTTGCACAGGTTGAGATGGCCGAGCACTATCATTTTGAGTTCACCCTTGGAGAGAGGGAGGAGATCGATGGCGCAATGGTTCTGAACATTCTTCTTGACGGAGAATTCAAGGAATCTTACGAACATAAGATCAATCTCAATTTTGACAAGACGATAATGCCTTCATACAGCACTAATCCGGAATTCAATCCGGATGAGGAAGGAATCATTTATCCTCTTGGAAACGACATCCTCAAGTCCTTTACCTTTACTGCCGGTAGAGGAATAAAGAGTCTTGTCATTTCTCATCTGGATGAGTATCTTCTTGCAGAAGGACTCCCTCAGCTGACCGACTTTGTTAATATCAGCGATGAGGAGCTTCAGATCATGGAAGATATAGGAATCACAGCTTCGTCTGTGTCTGAAGGTGATCTTACAGCTACCATTGACATTACCGACTTCGTAAGCCGTCTTTCCATTTCGCCTGACAACAAGCCTTATCTCATGTCTTTGACGGTAATCGATACATATGAGAGATATGCAAGATGTGATTTTGCTTTTTCAATTGTTTCCGATATTGTTGCTGAGACTGTTTCAGTGATGCCTTGGTCCGGCTTCGCTACACTCTCCGGACGATTCTTCTCGAAGTCTGCACCGGAAGGACTTTCATTCGAGTACAGAAAGGTTTCTGATTCCGAGTGGACCGAGATGGATCCTTCGTTGATGGACATAGACCTCGAGAGCCTTACTTACAGCGCATGTCTGAACAATCTCGAACCTGGAGCTGATTATGTGTTCCGCGCTACTTCTGCAAAGGACAAGGCTGACGGCAAGACTGCTACCGAGATTACATTCAGCACATATCCTACAGAAGAGACAGTTTATAACCTCAGCTTTGATGACTGGGTAAAGGTAGGAAAGGCATGGTATGCGACAGATGACTATAACAACCATCTTGTCTGGGACTCTGCAAACGAAGGAACCGCAGATATCCTCGGACAGAGCCTTGTACCGACGACACCGGAAGAGACGATTGTCATAAGCGGAAAGGCAGCCAGAATGGAGTCAGGCGAGCTTCTCAGTAATTTCGCAGCCGGAAATATCTATACCGGAGATTTCGGCGCTGCTACTTTGAGTCCTGTCGGAGCTAAGCTTGATTGGGGTATTCCGTTCAATTCACGTCCTCTGGCTCTTCGCGGATGGTACAGATATGAGCCGGTTGCCATCAACAGGACGTCATCGAACTACTCATATCTCAATGGACAGATGGACTTCTGTCAGATACAGATATTCCTTACCAACTGGAGCAAGCCTTTCGAGATCAGTACCGGTGACAACCGCTTTGTGGATACATCGGAGAACAATCCTGATATCATCGCTTACGGAGGATTCATCTCACAGGACAACACTACTGACAATCTTGGTAATCAAAACGGTTATATCCGCTTTACGATTCCTCTTGAGTACAGAAGTCTCGAAGAGCCTTCTTACATTGTGATAGCAGGAGCAGCCAGCCGTTATGGTGACTACTTCACCGGTGGTCTCGGAAGTACCATGTATCTTGATGAGCTTGAACTGATCTATGATCCGGCAGAACTTACGCCAGCGGAATTTGAAGCAGTAATGAAAAACATAAGATAATGAAGAAGTTATTATTGACTTTTCTGTGCATTATCATCATCGCACCTATGGTGTCAGCCTCTTCTTCCGAGGAAGAGGCTGCTGCCTTTGACCGCGGTGTAGGCAAGATGAACTCCGTTTTCATCCCTAAGGGATATATGGGAGGAGGACTGTCGTTTTCTTATAAGACATATGATCTCGGCAACGGAGCTGATGATGCCGGATATTCGGCCTTGTTCTCTCTCCTTTCGGGAGTAAAGGGAAGCTTGCAGACATATGGCGTGGCACCATCGTTCTCATATTTCATCAAAGACAATCTTTCCATCGGTGCCAGATTTGATTATGACAGGACAGAACTGGGACTTAACACTCTTGGTCTCTCTTTAGGTGATCTGGCTTCATTTGACCTGAATGATTTCCATTTTCTGAAGAATTCATATTCGGGTGCTGTTACGGCCAGGTACTATATGCCTATAGCCAACAGCCGCAGGATCGCCATGTTCGGAGAATTGCGTCTTGGTTGCGATATCGGGCAGTCTGTATCATATCAGGTCGTGAACGGCCGTAATCAGGGTACGTTCCAGGATATATATGGAGCTGCGCTCAATGTCGTGCCGGGACTTTGTGTCTTTGCTACGAATGAGGTCTGCGTTGAAGTCGCAGTGGGAATCTTAGGCTTGAGTTACCAGTATATCAGACAGGAAACCAACAAGGTTGACGTCAGTGTCATGCAGCAGAGCGGCGCGAATTTCAGGATAAATCCTTTGTCGATAAACCTGGGACTTTCGTTCTATCTTCCTGCTGTTTCAAAAAAGAATGGAGGTGACAGGAAATGAAAAGAACATTGATAATCATAACTGCTATGATCATGGCAGTTTCCTGCCTCGAGAATCCTTTGTCATATCCGCTCAGCGTGGCTGAAATCACTGCATTTGAAGTGGAAGGACAGAAGTCTGTCACCATTGATGCAGCTTCAAGAACAGTAAAGGTCGTGCTTGAAGAGACTGCTGATATCTCCATGTCGGCTGTCTTGGACTATGAATTTACTGAAGGTGCCGTTCCTTCTGTTGAGATGCCGGAGATCCTCGACCTTACCAAGCCTTTCGTGATATCGTATCAGACATATCCTGATCAGACATATGAGTGGACTATAGTGGCTGAGCAGCCTATAGAGAGATATGTCGTATGTGACGGAATGGTAGGGGAAGCCGTCTTTGATATAGAGAAGAAGACGATAATAGCATATTTTCCGGAAGGCCAGTCATTGTCCGATATCCGTTTCGAAAGGATGAAGCTTGAGGCCCAGGGTTCGCAGATCGATTCGACCTTCGGTTACGTTGCAGTCGGTAACGAGACGGTTGAAAAAAGGGAAAAGGTCATTCTTCCGATGAATCTGGACTGTGTGATATCCAGGACATTCACGGTCTATAAGGATCTGGAGTATTACGAATGGCAGTTCACTGCTGTCCATAAGCTGATCAATCTGGAAATCACATCCGTAAATGCATGGTGCTACAAGGCGGATATCAATGCCGTATTCAAAGGAAACGGTACTCCTTATATACAGTACAAGGAGACGGGTGCCGAATCATGGATCAAGCTGGCAACGGATGTCAAGGGAACGGAGATCCATGCTTTTGTGGATCAGCTGAAACCTGGTACGGAATATATGGCAAGAGTCGTATGCGACGATGAGATAAGCGAAGAATATGCGTTCGTCACGGAAAATCCTGTCCAGCTTCCTAACATGTCTTTCGATGAGTGGCATCAGGGTGATCCGGGCGGTTATACATGGTATCCGATGCCTGAAGGAGTGGAGCAGGTATGGGGATGTGCCAATTCCGGAGTCAACATGATGTCTGCTGTCAATTCCACCCGTCCTGAAACAAAGTTCGTGGTTTCCGGAACAGCTGTCCGTCTTGAAAGCGTGAAGGTGTTCGGTATGTTTGCAGCCGGCAATATCTTTACAGGACAGTTCCTGAAAGCTACCATTTCAGGAGGAGTCGGAGCGGAACTCGACTGGGGTACTCCGTTCACATCAAGGCCGTACTCGCTCAAGGGTTATTATTCTTATGCTCCGAAAGTCATAGATAATGCATCCGGAGAGCATTCTGACAAGATGGGACAGATGGATAAGGCTCAGATCATGATCCTGCTTGCAGACTGGGATGAGCCGTTCAGAGTAATGACAGCCTCCCAGACTTTCGTGGATTTCGACAATGACCCTCATATCATCGCTCTGGGCAGACTTGAGACCGATGTCGATACAGAAGGTAAATATGTGGAGTTCGAGTGTGTCCTGGATTACAGGGATACTGTCCGCAAACCGAAATATATCGTTGCGGTAGCATCGTCAAGCCAGTATGGTGATTATTTCACAGGTGGTGTCGGCTCTGTGATGCATGTGGATGAGTGGGAACTGGTCTATAGATAGGAGTCCCGTTACATAAGGATCATCGCACCGAATCCTGCGATGATGGCAACAACGCAATTGATGAGCTTCGCCCAGGCGAAGCTCTTCTTGCTTTCTGCCAGAAGCGGAATCGAAGCATGACCGTCCTGAGATATCGAACTTGCCAGGAGAACAGGGAACGGCACTACACCGGCAGCAAACAGTGTTACGAAAATCAGATGAGGACCGGATTCCGGAATGATTCCTATCAATGTCGCCAATAGAATCATGAGTGCGACATTATCACTGATCCATCGGTCTATATCGACATACTGGAGAGCAATTCCGAGAACCAGCAGCACACCGAATGTCCATGCGAATATTGTCGGAAGATGCTTCTTCACTATATGGTTCCAGAGATGTTCTTCCACAAAATGATCTGAAGCAAGCAGAAGGACGAAAAGAACTATCACGCTCAATCCTGCAAACAGGACATTCATCCAATCCTCGCTCAGCAGATCGATATGAAATCCGTCGTGCTCATGCTCAGTCTCGATCGTGGCATGATGATGCTCATGATGGGCATGT
Source organism: Bacteroidales bacterium (assembly GCA_017461285.1). The sequence goes on along the minus strand of JAFTYS010000018.1, from coordinate 49,313 downwards.
TCTGCGTGTGCGGAATGGTCATGTCCCAACTGTCCTGATGCCAGTGCCGCGATGAAAACTGCAAGGCCGATGAACATCACTATCCTCTTCCATCCGTAATGTCGCTTGTGCTTGTGAGAAGATATGGACATGCCGTTGTGTGCCTCGTCGTGACATGTGTGGAAGCATTTCTCCGTATTCCTGGTTTCCGGGCTGTCATCACAGCAGTCAGAAAGTTCGTGCACTACATAGCCGTCATGGCAGTCTGTATCAGCTCCGCATTCTTCATGATCCTGCTTGTCGCAATGCTTTTCATGAATCCTGTCATATATCCTGTCCGTGCCGATGCCGACAATCACGGCAATTATGAAGAGTACGGCAAAAAGTATAAGCGCCTGATCAGGAATCATGGCGAGCATGACGAAAGCCTCGTCACCTGAAGATGCTATCATCATGGCTACAAGAGCTCCGAAACTGAAAAGCCGGTGTGTATAGGGAGAAACAGTTGCAAAACCTCCCATGCATCCCGGGATTGATCCCAGAAGAGCTCCGAACACTACCTGACCGACTTTCGTACGCTTCAATCCCTTGAACAGCAATCCTTTCGACTCGATATTCAACGACTCGATCATCATCATCATGACAACGACCAGTCCTGTAATCAGAATGCTGTTCCTCAATATATCAATAAACAAATGCATTGTCAGAAATCTTTATCATGATAAATTTACATATGGGCTCGGGAAACATTTCCCCTTCTTTTCTGTTTCCCGAGCCCGTATGTGAATTGTTACTCCAGATATCCCGAAACAAAAAGATTGATGATCGGACGGGTAGGGGAGTTTGTAGTCAATGTGATGATCGTCAGACTCTCACCCTTCTTCATGTCCTTGGTGTCGATATGTACCCTGAACGAAACGGTCTCGCCGGGGCCTGCTACCGGGATGTCGCTATGAGAATAGCAACATGCATCTGTATCGACCTTGTATATGAGGAAATCACTCTTTCCTTCATTCTTGAACTTGAATGTGGCATGTATCTCCGTGCCGATCTTCGCATTTCCGAATGAGAATGTGCTGGTCTCGAAGCGAGGCATAGGGCCCTTCTGTTTCTGTTCGTCGGTCAGATTGCTGAAATTCTCCTTTGTGAATGCTCGTACTCCTATCTTGTCGCTGCCCTCACCGTTCCTGTAGCTTTTACCGTTGAGCAAAGGAACAGCCCAATATGTATGCTTGCCCCAGATATCACGGTCAGCCTTGACAGTGAACCTTACCTCGGCTGTACCTTTTGCCGGAATCGGATTTTGCGAAACGCTGAGTGTCAGATTCTCGGAAATCTGGCTGAATGTAAGGTCTATCGGGGCCGAAGACAGGTTCGCCACCATGAAGGCATCACTCCTGCTTCCGCCTTGCTCCAGATTTCCGCATGAAATCAGATCTTCCTTCACCCCCAGAGAACCATAATGGACCGGATACAGATCTTCCAGAGGACGAGGCTTCTCGTTTGAAACACCCCTGAGCTTGAGGATCACCGGTTTCTTCTCATCAGACATATATACGGTGAGGCTCTTGTCGAAAGGGTAGGGGCCTTCATCGTTGGAATATGTCACAGTGATCTCGCCCTTGCCTCCGGCTCTTATGGGCTCCCTGGTCCATTCGACGTCTGTGCAGCCGCATGTAGTCGTCACATTGTATATCACCACCGGCTTGTTTCCTTTGTTGCTGAGAGTGAATGTACATGAGACAGGACCGTTATCGAGCAGGATATCTCCGAAATTATGGACATATCTGTCGAACTCGATACCGTTTGCCAGCCTTTCCTGTGCCGAAAGTGACAATACGCTGAATATGAATGATGCAGCTATGGCCGCAAGTGTGTTCCTTATCATGATCTGACGTTTATATATACCTATGACAAAGATAGTACAAATCATGTGAAGTCTGACTTTGAATATCTAAATTATTTGTCTAAATTTGCAGTTGGAATGCCTTTGAGGCATCGTGATTGAATATACTAACTTTTAAAAGGATAAGAAAATGGCTTACAGAATTACAGAAGACTGCGCTGCTTGCGGTACATGTCTTGGCGAGTGCCCTACAGGCGCTATTTCAGAGGGTGACATCTACAAGATCGATCCAAACGTATGCATCGACTGCGGAACTTGTGCAGACGTATGCCCAATGGGTGCAATCGTACCAGGCGAATAATCCAGTAGCCTGTATTCACAGACAAAAAAATCCAAGGCTGAAAGCCTTGGATTTTTTGTTTATAGGTGAGGTTACACCTACTCCTGAGGAGCAGATGTAATCTCGATAAGGTTGTTCTGTGCAAGCACTGCCTGAAGGACAGCCTTCACGTCAGCTGGGGTGACTGAGTTAACGGCAGCCTCGTACTCAGCGTCAAAGTCGATACCATGCTCATAGTAATTCTGGAGATTGCTGAACCAGTATGAGTTGTTGATTCTTGACTCTGGGAGGTTCTTCTTGAAGTTCTCGATCGCCATGTTGAACTTGTCCTGCTCAGGACCGTTCTCAGCGAGTTCCTTCAGACCCTTGATAGCAAGCTCGCTGAGCTTTGCAGCCTGCTCAGGATTTGTGTCGAACTGAACCTGGATGATCACCCTTTCCTCAGGATCCCTCTGACCTACCATTGCAGTACCTACGCCGTATGTACCGCCTTCTTCCTCACGGATGGTCTTTGTATAGATCATGTCGAGAACATAGTTTGCAACCTCGAGAGCAACCTCTGTCTTGGTGTCAACAGGCATGTAAGCTGTATAGACCTGGATTACGGTTGACTTAGGAGTCTCCATAGGGAGCTTCACAGTCTCGTCAACCTGACCCTTCACGATGCTGATTACATTGTCCTGATTTACCTTGGCAGCCTTCTTGCCCTTTGCGATAGAACCGATATACTTCTCAACAAGCGGCTTGATGGCAGCTGGATCAACATTACCGGTAATATACATCTCGGCACCTGCAGCATCCTTGAAGAGTTCTCTGTAAACTCTCTCGATAGTAGCAAGATCAGCCTTTGCAAGAGTCTCGTCATTGAGTTCTGCAAGACGTGGATTGTTATAAAGGATCCTGTTTGCAGCGTTCTGGAAGAGGAAGTCAGGGTTCTTTGCGATATTAGGAAGGATAGCCTTGATCTGCTGGATTCCTGTCTCATACTCAGCCTCGTCGAAGCGTGGATCTGCAAAGTAGAGGTACGTGATCTGGAGTGCAGTCTCGAAATCCTTAGGAGTGCTTGATCCCTGAACGCCATGCTGTGTAGCACCGATGAAAGGAGTTACGCTGAGGTTCTTTCCTGCAAGCATCTTAGGAACCTGTGTTCCGGAGAACTTGGAGATTCCTGAGTTGTTGAGGAAGAGAGTCCAGATGTTCTGCTCGAATGAAGGCATGTCCTCAGTTGCGATAAGACTGTTTCCTCCGTCCTTCTTGATGGTGAACATTACCTGATCCTGCTTGTACTGTGTAGGGAGTACGACAACCTTCACACCGTTCTTGAGTGTCCATTCAGTTGCGCCATAGATAGTCTCAGCCTCCTTCTTTACAGCTGAACCCTTGAGGTCGCCGCTGATGAAAGGCTCGTTCACGCTGTCCTCTACGTTCGCTGCGATCTCTGCATTCTTCACAGCAGCAAGAACGCCTGTGAGCTCCTGCTCTGTAGGATTTACGAGACCGGCCTTTTCAGGACCGTTGTAAAGGATCACCATGTTCTCGTCAGTGATGAGCTGAGCTACTACCTGGTTGAGGATCTGAGCGTTGAGCTGTGCGCATACCATCTGTGCAAGCTGAAGCTCTGTCTCTGGCTCCATATAAGGAGAATTGTCGTAGAAGTTGTAAAGAAGCGGGTAAACGAACTCAGCGTTCTTGCGGGTAGGGGCAGCCTCTACAGCGCGCTCGTAACTGCTGATGATGTTGTCCTTTGCACGCTGAACCTCACCGTCGGTGAATCCGAATCTCTTCATCTTCTCGATTTCAGTCATGAATGCAGTGAATGCGTTCACAGCATCACCTTCCTTGAATGATACAGTACCCATTGTAGCGTCACATGAGTTGCAGAGGTTGCTGATAGAGAAGCTTGCTCCAAGGAACGGTGCGTCAGGCTTGGCTGTGATATCTGAGAAACGCTCACGCATGATGAGGCGTACATACATCTTGATGAGGTCTGTCATGAATGCCACGTCAGTGTTCATGAACTCCTTAGGCATAGGCTCGCTCTTCCAAAGTACCTCGATGCTTGAAGAAGTCATCTCAGGATCTGTAAGGATACCTACGATAGGCTCTACATTATCCGGAATCTTGTGGAGAACCTTAGGCTGAGGATTTACCGGTGCAGGGATGTCGGCGAAGATAGTCTTGATCTTTGCCTCGATCTGATCGACGTCCACGTCACCGACTACGATAACTGCCTGAAGATCAGGACGACACCATGTTTCATAGAAGCTTGTAAGGCTCTCAGGTGCGAAAGTCTTGAGCTGCTCCTCTCCACCGATGAGGGTTCTTCTTGCATATGGAGTGTCACCATAGTAATATGGAAGCGACTTCTCGAAGAGTCTCCACTCTGCGTTTCTTCTTGTACGTCTCTCCTCGAGGATGACGCCTCTCTCCGCATCGATTTCAGCAGGATCGCAGGTCACGAAGTGAGAATAATCGTGGAGGATGAGGAGGCATGAGTCAACGATTGTCTCCCTTACGACAGGGATGTTGTTGAGCATATACTGTGTCTGCTCGAATCCTGTAGAAGCGTTGATGTTTCTACCGAATTCTGCTCCGATGCTCTGAAGCCAGTCGAGAAGCGCCTTGCCAGGGAAATTCTTGGTACCGTTGAAGCACATGTGCTCGAGGAAGTGGGCGAGACCGTCCTGATGATCCTCTTCCTGGAATGCTCCCACGTCAGTGGCAAGATAGAATTCTGCTCTCTGTGCAGGCTGGTCATTGTGACGGATGTAATAGGTCATTCCGTTCTCCAGCTTTCCGGTCCTTACTGCAGGATCGTTTGGAAGCGGAGTCTGACCGAATGCCATGATGGCGGCGAACATGGCCGCGATGATGATAAATAAACGTTTCATACTCTAAAGATTTATGTTCGTTTTGGTTTGATTAGTTTCAAGTATATGATTGTTAGACGCTAATGTTGCGTATAAGCTACAAATATAATTATAATAATGTAAAGATTGTCTTATTTTTTCCAGAAAGACAATCTAAAAATATTGTATCTTTGTCCAAAACAGAGGATATGTTCGAAGATTTCAGATTGAAGGTATTCATGACCGTGGCACGTGAAAAAAGTTTCACCAAGGCCGCGGCCGAGCTGGGTATCACACAGCCTGCTGTCAGTCAGAATGTGTCGGAACTGGAAAAGGCGACAGGGGTGAAGCTGTTTGAAAGACTTCGCGGTGAGGTAGTACTGACGCCTCAGGGTGAAGTGCTTTTGGAACATGCCGTAAGGATTGCAGAAGAATGTGCGGCGGCAGGGAATCTTTTCGTCCACCTTCAGGATGCTCAGGTGCGCATTTCTGCCTCTGAAGAGCTATATTCCTTCTTTGTCGCACCGGCTCTGGAGGAATTCATGACCGTCCATCCTGAAGTTTCCTTCGAGAAGGCCATATTCGAGGATGCAGATCTTGTTCTCGAGCTGAAACCTTCGCCGGAATCTCCGTTCGACATTAATCCTGATTCGATCGCCAGAGTGAGGATGTCTGTTTCCCGGCCACCAAAAATGGGTGACTTTAAAGCCACCCATGAGAAATCGGTATATTTTGATGTCCTTTACAGACCGACACAGGCATTCGCATGTACGAAGCTTTGTCGTCTTCTTAAGGAATACCTTACTTCGTTCTGATACTTTCCAGCCAGCGTTCTAAAGAAGCGTCGAACTCTTTTCTTGCATAGGAAAGCTTGTCTTTCCCCTTTCCTGCCCATTTCTCGGATGAGAAGCCCCATCCATGTCCCCCTTCAGGATATATGTGCATTTCCACAGGAACCTTGCAGTCGTTGAGCCTTGAATAGTACATCAGACTGTGTTCGACAGGGACTGTAGCATCGTCTGTGCAGTGAGCCAGAAATGTAACAGGTGTGTCGGAAGAAATATGGTTCTGGAGAGAGTAATGCTCAAGCAGGTCGTGATGCAGCTTCTGAGCTTCCATGAATTCGTCAACCTTTTTGTCTCGGTCCTCCCAGATTTCATCTTTTCCGAGGAGATTGTTCCTGGTTCCCTGATGCGTGTATTTCCTGTCCAATGATATTACAGGATAAATCAGGACCGAGAAGTCAGGTCTTGTCACAGCATCTGTATATAATGTGCTCGCGCAGGCCGCCAGATGGCCTCCGGCAGAGAAACCGATCACTCCTATCTGCTTCACTCCCCACTCGGAAGCATGTGCCCTGCAGTAACGGAAGGCATTCTGTATATCAGTAAGCGGAACTTCCCAATGACCGTCCGGCATCCTATATTTTACTACAACTGTTGCTATGCCTCTGGATACCATCCAGTCTGCGACATGGAGACCTTCCTTGCGTGCAGATACATATCTGTAGCCTCCGCCGGGACATACGATTATCATCTGACCGTTGCCCTTCTTTGGTAGATAAATATCTATTCGGGCACTGTCAGAGATGTTTCCGATCCTTCCGGTCTCGTCAGTCCATTCCGGCCCGGTCAGTTCATTTGACGTTTTGGGTTTTCCATCTTCAGTCAGACCTGAAGAAACTGTCTGACCTTCCGGATAAAGAAGTATTGTCATAGACGGCTCCAGCCTGCAGACGCTTTGGGCACCTGCATAAACACTCGGCGCAGCCATGAAGGCTGCGCTGAGTAATATGGAAATGATGATTCTTCTCATTATTTAGCAAGTCTCTTATAAGTCTCAAGACGAACCTTAGCGAATTCCTCTGTCTTCTGGAGGAGTTCTTCTGCTGAATCAGGATACATCTTGTAGAGAGAAGCGAAACGGACCTCACCCTTGAGGAAGTCCTGGAACTTGCTCCAGTCAGGCTCCTTGCTGTCGAGAGTGAACGGATTCTTGTCTGTTCCCTCAAGTGCAGGGTTGTACCTGTAGAGGTGCCAGTAACCGCACTCTACCGCGAGCTTCTCCTCCTTCTGGCTGAGACCCATGCCGGCCTTGAGACCATGGTTGATACAAGGAGCGTAAGCGATCACGAGTGACGGACCGTCATATGCCTCAGCCTCCTTGATAGCGTTGAAGTACTGAGCTGGAGATGCGCCCATCGCAACCTGTGCGACATATACATATCCGTAGCTCATAGCCATCATTCCGAGGTCCTTCTTGCGTACCCTCTTGCCTGAAGCGGCGAACTTCGCGATTGCTCCTGCTGGAGTAGCCTTTGAAGACTGTCCGCCGGTATTCGAGTAAACCTCTGTATCGAGAACGAGGATGTTCACATTCTCGCCAGATGCGAGCACATGGTCGAGTCCGCCGTATCCGATGTCGTATGATGCACCGTCACCGCCGATGATCCACTGGCTGCGTGCAGGGATGAATGTCTTGTACTCTACAAGGCCCTTGCATACGTCGCAGCCGCAACCCTCGCAGAGAGGGATGAGCTTGTCAGCGACCTCGCGTGTAACCTTCGCGTCGTTCTTGTTCTCGAGCCACTGGGTGAAGAGACCCTTCATCTCGTCTGTGCAGCAAGAGCATGCAAGACCTTCCTCCATGAGGCGTGCTACAGTCGCGCGTGCCCTGTCTGAACCGAGCTTCATACCGAGACCGAACTCGCAGAAGTCCTCGAAGAGTGAGTTTGCCCATGCAGGACCGTGGCCTTCGTTGTTCTTGCAGTAAGGGGCTGCAGGGAATGATGCGCCATAGATAGATGAACATCCTGTTGCGTTCGCGATCATCATGTGGTCGCCGAAGAGCTGTGTGATGGTCTTGATGGATGGAGTCTCGCCGCAGCCTGCGCAAGCGCCAGAGAACTCGAAGAGAGGCTGAGCGAACTGAGCGTTCTTCACGTTCTGTGCCTTAGGCTGCACGTTGTCCTTGTATCCGATGTGTGAGTGGAGGTAATCGAAGTTTGCCTGCTCTGCCTCCTGTGTTCCGAGCGGCTTCATCACGAGAGCCTTCTCCTTTGAAGGGCAGACGTCAGCACAGTTGCCGCAGCCTGTACAGTCGAGTACTGATACGCTGAGGGCGAACTTGTAAGCCTTGAACTGAGCCTTGCCGTCCTGATACTTGAGACCTGCAGGAACTGCAGCAGCCTCCTCGTCAGTAAGAAGGAACGGACGGATGGCAGCATGAGGACATACGAATGCACAGCTGTTGCACTGGATACAGTGCTCTGCCTGCCATTCAGGAACCTTTACTGCAACGCCGCGCTTCTCGTATGCGGTTGTGCCTGCAGGGATCGTTCCGTCTACATATTCGTTGAATACGCTTACAGGAAGAGTGTCGCCGGCCTGAGCGTTCACTACGTCTGCGATCTCCTTCACGAATGCAGGAGCGAGGCGTGCTGCGTTTGGATTCTCGAACTTCGCTGTGATGTCCTTCCAGTCAGCAGGAATCTCGACCTTCGTATACTCGCCGCCGCGGTCAACAGCAGCATAGTTCATGTTCACGATGTGCTCGCCCTTCTTGCCGTAGCTCTTGACGATGGCCTTCTTCATGTATCCTACAGCCTCCTCGTAAGGGATGATGCCTGTAATCTTGAAGAATGCTGACTGGAGGATGGTGTTGGTACGTCCGCCGAGTCCGATCTCAGCCGCGATCTTTGTAGCGTTGATGATGTAAAGGGTGATGTTCTTCTTTCCGATGACAGCCTTTACATGGTCAGGGATCCTCTTGAGGGTCTCTTCCTCGTCCCAGAGGCTGTTGAGGATGAGGGTACCGTTCTCCTTGATGCCCTTGAGCACGTCATACTCTGTAAGGTATGAAGGGACGTGGCATGCAACGAAATCAGGGGTTCCTACAAGATAAGGAGCCTTGATAGGGAGGTCACCGAAACGGAGGTGCGAGCATGTGTATCCGCCTGACTTCTTCGAGTCATAGTCGAAATATGCCTGGCAGTACTTAGGTGTATTGTCACCGATGATCTTGATGGTGTTCTTGTTCGCGCCGACGGTACCGTCAGAACCGAGACCGAAGAACTTGCACTCTGTTGTGCCCGGCTTCACGATCGAGAACTCCTCCTTCTGAGGAAGCGACTTGAATGTCACGTCGTCGACGATGCCGACAGTGAAGCCGTCCTTTGGCTCAGCCATCGCGAGGTTCTCATATACTGAAACGATCTGTGCAGGAGTTGTGTCCTTTGAAGAAAGGCCATAGCGTCCTCCGATCACGAGAGGTGCGTTCTCTACGCCCTGGAAAAGGGTCTTGATGTCGAGGAACAATGGTTCTCCGAGTGCTCCCGGCTCCTTTGTCCTGTCGAGTACGGCGATTCTCTTCACGCTCTTCGGAAGAGCCTTCATGAAATACTTTGCAGAGAAAGGTCTGTAGAGGCGAACGGTCATCAGTCCGACCTTCTTTCCCTGTGATGCGAGGTAGTCGATGGTCTCCTTGATCGTCTCTGTAACAGAGCCCATGGCAACGATTACGTTCTCTGCCTCTGCGTCTCCATAGTAGTCGAAAGGACGGTACTCGCGGCCTGTAAGCTCGCTGATCTCGCCCATGTAGCGTGCAACGATATCAGGAACTGCATCGTAGTACTGGTTGCATGCCTCTCTTGCCTGGAAATATACGTCTCCGTTCTGTGCTGTACCGCGGGTTACAGGAGCGTCTGGAGAGAGCGCCTTCGCACGGAAGTTCGCAAGAGCCTTTGTGCTTACCATCTCCTTAAGAGCGGCCTCGTCGATGAGTTCGATCTTCTGGATCTCATGAGAAGTACGGAAACCGTCGAAGAAATGGAGGAAAGGAATGCTTGACTTGATAGCCGAGAGATGTGCCACGGCAGCCATGTCGAGGGCTTCCTGCACCGAAGCCGATGCAAGCATTGCAAAACCTGTCTGACGGCAAGCCATCACGTCCTGGTGGTCTCCGAAGATGGAGAGGGCGTGTGATGCAAGGGCGCGGGCCGAAACGTGGAATACTGTAGGAAGCATTTCACCGGCGATCTTGTACATGTTCGGAATCATGAGAAGGAGACCCTGCGATGCTGTGAATGTGGTTGTGAGAGCACCTGCCTGGAGCGAGCCGTGCACTGCACCTGCAGCACCGCCTTCACTCTGCATTTCAGTTACCTTCACAACCTCACCGAAGAGGTTCTTCTTACCCTGAGCCGCCCACTCGTCCACGTACTCTGCCATGGTCGAAGATGGGGTGATAGGGTAGATGGCTGCATGCTCGCTGAAAAGGTATGCGATATGCGCCGCTGCCCAGTTACCGTCACAAGTGACGAATTTTTTCTCGTTTGCCATATGCTTTAAATGTTTATATAGAATTTAAAATTTTCGCAATCATACAAATTTACGGACTTTTGTCGAGAATCAAGCAAAAAATCTAGAGAATCTTTGCAATAAGTCCTTTCAGGACGCTGCCCGGTCCAAGTTCGATAAATTCCGACGCGCCGTCCGCAGCCATGTTCCTGACGCTCTGTGTCCATCTTACCGGTGCGGTGAGCTGGGCAAGAAGATTTGCCTTGATTGTTTCCGGATCAGTTGAAGCTAGTGCGGTAACGTTCTGATAGACAGGACAGACAGGGGTCTTGAAGACAGTGCTTTCTATGCCTTTGGCAAGCTCTTCTCGTGCCGGCTCCATGAGAGGGGAGTGGAAGGCGCCGCCTACAGGAAGCATCAGGGCTCTTTTGGCTCCCGCCTCCTTCATTTTGACGCAAGCAGCCTCTACTGCCGCCTTTTCTCCTGAAACCACGATCTGGCCTTCGCAGTTATAGTTCGCCGGAACGACGATGCCTTCGCAGCCGGCGCAGATTTCTTCGATTCTCGCGGCGTCAAGTGCGATGACCGCTGCCATAGCGCCTGGATTCTGCTCGCATGCCTTCTGCATGGCTCCTGCACGGATGGCCACGAGCCTGAGGCCGTCTTCAAAATCCATTGTCCCTGCTGCCACAAGTGCCGAAAATTCTCCAAGTGAGTGTCCTGCAACCATGTCCGGGGCGAAATCCGGAAGGCATTTAGCCATTACGGTGGAATGAAGGAAAATTGCAGGCTGGGTTACCTTTGTCTGTTTCAGTTCCTCGGCGCTTCCTTCGAACATTATGTCAGTGATGCGGAATCCTAGGATTTCATTTGCCCTCTCAAGCATCTCATGTGCGACAGGGCTGTTGTCATAAAGATCTTTGGCCATGCCCGTGAATTGCGAGCCCTGGCCGGGAAATACATACGCTTTCATGACGCAAAGTTAGAAAAAAATGCTAACTTTGCCTTCCCATTGCCCCTATAGTTTAATGGATAGAATTTCAGATTCCGGTTCTGACGGTTGCGGTTCGATTCCGCATGGGGGTACTAACCGAAGATCTTCTTCAAGGTCTCTTCATCAGTGCAGTTCATGTACTGTGCCGTAAACTCCTTCGGCGTCATTCCGAAATAATCATGGAACGAATTCGAGAAGTATGAGTGGGTCGAGAATCCCACCTTGTATGCAACTTCTGAAATGTTCACCTTGTTGTTTATCAGCAGATAAGCGGCCTGCTTGAGGCGTATTGACCTTATCAGGTTGCTTGGAGATATGTTCATCATCTCCTTCAGCTTTCTGTTAAGATGCACGCGGCTCATTCCGACCTCGCGGCTGAGTTCCTCGACGCTGAATTCGGTGTTCTCGATGTTCTTGCGGATGATAGCTATTACCTTGGTCGCCAGCTGGTTGTCCGCATTGTTCATCTTGATGTCTCCGTATCCGTAGTCAATCTCCCTGGTGTATTTGTTCTTTATCGTCTCCCTCGTTGCGATGGCGCTTGCCAGGGCGCTCTTCAGGATTTCCAGCGATATCGGCTTGGTGAAGAAACGGTCTGCTCCGCTCTTGATGCACCTGTTGTGGCTCTGCTCGTCTGTGGACGATGTCAGCAATATGACAGGGATATGGTTCGTGCCCGGATTCTTCTTGATCTTTTCGCAAAGTTCGGCGCCGTCCATCTTGTCCATGATGAGGTCAGTGATTACGGCGTCAGGAATCGTTGTGGAAATCTTTGACCATGCCTCCTTTCCGTTTGCGCACACCTCGACGTTGTAGATGCTCTGCAACTCGAGTTTCAGATATGCCCTCATCTCGCTGTCATCGTCTACAAGCACGATGTTCTTTCTTTTCGAATGTCTTGCATTCTTCCCCTCGTCTGACGGAACGTTGTATGTCACGTCTTCAACACTTGAGTAGTCCGAGTCAGAGATGATCGGATTCTTTGTATACAGGTCCTTATGATTCTGAGGCTTTGTCATTTCATCGGCGGTAAGATGCCCGCATCCGACCGGGATCCTGACGCGGAAAGCTACTCCGTCTTCAGTGTTGAATGCAGAAATGTTGCCATGATGCAGGTCAACAAGCAGCTTTGCGAGATTGAGCCCCACTCCCGATCCCATCTTCGCATCTCTGATGTCTACCTGATAGAACCTGTCAAACAGTTTCTCAAGATGTTTCTCTTCAATATGATCTCCGCTGTTCTCAATGATGAATTCCACATAATTCTCTATGTACGAATCCAGAATTCCGTGATTAGGTATCGGTTTGCTTATGCTTATCTTCACCGATCCTCTGTCCGGTGTGAACTTGAACGCGTTCGAGAGAATGTTGAATATTATCTTGTCGAAGTTACCCTGGTCTATCCAGAGATTGATGACCTCATCAGACGGATCGAGCTGGAAATCAATACTTCTGCTTATCGCCAGATTCTCGAATGACTGCATTATATCCTTTATGAAGTATACGATGTCAGTCTCGAGGAAATGCATCTTCATCTGTCCGTTGTCCACTTTTCGGATGTCAAGCAGCTGGTTTACAAGCCTCAGGATGCGCAGACTGTTGCGGTACATCAGGTTATACAGTTCCTTCTGACGAGGGTCGCGTTCCTCTTCCCTCATCTTCTTCAGAGGATTCATGACAAGAGTGAGCGGAGTGCGGATCTCATGCGAGATATTCGTGAACATCTGAAGTTTCATTTCCTTCATCTGGGATTCCTCCTGCTGATTTTTCAGGGCAATCTTCCTACGCCTTTGCCTTATGACCATCATCACAGCCAGCAATCCCAATATCGTGTATACTATCCATGCCCAGACCGTCATATACCATGGCGGAAGTATCCTTATGCCGATCTCCTTATATGAAAAAGCATCAGGTTCTCCTTCGTAGAACGCCTTTATCTTCATCCTGTACCTGCCGGATGGAAGATTCGTATATGTCGCGATCTGGGACCCGTCAAGTGTCCGGTTCCATGACCTTTCCAGACCTTCCATCTTGTATTCGTATGATATCTTCTTCGGGTTGGTGTATTCCAGCACGGAGAATTCCAGCGAGAACATGTTGGCGTGGTTCGGGAGGGTGATCATCGTCGCTTCCGAAATGTGTTTGTCAAGCATGTTGTCCTTGCCTTTGAGAGGGTCATATTTTATGTCCTCGTTCATTACGCTCAGATTGGACAGATAAAGAGGAGGGACAGGGGTCTTCTGCCTTTCCACATACTGCGGACTGAATGCGGTCAGACCGTTTATTCCTCCGAAATACATCCTGCCGTTTGCTGACTTGTACGCAGCCCTGACGTTGAATTCGTTTTCCTGCAGTCCGTCGTGCTGGTAGAAGTTCTTGAATGTGCCTGATTCATGGTCGAGGCGTGACAATCCGTTGAATGTGGATATCCACAGGTTGCCTTCGTCGTCTTCAAGAATGCCTGATACGGAGTTGCTTGCGAGTCCTTCTCCCTCGGTGTATACAGTCTTCTCCCTCGTAGCTCTGTCAAGCTTGATGAGGCCTTCGCCTGTGCCGAGCCATACGTCTCCTGCCTTGCTTTCGTATATCGCATTCACGCGTATTGACTTGTCCTTTACCAGTTCGTACATGTTGAGCTTGTCCGTGCTGCTGTCATAAGTCATGGGACCGTTGTAGGTACCGATCCAGAGCAGGCCGGAACTGTCCATGGACAGATAACTGATCCATTTGTATTCGTCGTCCTCGTCCCAGGTCTTCAGCAGTCTCTCTCCGGCAGCGTCTATCATGGAGAATCCGTTTCCGTGCGTTCCTACATACAGGACGTCCTTTTCCTGATCATATGCCAGTGTGTATGTCTTGTCGTTGCCTAGTCTTGCCTGATCCCGGAATGCTCTTACTCCTCGCTCAGGTGTGTATGAGAACAGACCGCCCAGATATGTGGCTACCCATAAGGTTCCACGCTTGTCCAATGCGAGCGACATTATCGAGTTGTTGCTCAGCTTTGAGTTTCCGGCCGTAATGTTGGCGAATGTGCTGTATCTGTCGGTCTGGAATATACCGCCTCCGTCCGTTCCGACCCAAAGACAGTCTCTTTCTTCGTCGGAAATCACTGAAGTCACGCTTATGTTGCCGTGTCCGCCGTTTTCCGTCTTGTTGAAGTCGATGTGCCTGAAGCCGAACATTGATTTAGGTATTATCAGGACTCCCTTCTGTATGGCTCCTACCCATACGTTGCCCTGGCTGTCTTCCTCCATGCACTGTACCTTCCATCCGGATGTGTTGAAAGGTACGCTGGAAATGCGTACGTCCCTGATGCTTTCGGTATTTGCGTTGAACAGCTTGATGCCGTTGTTTTCGGTTCCTACAAGGAATGTCCGTTCACCGTATCGTGGAACGACGTTGTTGATGGTCATCGACATTATGCTGTAATCCTGACCGGAGTAGCCTAGGGTCTTTCTGATTTTCCCTGACTCCTCCTCATATACGAGGATGCCGAAGTTGGATGAACCTATATATATATTACCGGTCTGTGTTTCTTCCGTGAATGAATTGAAGGTGTCCATGGATTCTTTTGACAGACCGTTTTTCCATATGTCTTTCACTTCCGTCAGGCTCTTCATGTCGAAGATGTTCAATCCTCCCATGTCCGTTGTCACCCAAAGTCTTCCCTTGCTGTCCAGAAACGTGTTCTCGATGAACTTTGAAGGGAGCATCTTGTTCAGGGTGTTCTGCAGTTCGTGGTCTATCCCGTGGTCGTCGGCGTCAAGTATGTAGATGCCGTGTCCTGAAGTGGCTGCAAGGATCCTGTTCTTGTCCATGATCTCCAGCTCCATGACGGAGATTATGTGCTGGTCGGAATCCGGTACGCTCCAGTCCTCCAGGTTTACTTTTGTAAATGTGCTGTATTCTGTGTCGAATACCTGAAGACCTGCTGATGTTCCGACCCAGAACCGTCCCTTGCTGTCTTCATGGACGCTTCGGATCGTGTTGCTGGCGATCGTGTTTTCGTTCAAACGGTCGTATCTGAACGTCGAGAACTTCATTCCGTCGAACTTGGACAGTCCGTTTTCCGTCGATATCCATATGAAGCCTTTACTGTCCTGGAAAATGTCGTAGATATGGCTGTTTGCAAGGCCGTCTGCAGAGGTGTACAGGCGTGCTGTCTGTGCTGTACCGGATGTTGCCGAAATAAGCAGTAATGTTGCGATTAATAATCTTAAATGTTTCATATGGGCGGATGTTTCAGTGCTTTTGTTGCAAAATTACAATAATTTTTTGAATTTTCTTGCGTTGTTGAAACATTGACATCAAAAAAATGCTTCGTTGTTTCACCCGTGTACTTATTTGTATCAAAAGGTGCATTTGTGTGCGTTTTTATGCGTACATTTGTTATGCTGAAACGAATGTACATAGTTACACATAAACCAAATTATTAATTTAAACTAACCCGTAATGAAAACAAAACTAAATCGAAAGATTCCTGCGCTTGTTTTCGGTCTGTTGTTCAGCTGCCTCATGGCATCGGCACAGCAGTTTACAGCGAAGGGAGTTGTCGTGGACAGCAATGGCGATCCTGTCATTGGTGGTGGCGTTGCTCTTAAGGGCAATGAAACTGTGGGTACGGTTACCGACTTGGACGGTAATTTTGCTCTGACTGTTCCAAATGACAAAGCAGTACTGGTTGTTTCCTTCATCGGTATGGAGACCGTCGAGGTTCCTGTATCGAAGTCGGCAATGAAGGTTGTCCTCAAGGATGACAGCCTCATGCTCGAGGAGACAATCGTGGTCGGTTACGGCCAGCAGAAGAAGGCTTCCGTAGTCGGTGCGATCACCCAGACTACAGGTGAGGTCCTCGAAAGAGCGGCCGGAGTCAGCAGCGTCGGTGCTGCCCTTACAGGTAACCTTCCTGGTGTTGTTACAACCCAGAGTACAGGTATGCCAGGTGAGGAGGATCCTAAGATCACAATCCGAAGCGGATCTTCATGGAACGGAAACGACCCTCTCGTCCTCGTGGACGGTATCGAGCGTCCTATGACAACCGTGGACATTTCATCAGTTGAGAGCATCTCTGTTCTTAAGGATGCTTCTGCGACTGCAGTCTATGGTGTGAAGGGCGCGAACGGTGTCATCCTCGTGACTACAAAGCGTGGTACTGAAGGCAAGGCAAGAATCGATGTCGGTTTCAATGCAACAATGAAGGCTCCTTCAAAGCTGCCTAACAAGATGGACTCTTACGATGCACTCATGGCACGTAACGTATCTCTCGAGCACGAGCTTCCTGTAACAGGTGTTGACTCTTGGGAGTACATCCGTCCTCAGGCTTTCATCGAGAACTACCGCAACCAGACTACCGTAGCTCAGCAGGAGCGTTATCCTAACGTAGACTGGCAGAAGGCCCTCTTCAACGACTTCGCAATGTCTTATCAGGCGAATGTCAATGTAAGCGGTGGTACAAAGTTCGTGAAGTACTTTGCAGCTGCGGACTACATTAATGAAGGTGACCTTTTCAAGGTATATCCTAACAACCGTGGTTATGAGTCAGGATACGGCTACGACCGAATCAACGTACGAAGCAACCTCGACTTCAGCATCACAAAGACTACTACCTTGAGAGTTAACCTCGCAGGTTCAAGTGCAAGAAGAATCGCTCCTACAATGAACTCTACCAACGATATCTGGCAGATTCAGCAGCAGTGGGCAGGTGCTTACAACATCGCACCGGACGTGTTCCTTCCTGTATATTCTGACGGCGCTTGGGGTTACTATCCACAGACTTCGAACGTTACCAACTCGGCTCAGAACCTTTCTACTGGTGGTATCTTCGAGACTACAACAAACCGTATCAACACCGACTTCACCCTCGAGCAGGACCTCGGTTTCATCACAAAGGGTCTCTCACTCAGAGCTCTGATCTCATGGGACAACCAGTTCGTAGAGTCAGGACGTGGTGTGAGCGATATGTATAACGACCCTCAGTTCAGATGGATCGACCCTGTCACAGGTCAGGAGTACCTCAAGAGCCAGTTCGACGCATATAACGGTTTCGACTACTCTCAGCCTATCAAGTGGACAACAGGCGGTGGCCAGGTGAACAACTGGTCTACAATGCGTAACCTCTACTATCAGGGCCAGGTGAACTGGGCACGCACATTCAAGAAGCATGATGTAAGCGCCATGGGTCTCTTCAGCCGTTCAGAGAACGCAACAGGATCTATGATCCCTTATTATCGTGAGGACTGGGCATTCCGTATGACTTATTCATGGAACGGACGTTACCATGCTGAGTACAACGGTGCATACAACGGTTCTGAGAAGTTTGCTGATGTAAACCGTTTCGCATTCTTCCAGTCAGGTGCCATCGGATGGACCATCAGTGAAGAGCCTTTCATGAAGTATCTCCGCGAGAAGAGAATCGTAGAGTTCCTCAAGCTCCGTGCATCATATGGTCAGATCGGTGACGACAACGTAGGTCAGCGCTGGCTTTACATGTCACAGTGGGCATACGGCGGAACTACCTGCATGGACCTCAACCAGACAAACTCTATATATGAATGGTATAGAGAGTCAGCAATCGGTAACCCTGACGTTAAGTGGGAGACTGTTACTAAGATGAACGTCGGTCTCGACTATAACCTCTTCAAGGGTCTGATCGCAGGTTCGGTCGAGGTGTTCCAGGATGACCGTACAGACATCCTCGTAAGCGGTGGCGAGCGTTCAGTACCAGGATACTTCGGTGGTACTCCTCCAACAGTGAACCTCGGTAGGGTACGTGCTACTGGTTATGAGCTCGAACTCCGTGTCAACAAGCAGTTCAGAAACTCTCTCCGCCTCTGGGGTAACTTCAACATGACACATGCTGAGAACGTGATCCTCAAGAAGGACGACCCTGAGCTTCTTCCTAACTACCAGAAGCAGGCAGGTTATGCAATCGGACAGTACAGGTCTCATATCGATGCCGGCTTCCTCAACACTTGGGATGAGGTTTACGGTTCACCTGCACACGAAACAAACGATGCACAGAGACTTCCTGGTGACTATTATATAGTAGACTTCGACGGAAACGGTGTGATCGACAGCAAGGACTCTGCTCCTTACGGCTTCACCGGAACTCCAGAAAACACATACAATGCAACAATCGGAGTTGAATACAAAGGCTTCAGCGCATTCGTACAGCTTTATGGTGTAACAAACGTTACCCGTGACGTTCCTCTCTCATCTTTCGGCAGCAAGCTGAATACAGTATATAATGTAGGTGAGTGGTGGTCTGCTCTGACTCCTGACGCTGACGTTGTAGTTCCTGCATTCAACAGAACTCCTAGCTACAATGATGCTACTCAGTACCTCTTCGACGGATCTTACTTCCGTGTAAAGAACCTTGAAGTTGCTTATACCGTATACGGCGGATGGGCAAAGAAGATCGGTCTGAGCTCTCTCAAGATTTACTTGAACGGTAACAACCTCTGGCTCTGGACACGCATGCCTGACGACCGTGAGTCTAACCTCGGCGGATACGGCGGAGGCGGTGGTGCTTACCCTACTGTAAGGCGTTTCAACCTTGGTGTTAAGTTTACACTTTAATTGATTGAAGGCAATGAAAAGAATATTCAATTTTATATTGTTGGGACTTGCCCTGACTCTGGGAATGTCTGTTGTCTCTTGCGAGAGTTATCTTGACAAGGAAGCCGACTCAACAATCTCAGGCGAAACCCCATTTGTGAACTTCCGAAACTTCCAGGGTTTCGTGGAGGAGATCTACAACTGTATTCCTGACAAGGAAAAATGTAACTGGTGTCCGTCTTGGAACTGGGGAGATGACGAAATCTTCAACCCTGAGGCTGACAACCGTATGACTCACCAGGCTGACCTCGGTAACTTCAGATATATCTGGAACAACGGCAGCGGCGGAAACTGGATTTACAAGCCAAGCAGCAACCCTACTTCTACCAACAAGTTCGACCACTCTCTCTGGGGACATGTATGGTATTGTATCCGTAAGGCTAACGTAGGTCTTGAGGCTCTCGAAGCAGGCAAGATGGTCAACGGTTCAAAGGAGGAGAAGGACCTTATCGCAGGTCAGCTCTACTTCTTCCGTGCATGGTGGCATTTCGAGATGATCAACTGGGTTGGCGGCCTTCCATATATCGACAAGGCATTTGAGGCCAACGAACCTCTCAACCTTCCTCGTCTTTCTTATCAGGAGTGTGCTGACAGATGTGCAGAGGACTTCCGTCGCGCTGCAGACCTTCTCCCTATCAACTGGGATGACACTTCTACAGGTAAGGCTACTTCTGGAAAGAACATGCTCCGTATTAATAAGGTAATGGCTCTCGCATATCTCGGCAAGTGCTACCTTTGGGCAGGTTCTCCACTTATGGAGCACGGCGCACAGCTCGGAGCTATTGCAAGCGGCAAGACTTATGCTTACAATACAGAGTACATGAACAAGGCTGCCGAGGCTTTCGGTGAACTTCTTGCTCTTGTTGAGGCAGGTCAGACACAGTATTCACTTGCAGAGTATAATTTCGAGGATGTATACATGCACGAGAAGGCAGAAGACGCAAAGACACGCTTCTCTGACAACTTCTACACCCGCAAGCAGAACTGGCTCATGCCTGGTACTGTAGAGGCTATCTTCCGTGGCCCTTCATCAGACTTCAACGGTTCACACTGGAACACTTCAAAGGTATTCGGACCTAAGGTTGCCGGTCTCGTTGAGCACGATAACGTGATCCACCAGCCTACAGCAAACGCTGTGAACATGTACGGTATGGCAAACGGTCTCCCTCTTGACGATCCGGATTCAGGATTCGATCCTAACTTCCCGTTCAAGGGCCGTGACCCACGTTTCTACCATGACATCGTATTCGACGGATTCCAGTATCTCCATGGAGCAGCCGGTGACCGTGAGGCATATGTATATTGCCAGCTTTATACAGGCGGTAACATGCGTCCTGTAGCAAACGGCAGCCGTACAGGTTACTTCATCCAGAAGCTCGTTCCTCACACATGTAATGTGATCGACCGCGACTATGACTGGGGTTCTGCAGTACACGTATACCTTCCTTATATGCGTCTTGCTGATGTATACCTCATGTATGCTGAGGCAGCAGCTGCCAAGGATGCAAACTTCTCAAGGACAAACAAGGCTAGCAACTGCAACCTTACTTCAGAAGATGCTATTAATAAGGTACGTGCGAGATGCGGTGCAGGTGACGTTCACGCGAAGTTCGCAGGTACAGCCTATATGGATGAAATCCGCCGCGAGCGTGCTGTCGAGCTTATGTTCGAAGGTCATCGTTTCAGCGACCTTCAGCGTTGGCTCCTCCTTACCGAGGCTCCTTATACAATCAAGACTTCTCAGGAGTTTGACCGCGTACACGACGCAGACTGGTACAAGAGCAATGACCCTAGGGATGCTCAGGTAGCAAACTTCCGTGAAGAGGTTATTCTCGAGCGCGTATTCGGTACTAAGCATTATTGGTTCCCATTGCCAGACAGCGAGGTTTACCTCTATGCTGACTTCCCACAGAATCCGGGCTGGTAATCATAAGGAGAATTAAGTGTATAACTATTAAAGAATAGGCAATGAAATATATTAAATCAACTTTCATTCTATTTGCAATGCTGGCTGTTTCTCCTTTCATGATGAACGCTCAGACAGCAGAGAATGAATCAGATGGCGATACTCAGGTCCAGGTCGCATATCGTACGGTTGCCGAAAGTGACCTTATCGGTAGCGTTGCCGTATTGGATTATGAGGAACTGACTGACAAGAACTACAACACATACAGCCTTGACAACATGCAGGCATATGTGAGTGGTTTCAACGGCAATTCGCTCTGGGGTATGGATGGTGACAACAACCAGGGATATCTCGTGCTTATCGACGGTGTTCCACGTGCCGCTAACAATATCCTCCCTTCAGAGATCTCTCAGATCACATTCCTTAAGAGTGCACAGGCAGTCGTTCTCTACGGTAGCCGTGCAGCAAAGGGCGCTGTCCTCATCACCACAAAGCGTGGAACAAATGACGGACTCAGCGTTGCAGTGCGTGCAAATACAGGTGTTCATGTCGCAAAGGCTTTCCCAGAGTATCTTGGTGCAGCTGAGTACATGACTTATTACAATGAGGCTCTTGCAAACGACGGCAAGCCAGCTCTCTACTCTCAGGAAGAGATCTATCACCACAGTGCAGGTGTGAACCCTTACCGTTATCCGGATGTTGACTACTACTCTCCTGAGTACATCAACAAGGCTTATAACCGTACTGACGTTACTGCTGAAATTTCAGGTGGTGGCGGACGTGCTCACTTCTATAGCAACATCAGCTACTACAATCAGGGTGACTTCCTTACAGTAGGTGAGGCAGCAAACAACAACACAAGCCGCTTCAACGTACGTGGTAACGTAGACGTAAAGCTTAATGACTTCATCAAGGCTTACATCAACGCAAACACTACATTCTACGACTCAAAGTCAGCTAAGGGCAACTATTGGGAGGCAGCCGCAACAATGCGTCCAAACTTCCCTCAGCATGCTCACCCGCTCATCCCTACAGATCTGATCGACCCTAACGCTGTTGCAGCTTGGGATCTCATCAACGCATCAGGCAACATCATCAATCTGGACGGAAGAGATTATTTCCTTGCAGGTACACAGCAGAACAAGACCAACGTCTTCGCTGACATGTATGCAGCAGGAAAGAGCAAGTGGACAAGCCGTCAGTTCCAGTTCGATACAGGAGTCGAGTTCGACCTTAAGAGGGTTCTCAAGGGTCTTACCTTCAAGACTATGTTCGCAATGGACTATGCTACTTCATATTCGACTTCATACGATAATGAATATGCTATCTACACTCCTACATGGTCAATGTACAACGGACAGGAGTATATCACAGACCTCAAGCAGGAGGGTGTTGAAAGAAAGTCAGGAAACCAGAACATCAATGGTTCTGATGCTGACATGACTATCCTCTGGAGCGGTCAGTTCAACTATAACAGAACCTTCAACTCAGTGCATAACGTAAACGCTATGCTCGTTGCAGGCGCATTCCGTCAGACTCTCGCCGGTGAATACCATCGTATCGCTAACGCTAACCTCGGTATTCTCGCAGCATACAACTACGACCACAGATATTATGTTGATTTCAGCGGCGCTTTCGTACACTCTGCGAAGCTTGCTCCTGGACATCGTGGTGCATTCTCACCTTCAGTAACCCTCGGATGGAACATTGCCAACGAGTCTTTCCTTAAGGATTCAGACGTTGTCAACAACCTTACATTCAGCGTTTCTGCAAGTGAACTCAACCAGGATATCGACATCGCCGGATACTATCTCTACGCTCCTACATGGGCAACTGACAGATGGGGTTACGGTTGGGCAGACGGTGAGGATTCACAGTATGCTGTATCTACCCGTGGTGCCAACGATCTTCTTACCTTTATCAAGCGTAAGGAAGTTTCTGCAAATGTGAAGGGTGCCTTCTTCAACAGAAGCCTCACAGTGGACGCATCATACTTCATCCAGTCAATGGAAGGATACCTGATCGACAACACCACTACATGGCCTTCACACATGGCTACATCTTATCCTGACCAGTCATTCATTCCTTGGATGAACTACAACAACAATGCTCGTACAGGTTTTGATGTAAGCGTAAACTACAAGAAGACCTTCGGTGACTTCACAATCGGTGCAGGTGTGAACGCTACATGGTATGACACTATGGCAAGCCGCCGTGACGAAGTGTACACTGACCACAGACAGCGTGAGGGCAAGCCTCTCGACGGCATCTGGGGATACCAGAGCGCAGGTCTCTTCCAGTCAGAAGAGGAAATCGCTGCATGGCCTGAGCAGAACCTCGGTTCTACTCCACGCCCTGGTGACATCAAGTACATCGACCAGAACGGTGACAACGTGATCAACAATGACGACCGCGTATTCCTCGGCAAGGGCGGATGGTATGGAAGCCCTCTCACAATGGGTGCTAACCTTACCCTCAGATACAAGAGCTTCACACTCTTCGCTATCGCTACTGCAGGTTACGGTGCATATGGCCTCAAGAACAATTCATACTACTGGATCGACGCTGAAGACAAGTATTCAGCAGTGGTTCGTGACCGTTGGACTCCTGAGACAGCTGCAACTGCCACATATCCACGCCTTACCGTATCGGAAGGTGCAAACAACCTTCAGGATTCAGACTTCTGGATGTACAGCACAAACCGCATCGACCTTGCGAAGGTTCAGCTCACTTACGAGATGCCTCAGTCTGTTCTTGCAAACAACAAGATCGTGAAGGGATTCTCTGCATACGTAAGCGGAAGCAACCTCCTCACTATCTCTCCTGAGCGCAAGCATATGGAAATGAACGTGGGTTCTGCTCCTCAGACACGTTTCTACAATCTTGGAGTAAAGCTCGTATTCTAACATTAAAACCAGAGAACAATGAAACTAAAGAATATTATAGCTTTTGTGGCTTTGGTAACCACATTCAGCGCATGTGACGACCTCTTCGAGCCTTCTGTGGAGAATGCACAGACCGTAGACGTGGTCTTCCAGAATGCGTCTAGTGCTCAGGGTATCTTGGGATATGCATATGCAAACCTCCCGTTCGAGACCAAGAGTACTACAGATATCGCAACTGACGATGCTGTGACCAATAACCTTGACAACAGCTATCGTGCTATGGCACAGGGATCTTGGGCAGCTACCAACGACCCTATGTCTCAGTGGGTTGCCCGCAAGGCTACCATCCAGTATCTCAACATCTTCCTCGAGAATGTAGAGAGTGTGAAGTGGTCTGCAGTTCCTCACAAGCAGCAGATGTTCAAGGATCACGTAAGCGGTGAGGCTTATGCACTCCGCGCCCTGAACATGTACTACCTTATCAGAAACCACGGAGGTTGGGTAGGTGATCAGCTCCTCGGAGTTCCTGTGATCACTTATACTGAAGGCCCTGGTACTGACTTCAACAAGGCAAGAGATACTTTCCAGGCTTGTGTAGAGCAGATCTACAAGGACCTCGATGCAGCTATCGAACTTCTTCCTCTTACATATAAGGATCTGACAAGCAACGATCAGCTTCCAGCCAAGTATAAGGAAATCGATGCAAACTACGTTGACTACAACGTGATGTTCGGTGCCAGCATGCGTGGCCGTATCGATGGACTCATCTGTAAGGCTATCAAGGCTCAGACAGCTCTCCTCGCATCAAGCCCTGCATTCAGAGATGGTACAGAGGTTACTTCTGAAGAGGCTGCCAACCTTGCAGCTGACGTTCTCAAGTTCGTAGGCGGTGTATCAGGAATGGACCCTCAGGGACATAAGTGGTACATGCAGAAGGAGGTCATCAATGCTCTCGAAGGTGGTGAGAACCCTAAGGAGATCATCTGGAGAGGTGGTAACAGCAACGGTACTGCCGACTATGACTTCGGTCTCTCTCAGGAGCTTGACAACTTCCCTCCAACACTTTACGGAAACGGCCGCATCAACCCTACTCAGAACCTCGTAGACGCTTTCCCAATGGCAAACGGTTATCCTATCGAGGCTTCAGGCAGCGGTTATTCAGCACAGAATCCATATGCAGACCGTGACCCTCGTCTCAGCGAGTATGTGATGTATAACGGTACAGTTTACCGTGATACAGAGATCATCACTGGTTCATATTCTGCTGATGACAACGGTCTGAACAAGATTGCGAATTCTACACGTACAGGATACTATCTCCGCAAGCTTCTGCGTGACGACTGTAACCCTAATCCGTCATCGCAGCTTGCTCAGTTCCACTATCCTGTATACATCCGTTTCACTGAGATCTTCCTTGCTTACGCAGAGGCTGCAAACGAGGCATGGGGACCTAAGGGTACCGGCAATAACGGTTACAGCGCATATGACGTGATCAAGGCTATCCGTCAGCGTGCAGGTATCGGTGTCGGTGGAAATGACCCATATCTTGAAACATGTGCAGGTGATCCTGAAATGATGCGCCAGCTTATCCGCAACGAGCGTCGTATCGAGATGTGCTTCGAGAACAAGCGTTTCTGGGACCTCAGACGTTGGAAGGCTGACCTCAACGTTCCGACCAAGGGTATGGATGTTAAGCAGGTTGCCGGTCAGCTTCAGTATAACGTGATCGACGTCGAGAACCGTAATTACAAGGATTACATGTACTACGGACCAATTCCTGACGCAGAAGTTAAGAAGTGGAGCAACCTCGACCAGAATACAGGTTGGTAACATGTGTTATATAGACATTAAAGATAGAATATTATGAAATTGAGAAATATTTTTAGGATTTTGTCTGCTGGAGTTGTCTTGGCTTCCCTTGCATCTTGTCATAACCAGGAGAAGATATTCCCTGATTATGAGGGCGGTATTTCTGCATACTTCGCATATCAGATGCCTGTCCGCACAATCGTGCTTGGAGATTCTGAGACTTTCGACACTTCGCTTGACAATCAGCACAAGTTCATCATCTATGGTACCATAGGTGGTTCTTACAAGGGTAAGGATGTCGTTATCGGCATTGACGTTGATGAGTCTATCGCTGAGAATGTGTACTATCCTGACGGCACTCCTGTAAAGGTTCTGCCAGAGAGCTATTATACTCTCTCTTCTGACAAGCTTGACTACGCAGGTACTCATATGGGTGGTGTAGAGGTTACTCTTACTGACGCATTCTTTGCTGATCCTGATGCAATAAAGACAAACTACATCATCCCTGTAGTCATGACTGACATCATCAAGGGTGCAGACCAGATCAAGAGCGGTACTCCTCTTATCGAGGGCGAGACACCGATCCGTACAAATGCAGCATTGTGGAATGTGCAGCCTATGGACTACACCCTCTACGGTGTGAAGTATGTGAACCCATGGGACGGCAGCTGGCTTCGCCGCGGTGTCGACACAGTTACAGGTCAGGATGCAGGTACGACAGTACGTCACGCACAGTATGTTGAGAATGACGAGGTTGTAAGACTGTACACTCAGTCTCTCGACGCTGTTACACTTCCTGTTACTGCAAACATCTCAAAGGTTACCACAACTACAGTTACCAGCAACTACGCTCTTCATATGGCAAACCCTACAGCAGGCGATGCTAACTGGAGCGCACAGGTATGGTATCAGCTTGCCGAGCCTATGAAGTCCGGCAAGGAATATACATTCAAGTGCAAGGCTGCCGCTACAGAGGATTATAGCTGGTGCAGCGTATTCCTTCAGTCTTCTACTACAGACGACCAGAACTACAGCCACGGTATGAGCTTCTCTACTGAGTGGAAGGAGATCACAATGACTGTAAAGCCTGACAAGGACGTATATGACAAGCTTACATGGTGCTTCGGTGACAAGGCTATCACTCTTATGCTCGACGACGTTACATTCACTGAGAAGGGTTCTGATGTGAACCTTATCGCAGGTGGTGACTTCGAGGCTCAGTCTACAGAAGGCTGGAAGAGCTGGTCAGGTCTTGAGAAGATCGGTCCTGGTGAAGGCGGTCTTAAGACTGAAACCTTCGAGACTTCAGAAGTTGTTGCCAAGACTTGCGCAGTTAAGCTTACATTCGATGCAAGCGGCAACTGTACAGTTTCTTCAGCTACCGAAGGCATTACAGCAAGCGGTACTGGTAAGTATGTAAAGGACGGTGAGAAGCTCGCATGGGGCAACAAGGACCGTGACGGTATCTATCTTGACTACACCGTTGACTTCGGTGAGAAGAAGTATGCTATCAAGGATACTCTCGTATCACGCAGCCGCGAGATCAAGATGGAGACCTACGTACCTACCTATAAGGAATAACTATTTAAAGTGACTAAGATATGAAACACTATAGTAAGATATTATTTCTTGCAGCCGCTTTCACAGGTCTTGTATCTTGTGCTGTCAATGAGGTGAAGGAATTCCCTGTTGAAAAGCCGGCTAATCTTGAGCAGTACGAGTACCTCAAGGAGTATGACGTACTGAAGAACTATGTGGACCGTACAGCCTCTCCCGACTTCAAGTTGGGAGCAGGCGTCACTGCCAGCGCTTTCGTTCAGCACGGTCAGGAATATCTGATGGCTGTTTCGAACTTCGATGAGATGACTCCGGGCAATGCCATGAAGCATGCTTCTGTTGTAGGCAACAACGGTAACATGAACTTCGACACTGTAGAGGAATTCGTGAACGAGGCTGTCAATGCAGGAATGTCTGTATACGGACATACCCTCGCATGGCACTCACAGCAGAACAACAAGTTCCTGAACACCCTCATCGCTGACAGAATCGATCCTAACTATACTCCGGAACTTGTTCCAGTAGAGAAGATGATTGACAGAACCTGTATCGAGGTCGTTTCTCAGGACATGGTTTCTGCAGCATGGGACACCCAGTTCTGGATCATGTGCCCTACCGAGTTCAAGGAGGGTGATGCATGGGAAGTGTCGATGGATATCTACGCCCTTACAGAGGCTGCTCCTGGTACACAGACCCATAGTGCAACCCCAGGAGGCTATCTCCATTGGGCTGCTATCGGTAACCCTGCGTTCAAGACAGAGTGGACTACATGGACTAATTCAGGTACTGTAGAAGCAGCAGCTGCTGGCGGATATTCGATTGCATTCAACCTTAATGACCTTGCTACCGCAAATACATGGTATTTCGATAACATCAGCTTCAAGCTCAACGGCGTGGAGCAGGTCGTGAACGGTTCTTGCGACGATCCTGAAGCAACTCAGAGCTTCTTCGCAAAGGAATATCCTGCACCAGATCCATCTCCTGCACGTATTGTAAGTCAGTACAAGAAGATCGAGATGGTTGAGATCCCTAAGACTCAGGAAGTTCAGAGGACCTGTATCCTTGTGAAGTCACAGGATATGGCTTCTGCTGCGTGGGATACACAGTTCTGGATCTATTTCCCTGATACTCCTATGAAGGAAGGTGATTCTTGGGAAGTATCTATGGATGTACGTGCTGACAAGGAGGCTTCTGCTGGTACTCAGACTCACATTGGCCCTGGCGGATATATCCACTGGGCTGCCATCGGAACTGTTAACTTCACTGAGGAGTGGACTACTTATACTTCTTCCGGTACGGCAGAGGCTGCAATGAATGGTGGTGATGCAATCGCATTCAACCTCAACGACTTTGCTCAGGCTAACAATTACTACTTTGACAATATCTCGTTCAAGATCAACGGTACAGAAGTTGTCGCAAACGGTAACTGCGACGATCCTGAAGGAACAGCGAACTTCGTTGCGAAGGAGTATCCTGCAGGTGCAGGTTCCGCTGCAAGAATCATCCAGAGCTACACCATCGAGCTCCCTGGCGGAAGAACTCCACAGACTCCAGAAGAGAAGAAGGATACCCTCACTAAGGCTATGGACAAGTGGATCAAGGGTATGATGGAAGTTACTGCCGGCAAGGTAAAGGCTTGGGATGCTGTAAACGAGCCTATCTCAGGCGTTGACAACGACGGTGACGGCAAGTACGACCTTCAGTCTGGTGAAACAGGCGATCCTGAAGCTAACTTCTACTGGCAGGACTACCTCGGAAGCGAGGACTATGTACGTCTTGTTGTAGGAAAGGCACGTGAGTACTATGAGGAGTTCGGCGGCAACCCTGCAGAACTCAAGCTCTTCATCAACGACTACAACCTCGAGTCTTGGTGGGATGACAACAAGAAGCTCAAGAGCCTTATCGAGTGGATCAAGGTTTGGGAGGCTGACGGTCAGACCAAGATCGACGGTATCGGTACTCAGATGCACGTAAGCTACATCCTCGATGAGGCTGACCAGAAGAAGCAGGAGGAGTCTATCGTCAAGATGTTCGAACTCCTTGCAGATTCAGGCAAGCTCGTAAAGATTTCAGAGCTTGACATGGGTATCGTTGAGAAGGCATTCGGTGCAGGCATCGCAGCTACAGCAGTAACTGAGGATCAGCACCAGAAGATGGCTGACTTCTACAAGTTCATCGTAAGCAAGTACCTTGAGATCATCCCTGCAGCTCAGCAGTATGGTATCACACAGTGGTGCACATCTGACCCAGGCGGATCTCTCGGCACAGGCTGGAGAGGCGGTGAGCCAGTAGGTCTCTGGGATGTGAACTACGGACGTAAGCACACTTACGCCGGATTCGCAGCCGGTCTTTCAGGCAAGTAATCTGATACACTCTTTCAATATTGGAGGTCCTTTCGAGGACCTCCTTTTTTATTATTGCCACAGTGAGAATAAATGCGTATATTTGTAGGATTAACACGATTAATGACCAAGTATATGCAACTATATAACAGGGATACTATATCGAAGTGTCTCATCGTATTGAGCATTATCATTTTATCCGGATGTTCGTCCTGGAAGTCTGCCAGCATTTCTGCAGATTGCCGTCCTGTGATCTTTCCGGATTATACTGAAGTCACAGTTCCGGCCAATATCGCTCCTCTTAACTTCATGGTGGAAGATGCCGGCCACATTCAGGCCAGCTTCAGTCATGAAGGAAATCAACTCCTTAAGGTAAAGGGTAAGGAAGGCGTAATTCAGATTCCTCTCAAGAAATGGCGCTCACTGCTGGCTCAAGCTGCAGGAGGAAACATTGATGTGTATGTGTCTGTATGGAATGAAGAGCATCCGCAGGGAGTTGCATATCTGCCTTTCCCGATTCATGTAGAAGAAACGGAGATCGATCCTTGGGTCGCATACCGTCTGATAGAGCCCGGCTACAGAAGCTGGAGGCAGCTGGGCCTTTTCCAAAGGAACCTTTCAAGTTTTGAAGAGTCAGCCATTGTAACTAATGCGACAGACAACGAGACCTGTCTGAACTGCCACCATTTCCCTGCTTATTCTTCGCAGAGCATGATGTTCCATGCCCGCGGCGGAAACGGAGGTACGATCCTCTATCATGACGGCAAGCTCTCGAAGATCAAGTTCAATGAAATCGGCCCGAAGAAGAATACCACATATCCTGCATGGCACCCCGACGGCCGCCTGATCGCTTTTTCGTCAAATACTACAAGACAGACCTTCTACCTTCACGGTGAGAAGCCTCTTGAGGTATATGACTATGCCTCAGACCTGCTTGTGTATGATACTGAGACCGGCGAAGTCATCACAGACCCGCGTTTCATGACGGAAGAGACTCTCGAGACTTTCCCTGCCTGGTCTCCGGATGGAAAACATCTTTATTATGCCGCCGCTGATGCAAAGAACCTTCCTGATCAGGTGGAACAGATGCATTACCACCTCCTGCGTGTACCATTCGATGCTTCAACAAAGACCTTCGGACAGACAGATACCATTTATAATGCTGAAATATCGGGCGGAAGTGCGTCATATCCAAGGATTTCCGCTGATGGCCGATACCTGCTTTATACTTGGTCCGAGTACGGAACCTTCCCTATATGGCATCCTGAAGCAGACCTCAGGATGATCGATCTCATGACAATGGAGCATGTGGATGTATCTTGCCTGAACGCCCCTGAAGAGGCTGACAGCTATCATTCATGGTCGTCGGAGGGCCGATGGATCGTGTTCGGAAGCCGCAGGCTTGACGGAAGATATACCAGACTCTATATCGCATATCTTGATGAAGATGGAAATCCTGACAAGCCTTTCCTTCTTCCGCAGGAAGACCCTAGGTATAATCTGTGGCGTCTGAAGTCCTATAATGTACCGGAATTCATCGATGGGGAAGTCGACCTGCCGGATTCCGTTGTGAAACTTTTTGAACCGGAAAAATAGGCTGGATATGAAGAAATCGTTTTTTACCCCTGTGAGGTCCCTGCTGGTGATTGCAGCCCTGCTTTTCGTCGTCTTCTGGTCGGTCTGGTTCTTCTGCTACCGCCACTATCTGATCTGGCTGGAAGGGTATTCGTTCTTTTCGACTCTTCCGGACTTTGCCTCACAGTATTTCAGCATAAAGGAAGGCCTGCCAGGCTATATCGGCGCGTTCCTGCATCAGTTTTATCACATACCGTTGCTGGGAGCGGCAATTCAGTCACTCCTGACAGTAATTCCTGCATTCTGTTTGGGAATTATCCTCATACGCCTTTTCAAGAATCCTGAAGATATCCTATGGGTTTCCGTAATTCCGCTTGCATTCATAACCTATCGTCAGTTCTGGGATTTCCATCTCTATTATACTGTAACTGCTGATATCGCATCCTTGATATTGATGGTCCTGACGCTTGCCGTAACGGCATTCGTCAAGCCTGAATGGAAAGTGCCTGAACGGATGGGAAACATATATCTGAATATGGCTCTGACTGTTGTTGCGGCTTCTGTTTCAGTATGGTTCATCGCCAGAGATGAAAACGGTAAAAGGACACATGAGGAGTACACCCGTCTGGAATATCTTGGAGAGAACCGCCGTTGGGATGATATCCTGGACACTGTCTCCCCGAAAGATGCCAGGACAGACGAACTGAAGCGTGCCTATGCTCTGCTCGCGCTGTCTGAATCCGGACTTCTCACGGAGCATGCATTCAGGTACGGACTGCAAGGAGAATCAGATTTTGTCTTTACGGACAAGATTTCTCCGCTATGTCTGAATTATAACGCTCTCTTCTATCAGTGCAATGACATGTACAATGCTGTCATCCATCAGGCCTACCAGCAGGGTGTACAGTCTGTGACCGGCGTTAGCTTTTCTTCGCTCAGGAGGCTTGCTGACACATACATCGAACTGAAGGATTATGATCTGGCAAGGAAATATGTGGACATCCTCAGCCATTCTTCATGCCATAAGGCGTGGGTAAAGGAAAGACTTCCGCAACTTGAGGCCATCAGGAATGTGAAACCGGAATATGCTTATGACGAGTATAAGGCCACCATTTCGAATTTTACCCATGTCATATCGTCCATGGTGGACCGCAACAGGGATAACCGTAAATACGCAGACCTGCTTCTGTGTTCGCTTCTAGCCGATCAGGAAGGCGGGAAGTTCAAGGATATTTTCCGTTATGTCGCTGAAGTTCAATATCCTGCAGGTACACCTATACCGCGTCTGTATGAAGAAGCCCTGCTTATGATATCTACAATAGACCCGCAGTCTGTTGCAGGAATCCGGATCAGCGCAGACACAAGGAAGAGGTTCGCTGACTTTGCCGGACTTATGAATTCAGGCAAAGGAACCCAGGCATTGAGAAAGTATGCCGATACATACTGGGCCTACTCTTATTAACAGATAGAAACATGAAGAGATACAGCATATTCCTCATAGCCTGCATGGCCATCTGTCTGACTGCATGTACATCATGGAAGTCAGCCAGGTCGGCTGCAGAATGCAGGCCTGTGATTTTCCCGGATTATGCTGAAGTCACTATCCCGAGCAATATAGCCCCTCTGAACTTCATGGTTGAAGATGCCGGCCGTATTCAGGCAAGTTTCCGTCATGAGGGGAATGAACTCCTGAAGGTCAGGGGAAGGGAAGGGGTAGTGCAGATTCCTCTTAAGAAATGGCGCGAGATGCTGAAGCTGGCTGCAGGAGGAAATATTGACGTATATGTATCTGTATGGAGCGATGACTATCCGCAGGGAATGGCATATCTTCCTTTCCCTATCCATGTGGAAGACAGAGAGATAGATCCTTGGGTGGCATACCGTCTGATAGAGCCGGGATACGTCAGTTGGAGGCAGCTTGGCCTTTATCAGCGGGACCTGACATCCTTTAAGGAATCGGCCATCGTCACAAACCATGAGACCATCTCCACATGCCTCAACTGCCATCATTTCCCTTCATATTCTTCTGGAAGCATGATGTTCCATGCCCGCGGAGCAAATGGAGGAACCATTCTTTATCATAACGGCAGACTCTCAAAGATCAGGTTCGATGAGATCTGGCCGAACAGGAATACGACCTATCCTGCATGGCATCCTGAAGGACGCTATATAGCATTTTCTTCGAACACAACCCACCAGGTCTTCTTCGGAGAAGGACGTCAGCAGGTGGAAGTCTTCGATACCGCTTCAGACCTGGTCGTTTATGATACCGAGAGGGGAGAGGTGCTGGTGGATCCGCGTTTCTTTACCGAAGAGTCGCTCGAGACCTTCCCTGCCTGGTCGCCGGACGGAAAATATCTGTATTTCGCATCATATACGGCCGATTCTCTGCCTGTCGAATTCTCTCTGGACATGCATTACGACCTGCTTCGCGTCGCCTTCGATCCTCAGACGGGATCTTTTGATGCTCAGGTAGATACCCTTTACAATTCGCGTAAGCTTGGTGGAAGCGTCTCCTATCCTAGAGTCTCACAGGACGGACGATATCTGCTTTACACATGGTCTGACTACGGTACCTTCCCGATCTGGCATCAGGATGCAGACCTGAGGATGATGGATCTGCAGACAATGGAAGATGTCGATGTTTCAAGGCTGAATGCATCAGCACAGGCGGACAGCTATCATTCCTGGTCATCTGACGGAAGATGGGTGATTTTCGGAAGCCGCAGGCTGGACGGAAGGTACACCCGTCTCTTCATTGCATATATAGATGAAAACGGAAAGCCCGATAAGCCTTTTCTCCTGCCGCAGGAGGATCCGCGGCAGCATGCATGGCGTCTCAAGTCGTTCAATGTGCCGGAGTTCATAGACGGAGAGGTAAAGCTTCCGAAAGAGGCTGAGGAATTGTTCAAGACAGAAGAATGAAGGATATGAAGAAGCTGATCATAACACTTGCGGCATTCCTGCTGGTATGGGGCGGATGGTATATCTGCTTCCCATATTTCATGGTGTGGATGGAAGGCTCATCCTTCTTTACCGCTCTTCCTGATTTCCTGCCGATACAGTACGAACTTCCGGGAGACCTCTTCAATTATATGGCTTCTTTCCTTCTGAAGTTCTTCGCCTATCCTGCAGCCGGAGCTGCAGTCCAGGCTGCGGTTCCTGTATTCGTGGCCATATGCGTGTGGCTCATTGTGAAGAGGCTTTTCAAGGATTCCGATGGTCTGTTCTGGCTGTCATTCCTTGCTGTTCCAGCCGTTGTGTATCTTCAGCTGACCGACATCACATTGGTAAAGGTGTGCGTCATGCTTACGATCGTGACGGCCGTTACTCTTGCCGTCCTGATCTTCACATGCTTTGTCAGAATTTCTGCAAAGCTTCCTAAGTTTTTGAAATTCAATTGGCTGATTTATGCCGTGCCGGCTCTTTCAGTCATGTTTTCGATATATCTTCTTCATGCCGGACCGCTTACGCGCCAGCATGAAGCCATCGCCCGTCTCGCCTACATGGGCGAGCATGAGGACTGGGACGGCATCCTTAAGTCCGTATCACGCCAGGACGCTCTTTCAAACGGGTTCATGCGCAGATATGTCCTTCTCGCATTGTCTGAGACAGACAGGCTGCCGGACTATGCTTTCCGATATGGTCTGTCGGGGGCTGATGATTTTGTCTTAAGGCAGCAGGACGGCCCTCTGTCCATGAAGTTCAACATCCTCTTCTACAGGGCCCTCGGACTGCAGAATCCTGTCATATATTACGCGTACCAGCAGTCGCTGCAGTCTTCTCCGGGGTTGAGCTTTGATGCAATGAGGACCTTGGCTGATGCCTATATCGCACTCAAGGATCATGACCTGGCTGCACGATATGTCGATATCCTTGACCGCTCCTCATTCAACAGGAAATGGGTGCGTGACCGCAAGGAGAAACTGGAGACGATCAGAGACGCTGAACCGGAGTATCCGATGACCGGCAGCCCTTTCCTTTTCAAGGACTTCTACAATGATATCACGGCTCTTACCGCCAGATATCCCGAGAATAAGAAATATGCCGATTATTTCTTGTGCGCACTTCTGGCCGACAAGAATGCCGGTATGTTCATGAATGTGTTCAACCAGGCCGCAGGCAATCATTACCAGGACACCAGGACCATGCCTGTCCTCTATCAGGAAGCGATGTGCCTGATCGCGACCCGTGATCCTCAGGTGCTGGACAGGTTTCCGGTAAACGGAACCGTATGGAAGCGTTTTGCCGACTTTACTGAAATGATGAGCAAGGGCCAGACCGGTCAGGCGAAAAGGAAATATGCCGACACTTACTGGGCTTATGTATATTAGAATATGAAGAAAGGTCTCCACATATTGATATTTGCGGCAGTCTGCATATGCATGGCGGCCGGAATCCACATTGCTCAGGAGTTCCGGTTCTACAACATCGAGAGCAACGACCTCTTCCTTTATGATTGGGCGGATATAGCATCCAAACTGGCCAGGACCGGCGGATTGGCGACACTTCTGGCTTCATTCCTGACCCAGTTCATGAGGATCCCGTTTGCGGGTACGTTCATCCTGACCGGAATATATATCCTGTCTGCATGGCTGCTATACAGGATTCTTCGCAGGAGGACTGAAGCAAAGTCAGTAGCAGGATTATGTCTTCTTCCGGCAGCATTCCTGTTCCTGTGCATGGAGAATGACTATTACAGGTTCCAGGGCCATGCCGCATTCATCCTGATGCTTGCTTGCTTTTATGCATATGTGTCTGTGGCAAGGAGGCCGGTGCGATATATTGTCGGAGCGCTTATGATTCCGGTGCTGTTTCATGCTGCCGGAAGTGTAGCCGTCGTATTTGCCGTAACAGCCCTGTTGTGGGAGGTTATAGGGGATGGCCTGAAAGGACTCGCGGCTCTGATCTTCCCGGCCGTTATGGGCTTGACGG
Organism: Bacteroidales bacterium; assembly: GCA_017461285.1. Next base: position 13,382 of record JAFTYS010000018.1, on the reverse strand, counting down.
CATTCATATATGTCAGATTCTCGCTTGTGAGCGGTTGGGAGCATGCTCTTACTCCTTTCATGTACTATGAATGGCCGTCGACATATTTCTTCCCTGCATATGCATGGTCAATGGTTCCTGCTGTAGTGCTTGCGGCATGGATCATCGGACGTATGGATGTCAAGCCAGCTTACTCGAAGGCCATCCTCGCCCTCGGGCTAGTGATCTCCTTCTTCATCGCAGGAAACTTATATGGCAAGGTCCACAGCAGAAGCTACTATCGTCTTATCCAGGAGCAGTACTGGACGGAAACAGGCGAGTGGGACAGGATAATAAAGACCGCTGACAGACGCCAGCCTACCTACCTTGTCAGTTATCTGAACCTGGCCCTGGCCCAGAAAGGAATCCTTGTAAAGAACTTCATGTATTACAATCCGCAGGACCTCTCCCGCATCATGTATCCGACACCTAATCTGAAGACAGGACTGACGCTTCAGAGCGCAGTATATTCGGCATGGGACTATCATGCCGCTGCACGTCAGGCAGCCTTCGATGCAAATACCGTCACTTCCGGAAATGCCAATCCGAGACAGCTTATGGTCCTGATCAAGACAAATGCCGCGCTTGGAGCATATGATGTGGCTGAGAAATACATATCGATTCTTGAAAAGACATTGTTCTATCGTGGAATGGCCGCAGAACTGCGGGCAGGCCTGGAGAAAGAATTCCATGCGCCGCAGCTTCCGGACATGCATATACGCTATGAGGGTCTTGAAGGGGATATGAGGGACATTCTGGAAGCCGATCCTTCGCAAAGGATAGTGTCCCAGTTCCATCAAGTGTATGAACTTATAGAAAAGGAGAGCGGAAGATGAGAAGACTGATGATGTTCGGAGCTTTGCTGCTCATGTTTTGCGGATGCTCCTCAAAGATAGACATAACCGTAAAATCGGATTTTGCTCCGGAGATATTCCCTGATTATAAGGATGTTACGGTTCCTGTCAATGTCGCCCCATTGAATTTTGAAGTCATTGACTCTCTGGAAAGGGACTGGGCGCTGGTGATCGAGACTGCTGACGCTGTCCGTTACATGCGTGCGGACAACGGCCTCTTTGCCTTCGGCCGAGGCCTCTGGAAGACCCTTCTCCGGGAAAACAGAGGAAAGACGATGACCTTCACTCTATGCTTCCGTGGCGAAGACGGATGGACTGCATGTGTTCCGTATGAGGTTTATGTCGCTCCGGAAGAGATGGACCCTTATCTTGCGTACAGACTGATACCTCCGGGATACAGCCTGTGGAAGGAGATGGGAATATATCAGAGGGACCTGACCTCATTCCGTGAGACAGCGATATACCGAAACACCCAGGGCAGGGGCAACTGCGTGAACTGCCACTCTTTCCGCGACCGTGACCCGGAAGAAATGCTGATGCATATGCGCTCCGAATTCGGAGGAACATATGTATTCAGAGACGGCACCAGAGAGAAGCTTGACACAAAGACTGATGAGACGATATCCGCCCTGGTATATCCGTACTGGCATACATCCGGACGCTATGTGGCTTTCTCTGTGAACAGGACCAACCAGACCCTTCTTGTCCATGACCCGGACAGGATAGAAGTCTTCGACGAAGCTTCTGATGTGGTCGTATACGATGTTGAAAGGCATGAAATAGTCACGGCCGATGTCTTGAGTTCCGAAGGTGCCTTCGAAACCTTCCCGACATTTTCTCCTGACGGAAAGAGTCTGTATTTCTGCTCTTCAGCAGCTGTAGGACCGATGCCGGAGAAGTTCAGGGAAGCGAAGTACAGCCTGTGCCGTGTGGACTTCAATCCTGAAGACTGCTCGTTCGGAACCCAAGTCGACACCCTATACAACGCCAGGACCGGAGGAAGGAGCGTTTCATTCCCGCGCATCTCTCCTGACGGCCGCTTCCTTGTCTATGCCTTGAGCGATTACGGAAACTTCTCGATCTGGCATAAGGATTCCGATCTTTATTCGATAGATCTGCATATAGGCAAGACCTCTTGTATGGAGGCGCTCAACAGCAGCGATGTGGAAAGCTATCATTCATGGAGCGGCAACAGCCGCTGGCTCGTGTTCAGCACAAGAAGGGATGACGGACTTTATACAAAACCGTATTTCTCATACATAGACGGCGACGGAAATGCGCATAAGCCTTTCCTCCTGCCGCAGAGAGACCCACGAAGATATTATGAGTCACAGATGTACTCATACAACATACCGGAATTCGTCAGCGGAAAGATCGCATTGAAGGGTAGCGACATAGCGTCATTCGCACGCAGCGGCGAGGCCCGAAAGGTAGGATTTAAAAGAAAATGATATAAATGAAGAATATGACGATCGATTATAAGAATGCTTCTGTGCAGGTTTCGTCTTTCTCGAAGGACGGAGGGTTCAGCGAATACCATATGATGGTCCATGTGTCCGGAGAAGGAACATTCCGACAGCAGGTGGATGCGCTCCACGCTGCCTTTGATGCCGCAGCCGTGCAGGAATGCGGCGGTGCCAGACCTGTATTCGTGCGCTATTTCCTCAGCGATGTGGCGAACCAGTCGGAAGCCTTGGACAGAATGCTGGACGGGCGCTGGGAATGTGCGGTGTCGACAGTCGGACAGCCTCCTCTTGACGGAAGCAAGATAGCCATGTGGGCTTATCTTGTTTCATGCGAGGCTCCTTCGGAGCATGACGGACTGTGGGCCTTCGACTATCTTGGCCACAAGCATCTCTGGATGGGCAACGGATTCGGCATCGGCCCTGATTCGGAGCAGCAGACCTATATGATAATGGATAAGTTTGCTGACGCTCTCGCGGCAGAGGGATGCGATATCCCGAACCACTGCCTCCGTACATGGTTCTTCGTCCACGATGTGGACCATAACTATGCAGGCGTGGTGAAGGGCAGAAGGGAGCGTTTCGATTCCATGGGACTTACGAAGGAAACGCATTATCTGGCGAGCACCGGAATCGCAGGAAACAATCCTGTGTGCGGGTCGTATGTGGCCCTGGATGCATATGCAGCGGCAGGTATGCCGGCAGAGAAGGTGACTTACCTGAAGGGAGCGACCCATCTGAATCCGACCCACGAATACGGAGTGACCTTCGAGCGCGGTACGGCCGTGGATTACGATGACCGCAGACATGTGATCATCTCCGGCACTGCCAGCATCGACAACAAGGGACAGATCGTCCACCCGGGAGACATCCGTCTCCAGACGCTCAGGATGTGGGAGAATGTCGAGGTCCTGCTTGCAGAGGCTGGCGCATCATACGGCGATGTGATGCATATGATCGTATATCTGCGCGATGTCGCTGACTATGCATGCGTCCGTGCCATGTACGAGGAAAGCTTCCCGGACCATCCGAAGGTCTTCGTATGGGCTCCTGTATGCCGTCCGGGCTGGCTTATTGAAATGGAATGTATGGCAGTGTGTCATCCTGAGCGAAGCGAAGGATCTTTATAAAGTGTTCGATGATATGAAACGATTTTCCATTATGCTTATGACGGCGGTGCTGGCGTTTGCAGGCCTGCCGGGATGCTTTCCGGATGATTATCTGGAAGAGCAGAAACCTGTTGTGGATAAGGAAGAACAGGAAACGGAACCAGGAACCGGTCCGGAAGAAGGTACGGATACCGATGACGGCACTCCGCTGGAACTGAATGTCGTCGGACGCTATCTGATGGATGCGGAAGGCAATGTCGTGAATCTTCATGGTTTCGGCCAGACCTTCAGCCCGTTCTTCAACAACTGGGCTTGGAACAATTATGATGTGGCAGGATGTCTGCGCCACAACAAGAGCATGATAGACCAGATTCTGGCGAACGGCTGGAGGATGAACTTCGTGCGTATGCATATGGACCCGTACTGGAGCGACGATCCGAACCAGGAGTCAGTCAGGTACGAAGGCCATGAGAGATTCTCTGAAAGCCGTTTCAGGAAGTATCTGGACGAGGTGTTTGTACCTATGGTGGAATACGCCAATTCGAAGGGACTGTATGTCGTGATGCGTCCTCCTGGGGTGTCTCCGGAAAAGATCGCCCTGAACGATGATTATCAGGCCTTCCTGATAAAGGTCTGGGATATCGTTTCGAAGCATAAGAAGCTGAAGAACAACGGCAAGGTCATGTTCGAGCTTGCAAATGAACCTATCCATATCAAGGGACCGGACGGAACCTATGCCGGTTCCGGCGACAGCCATTTCAAGAACATGCAGCTTTATTTCCAGGCAGTGATTGACGAGATACGTGGTAATGGCGCACGCAACATCATCTGGGTTCCGGGTCTTGGCTATCAGTCCCAGTATGCCGGTTATGCGACGCATCGCTTTACAGGCGAGAACATCGGATTCGCGATCCATGTCTATCCGGGCTGGTATAACAGCGATGCTGAGGAGGAACCTAAGGAGAATATCGAAGGAAGCATCATCGGCGGCGGATATGAAGGATTCCAGAGAGGCTGGGACGCTCAGATCAAGCCTGTTGCCGATTATGCGCCTGTGATGGTCACCGAGATGGACTGGGCGCCGAGGAAATATGATTCGTCATGGGGAAAGAGCATCACCGGCGTTGCAGGCGGCAAGGGATTCGGAGCGAACTTCAAGTACATAGCCGACAATTCCGGCAACGTGAGCTGGATGATCTTCACCAGCCCTGAGCTTCTGGCACAGTTCAGGGATGTACCGGGAACTCCGGGCAATTACACTTTCCTTAATGACCCTGAAGCATGTCCTTGGCCTGTATATCACTGGTTCAAGGAATATGCTGGTGAAGCTGTTCCTGAAGGAGAACTGACGTCTTTGGAAATCAAGGGCGTGGAAGGTACGCTTGATATCCGTATGGGTGACAGCAAGAGCCTGATGGTCAATGCCGTATATGCGGACGGAACCGTGAAGCCGGTGACAGATAAGGCGGAGTTCGTTCTGGACAAGACCGGAATCGTGTCTGTTGAAGGAGGAAAGCTGATTGCCGTTCGTGAAGGCAAGGCAAATCTTACCGTTTCGTATACATCACAGGCGGACGTGACCAAGTCCGTGACTGTGGCAGTCAATGTGATCACTCCTTTCCCTCTTACGGCAGCGATGTTCAATCCGTCGATCTGGGAGACAGGATCTTTCGACGAGACGACAAGGACCCTCATCACCGGCCAGTACGGCTTCGGAGGATGGCAGTATGCCGAGGGACTGGATCTTTCCGGCTTCAGCACGATTACGGTCGAACTCGGAAACAACAATGACAGCCAGGTTTCCTTCCGCCTCTTTGACAAGAACAATTACTGGAGCGATCCAGCGATGTATGATTTCGGAAACTCGCGCAAGGTGGTGGTAGACCTCCACTCGATGAAGGATAAGAACGGCAATGCAATAAGCCCTGCGCATATCTATATTGCAGGCTTCTGGTCTTTGGGTGGCAAGCCGATAATAATCGATAAGATAACCATTGAATAATAACGCTATGAAGAGAATTTTGAAGATGACGGGAGCTGCGGCTCTTGCGATGTTCTGCTGGACATCATGTTTCCCGGATGATTATCTGGACGAGACAAAGAAGGAACCGACCCCGACCGAAAAGCCGGATCCTAAGCCGGATACAGGAGGAAATGAGGGTACTGAACAGGAGAAGCCGGGAACTGACAACAAGCTGACTTATGATAATCTTGCCCAGTACGACTATCTTAAGAATTATGTGAACAGGACGACATCCCCTGACTTCAAGCTGGGAGCAGCAGTCACTGTCAGCAACTTCTTGCGCAAGACTGAAGAATATAAGATGGCTACAGAGAATTTCGATGAAATGACAGCAGGAAATGCAATGAAGCAGGCATCGATTCTCAGAAGGGACGGATCCATGGACTTCACTCAGGTCAGGAATTTCCTTGATGCTGCCGAGGAGGCCGGCATGACCGTCTACGGTCATACTCTTGCATGGCATTCGCAGCAGTCGAATGATTATCTCCGCGGTCTTATCCAGGGAAAGAAGGTCGAGGTCCCTGACGGAACCGGCGAAGCTGTTCTTCTGGAGGCAGATTTCAATGATGGTGCACATCCTTTCGGAGGTTGGGGAAACAACTCCAGCCGCACGGTTGAGAACGGAGCCTTCAAGGTCACCAATCCGTCTGCCGTAAACAACTGGGAAGCTCAGTTCGCTCATGATTTTGCAGAACCGTTCGAACTCGGCCAGAAGTATACTCTTTCATTCAGAATCAAGGGATCTGCAGCCGGAAGGCTTGACTCAGGTTTCCAGATCACTGACGGCTACAAGTCTGCCGGTGAGTTCCCTGGAGTCCAGTTCACTACGGAGTGGAAGGATGTCGACATCGAGTGTGAGTGTACTGCAGAAGGAGGAACGCGTCTTATCTTCAGCTTCGGAGAGTTTGTGGGAGATATCTATATCGATGACTTCGTGTTTACCGCGACCGGTGTGAATTATACATACGAGCCTATGACTGCCGCTGAGAAGAAGGAGGCCCTTACAGAGGCTATGGACCGCTGGATAAAGGCTGTGATGGAAGTGACCGCGACAAGGGTCTCTGCATGGGACGCTGTCAATGAGTCGGTTTCAGGCCGTGATACCAACGGAGACGGATTCTATGAACTTGAATCTGCAGAGTGGGGAAGTTCGAACAACTTCTATTGGCAGGACTATCTCGGTTCCGGAGATTATGTCCGCATCGTCATTGAGAAGGCACGCAAGTATTATGCGGAATTCGGTGGAACAGCTCCTTTGAGACTCTTCATCAACGACTACAATCTCGAGTCTGACTGGGACGACAACAAGAAGCTCAAGAGCCTTATCCACTGGATCGGTGTCTGGGAGTCGGACGGCGTGACGAAGATCGACGGAATCGGCACACAGATGCATATCTCATATTATGAGAATCCTCAGACTCAGAAGAGCAAGGAGGATCATGTCGTGAAGATGCTGCAGCTGATGGCGAATACCGGCAAGCTGGTGAAGATATCCGAGCTTGATATGGGATATGTGAACAGTAGCGGTACAACCCTCTCGACTTCTCAACTGACAGATGAGCAGCATAGGAAGATGGCAGATTACTATGATTTCATCGTCACCAAGTATTTCGAGATAGTCCCTCCTGCACAGCAGTATGGTATAACTCAGTGGTGTCCTACCGACGCCCCTGGCGCTCTCGGCACAGGATGGAGAGGCGGCGAGCCTGTAGGACTCTGGGATCAGAACTACAACCGCAAGTATGCCTATGCAGGCTTCGCTAACGGTCTGATGAGAAACTGAAAATGAAGAATTACTTTCTGATGATTATGCTCCTGCTGGTTACGGCAGGAGCTTCTGCGCAGAAATCGTCTCTGCGCAGCCAGGGTGATGCCGTCCAGCTCATGGTGGACGGGAAACCCTTCATCGTACTCGGGGGAGAGCTTGGCAATTCCTCGGCAGCATGTGCTTCCGACATAGAGACGAATTTCGACAAGCTGCGCAGGATGGGGCTTAATACCGTTCTGGTTCCGGCATACTGGGATCTTCTAGAGCCGGTCGAAGGAACATTCGACTTCTCCCTTACAGACAAGGTGCTGGAGGAAGCGCGCAGGAACGGTCTCAAGGTCGCCTTCCTGTGGTTCGGTGCATGGAAGAACTCGATGAGCTGCTATGCACCGCTATGGTTCAAGCAGGATTTCAAGAAGTATCCTAGGGCATATACCAGGGAAGGCAAGCCTCTGGAGATTGCGAGCGCCTTTTCTGAAAATGTGTTCCAGGCCGACAACAGGGCCTTCAAGGCCTGGCTCGGCCATATCGCTGAAGCTGACAAGGATCATGGAACTGTGATAATGGTCCAGATCGAGAATGAGATCGGCATGCTTGAAGATGCCCGTGACCACTCACCGGAAGCGGATCGTCTGTTCAATGCTCCCGTGCCTCAGGAACTTACATCTTTCCTTCGCAAGCATAAGAAGGAGCTCCACCCTTATATGAAGGAAAAGTGGGAGGCAAACGGTGCGAAGACCAAAGGTACATGGACAGAAGTGTTCGGAGAGGGAATATACACGGACGAGATCTTCATGGCATGGCATTATGCCGGATACGTCGAGCGCATGGCTCAGTCTGCACGGGAAATCTACAATGTCCCGCTTTACGTCAACGCGGCCATGAACAGCCGCGGACGAAAGCCGGGCGAATATCCGTCAGCCGGTCCTCTGGCCCATCTCATAGACATATGGCACGCTGCCGCCCCATCGCTTGACTTCTTATCTCCGGACCTTTATGACGACGGTTTCAAGGGATGGGTCGCACAGTATCATCTCCATAACAACCCGCTTTTCATCCCGGAGACAAAGCATATGCAGAACAACGGCGTCAGGGCATTCTATGTCCTTGGCGAGCATGATGCCATAGGAATCAGCCCGTTTGCAATCGAGGACGGTTCGGCGGAGCAGGGGACACCTTTCGTGGAAGGATATGAGAAGCTTCGCGAGATGATGCCGTTGGTTGCGACGTGGCAGGGTAAGGATGCGATGTGGGGCCTTCTTTTCGATCAGAACGACAAGGAGCGCATCATCACCGACGGTGACCTGACGCTGACCTGCCGCCACAATTTCACCTTGCCATGGGACCCGCGCGCGACTGATGGAAGCGTATGGCCCGAAGGTGGCGGAATCATCATCCGCCTTGCAAAGGATGAGTACATCGTCGCAGGAAACGGCATAGTCGTGGAGTTTGCTACGGCTGCGGAAAAGGCTCGCTCGTCGGCAGCGAAAGCCCTCGGTGAAGACGGTTTCGCCGCTGCCGGTTCGGGCGATCAGGGCGAAGCCGGGGAATCTCCTTCATGGACAGCCGAGCGTTGCGGTATAGGATTCTGCGACGAGGTCGATGTCCTGCCTGACGGTTCCTTTGAATATGTGCGCCGTCTGAACGGAGACCAGGACCATCAGGGAAGGCATGTGCGCATCTCTGTGGGAGACTATAAGGTTCTCCATGTCAGACTCTACAGATACAGGTAGAGATCCTTCGCTTCGCTCAGGATGACAGGGGCATGATAATTGACATTTCATGGTGCTGATTAATTATTAGTACCATGAAACGTCATTTTGAGAACTTGACAGAACGAGCCGGCCGTGCGGTCCAGCACTGGTGGCTCATGATGCTTGCCGGTGTACTTTGCATCGCCCTGGGCATCGCAGTATTCGTATTCCCTCTGCAGAGCTATGTGACATTGAGCATACTTGCAGGAATCCTCATGCTTCTTGTCGGAGCAGCTCAGCTTATCATTGCTTCCACGAGCGGAAACTATCTTGCCATGCGAAGCTACATGTTGGTGGGAGGACTGATCGACCTTATCCTTGGACTCCTTCTCTGCATATATCCGGGTGTCACCATGGCTCTTCTCCCCATCATGCTCGGCATCTGGATGATGTACCACTCGTTCATGATTATCGCATTCGGAGGAGATATGGAGACCTTCAGGGTGAAAGGCTCCGGATGGACAATCATCGGCGGTGTCCTGCTCCTGGCATTGTCATTTGTGGTCCTCGTCAACCCGTTCAGCGCAGGTGTCGCAGCCGTGGTGGTGCTCTCAGGTATAGGCCTGATAGTATTCGGCTTCCTTCTCTGCTGGGTCGCAGGAGTATTCAGGAATATTGATAAGGCTATCTGAAGCCGAACTGGATGCGCTCGCTTGAGTTGATCAGCTTTTCGGCCTCTACACGGTCCAGATCTACAGGTCCTGTAACGAACTCCGGTACGTTGTAGGACCTGTTCAGGTAATTGTAGTAGTGGAGAGGATGCTTCTGAGGAAGCATGAACGGCTTGGTCTCCTGGCCGTTCTCGTCTATATGGGTGAAGAACAGGCGGGTGTACAGACCGTCATCCCTGCGGCTGCTGAACATCATCCAGCGGCTGTTGGAAGACCAGCTGTGATAAGATTCGGTGTCTCCGCTGTTCGCGAGGGACATCGGACGTGATTCGCCTGTCGCCAGATCCATTATCCAGAGGTCGGCCTCGTGATGCCATATGCTGAAGTTTCCATAGTCGGAAAGCGTATAGACAAGGAACCTGCCGTCATATGACGGCTTCGGGAAAGATACGCTCTTGCCCATGCCTTCTGCGAATACAAGCGTGTCAATTCGGGAACCTATTGTACCGGTAGCCGGGTCAAAATCCACGCTGCATAGGTTGTATCTGATCTGATCCGTTTCCGCAGGAATCGGTCTAGGCGTTGCCGCACAGAAGTATAATGTCTTTCCGTCCGCAGAGAATGCCGGGAAGGTTTCCCAAACATCCTTTTCCTTTACGGATGCGGCAGTTATGAGGCAGTTGTTCCTGATGTCATAGACCTGCAGGTCCGAATCAAGGTCAAACACTTCGATCAGCTTGTCGGCGAGGACATGAAAACCCTGACGGGTGTTGTTCGACGAGTATGCTATGTAATCTCCTTCCGGGTGCCAGTACGGATATACGCAGAATCCCAGCGTGCTGTCTGTCTTGGTGTTGTAGGCGGCCATTTCTCCTCCTATGTTGAGGAGGGTGGCGCCGTGGGCACCTCGGATATGGAGGCTGTAGTCTGCCGGGTTGCCTCTGTTGTACGAGTGGCAGTTCACACAACCGTCGAACTGTGTGTTTTCGATGAGTGCCCTCTCCTTGTAGCCGGACAGTTCTCTTTCGTATATGCCCATCTTGCTGTATACTTCATAGCCCGGAGCGATCAGACGGTAGTTGATGCCGTAGTCTATCTCGTCTTCCGACACATGGATGGTCCATTCGTCGGGAAGCACGCTGCTCCTGACGGTTATGTCTCCTCCCTTTGCGGCTTCGAGAAGCTTCTTCCATTCCTTGTCCTTCCAGACGACTTCACGTCCTTTGATGGAGATGCTCATCTCTCCGTGGCTGAAGGTGGTGACCGGTACCGGACCGTCTTCGGCGGTATAGCAGAAATTGAGCGGTGCTATTCCTGCAGGGACCGTCACATTCATATAGTCCGGCCATACGGGCCCGTCTGTATAGCGGGCCTCGGCCGGATCGAACCTGTAGCATGAGCCGAGCATCAGGATGCTCATGAATATGTATGCAAGTCTTTTCATCATTTGAAGCGATAGTGATAGTAGAACCAGTATGTGTTTCCGAATTCCTTCTGCATGCTTGCCTCATTCCTGCCGCTCTGAAGGGCGGTAATGAACTTAGTGAAGCTAGCAGCGGTCTTTCTTGATATGAAGTCAGGCATGCCTTCCGGGCCGTCGTGGGTGAGGGCCCAGTAAAGGACGACAGCTTCCTGATAATGGCGGGCATCATATCCTGTCTTCAGAAGCTGGTGACATTCGAAGAATCGCGGCAGATCCTTGCGAAGCAGGCACCATGCGAGCAGATAGTCCATCGCCATTGTGTTCGTGTCGTTTTCAACGTAGAGCAGGCCGAGCATCGAATCCAGCTCCTCCTGGCTGAACATGATGTCGTGTTCCTTCATTCTGACTGAACGCATCCATGCGTATTCCGGTACGGAATTAATCTGTCCCGGATTGTCCAGCAGCTTCTCGGTCTCCTTCGCCCATTTCCTGTAGAACAGGGTCTGCTTGAGTGCGTTGACATATTTTCTTGCGACTTCGTAGTCTCCGTTTATAAGGTTGGTCTTGGTCAGGGCCTGCGTGAGTCTGGCGCTCTTCTGGAAGTCAGGAATTCCTTCCTGGGCTTCGAAGAAGAATGTCTGGGCAGTGTTTATCATGCCCAGATGATAGTAGACCGTTCCTGTCGGCACGGGCGAGAAATGATCCCTCGTGAACTCCGGAAGCAGGCCGGCAGGACCGTTCTGGAAAAAGGCGAACATGTCGCTGGCCAGATGTCCGGTCTTTGCGAGCGCAAGATTCGTACATTCCACAGCGATAGGGGAATCGGGAGCGTGTCTGTCGGAGGTCGCGAGTATCTTGTTCCATTGTCCCATCCTTGCCATGAAGTCGTAGCCGAACAGTCTTTCCTTGTCCATGTCTGTGAATGTCGGGGCAAGGCATGCTGCAGGCAGGATGGCGACTGCCAGGCTCAGGACCGCCATCCTGTCCTTCCTGAAGAACGGCGCGATGGCGACTGCTGCAGGAACGAGCAGCTCGGATATCCATGCAAGCATAGGGATGGCGTTGTGGTAGCGGTGGTAATGGACTCCGAAATACAGCCTGTCAAGAGGGTACGGACTGTATTCGCGAGCTATCAGAGGAAGTTCAGCTGCCATCATCAGGGCGGCGAATGCGAAAGCTGCCGTGACCTTCATGTTTTCCTTGCGCAGGAAAGCCCTGACCGCCATAACGGCAGGTACAAGTATGCTGATGCTTCCGAATAGCATGTACATAGCCGGCATGAGGAGAATGGCTATGATGCTTCTGATACCGGCCTTCCGTATCTTCATCAGTGCTATGGACAGGGCCAGGGATGCTATGATGGCGACAGCTGCTGTTATGAGCGCGTTCTCGTCACATAGGAAGAGGAACATCGCGGCCGGCGGCAAGAAACTCAGCGGATAGGCGGCGAAAGATCCCTTCTCCATGTTTTTCCAGGTAAGCAGCTGAATCAGTCCCAGCAGTATGGAAATGATGAGGGCGCCTGCCGGAGCATAATAGAAGAACTGTACGAGGAAGCCTCCGGCCCAGTCGCCTAAACCTCCCGGAACAGCAATGCTTTCACGGAAATAATCCGCTCTGAAACGGAACATCTGCATCTGTTCCTGATAGTGGATGTGATAAGGATAAATGAAGTTGAAGAATGCAAAGACCAGCAGCAGAAATGCCGCTGACAGGCCTGAACATATGATTGTCTGTCTTCTGTTCATTGGAAAATTGGGGTATTTCGTTATATTCGTATTAATCGTTATTTGAAATTTTCATTTCATTGGCGACTAATTCCTGTAACTTATTCTTCGGGATAAAACTTCTTCATATCCCAAAGGTTTCTTGGAGATAAGCCCATATCGGGATATTTAGATTTTAAATCAACAGACAACCTTTTGACAACACCATCACCGTGCTTGCCTTCAATTTTCTTTCCTTCCAGTAATTTACCTATTTCCCAATAGGAAGACATCGCGGCTGTGTTCAGGTGCTTTGCTGTTTGAAATCGGTATGTCTCGATTACTGCGACAGTTTGTCGCAGTAATTCGTTATACTCATCTTCGTTTAATGTTCTTGAAACGGTTAAATTCTCCATGGTCTTGCCTCTCTAATGCTTAAACCTTAGGCAAAGTTATAAAAGATTTTCGGTTGTAATGTGTATTTACCATCATTCGTTAGATTTTTCCGGAGTTATTGAATATCTTTGCAAAAAGATGCTCTCATGATGAGACCAAACATGTTTTTTCGTATACTGCCGTTATTGATTCTGCTTGCTTCCTGCGGGCAGGATGAACCTGATTATCGCCTGATGTGGCAGCATGCCCATCATATT
>JAFTYS010000088.1 GCA_017461285.1 Bacteroidales bacterium | reverse complement strand
ATATCGCTGAAATGATGATGAGTATATATTCTACCATGATTTTTCCTCCTGTATTTACTCAGCCTTCTTAGAAGTCAGTTTTCTGAATATCACTATGAGATAGCCCAGGGCTATGAACGCTCCCGGAGCAAGCACGAATGCAAGGATACCGTCACCTTCGATGAACTTGAAGCCGAAAGCAGATCCGCTTCCGAGAATCTCACGGACAAGTCCGAGAAGAGTGAGCGAGCAGGTGAATCCGAGACCTATGCCGATGCCGTCGAGAGCAGAGTCGATGACTCCGTTCTTGTTGGCAAATGCCTCCGCACGTCCGAGAACGATGCAGTTCACCACGATGAGCGGGATGAAGAGACCGAGAGTCTCATAGATGTCCGGAACGTATGCCTGCATCACGAACTGGAGCAGGGTCACGAAAGTCGCGATCACAACGATATACGAAGGAATGCGTACCTTGTCAGGAATGTAGGCTGCTATCGCAGATATCACCATGTTGGAAAGTATGAGGACGAACATTGTGGCAAGTCCCATGCTCATACCGTTGATGGCCGAAGTGGTTGTGGCCAGTGTAGGACACATACCGAGAAGGAGGACGAATGTAGGGTTCTCCTTGATCAGGCCTTTAGTTATAAGTTGCAGTTTTCCCATTTTCTGTTCCTCCATTACTCATTATCCTTTGCTGAAGTTGCTCCTGTCGAAGAATCGATCAGCATAGGGGTGCCGGCGATCGCCGCATATACATTTACTGCAAGCGCAAGGCCGTCAGCATATGCACGAGAAGTGATGGTTGATGCTGTGATGGCATCCACGTCACCACCGTCCTTCTTCACGGAAAGCTTCTTCTGTGAAGGATCGAAACCCTTGAACTGCTCTGAGAACGCAGGCTCGACACATTTTGCGCCAAGACCAGGAGTCTCAGCCTGCGAGAGCACCTTGGTGTTGCAGATCACGCCGTTGCGGTCGAAGCCCACCTTGATTGCGATAGGGCCACCGAAGCCGACAGGGCTCACGTTGATCGCGCATCCTACCACTTCACCCTTCTCGTCATAAGCAAGATTGTAGGCATATGATGCACCTTCGTAATCGACTGTCCTTTCCTCTTCGATAGTGACTGCTGTCTCAGGAAGCACTTCCTTGATGGCAGCCTCGTTCTTTGCCGCTGCAGCCGCTGCGATAGGCTCCGCTGTAAGAGCATAGACTCCTGCCAGAAGAGCAGAGCATACGAGACAGATGGCGAGCAGACAAAGGCTCATGTTCTTGAATGTTGACTGTACTGCCATGACCTTTTACCTCCCGTATTTTTTAGCGTGGCACACCTTGTTGATGAGCGGAACCACAGAGTTCATGATAAGGATGGCGAAGGAAACTCCTTCAGGATATGCTCCGAAGTAACGGATGAGCATTGTGATCACACCGATGCCGACTCCATAGATGATGCCTCCGAGGTTGCTCATCGGCGAAGTCACATAGTCGGTAGCCATGAACACTGAACCGAGGAGGAGACCACCTGTAAGGAGGTTGAATACAGGATCTGTAAACTGCTCAGGGTTGATTCCCCAGAAGATTCCGGAGAAGATCGCCACTGTAGCAAGGATCGAAAGCGTAATGTAAGGACGGATGACCTTGCGGACAAGGAGATACACGAATCCGATGAGGATGGCGATCGCCGAAAGCTCACCGGCAGAACCTCCGATGTTGTAGAAGAGCATGTCCATGTAGTCAAGTCCCTCGATCGCTGCCACGCCGCCCTCCTTTGCGAGTCCGAGAGGAGTCGCACCTGAAAGAGCGTCAAGTCCGCCGCCGACAAAGCCCTGAGGTCTTGTCCAGTCGGTCATGTAGGTAGGGAACGAGATGAGGAGGAACACTCGGCCTGCGATTGCAGGGTTGAAGAGGTTCTGTCCGAGACCTCCGAATGTCATCTTCGCAACTCCGATTGCGAATACGGCACCGATGAACACCACCCACCAAGGTGTGGTCGAAGGAAGATTGAGCGCAAGAAGGATACCGGTAACGACAGCCGACATGTCACAGATGGTGCAGGTCTTCTTGAGCAGATATTTGGTGATGAGGAACTCCAGCAGCACGCATGAAGCCACACTTACGCCAAGTACAAGCAGCTCCGACCATCCGTAGAAGAGGATGGAAACGATCACTGCCGGAATCATGGCAATCACTACATCCCTCATCAAAGACTTCGTGGATGTCTTTGTATGAAGATGCGGTGACGGTGAAACTAAAAGTTTTTCCATTTTATTTTTATTTCTGCGTTTTTAGTTATCAATTGGCGTGGGAGGGATTCAGTTTTTTACTTCTGCCCCCTGCCTCGAATAATTCTGATGACGTCGCCCTTAGCGATGCGGATGATGTCCAGCAGAGGAATGTTTGCAGGACAGCTGTAAAGACAGCAACCGCACTCGATGCAATCCTGAACGGCATTCTCCTCAAGCTCGTCCGTCATGTTGTTGCGGGCGTACTTCTGAAGGAGGAACGGCTCAAGACCCATAGGACATGCCTCGGCACACTTGCCGCAACGGATGCAGGCCGACTCCACTCCACGCACTGTCTGCTCAGCTGTCAGATAGAGAAGGGATGAAGAACCCTTCACTGTGGTAGCGTCGAGATTGGCGATCGCCTTACCCATCATAGGACCACCGCTGATGATCTTGGCAGCCTCTTCCGGAACACCGCCGGCATATTCAGCTATATAAGAAAGCGGCATACCGATACGGAACTTGTAGTTGTGCTGCTTCTCCATAGGGAGGCAGTCGCCTGTCACGGTGAGCACATTGGTCACAAGCGGCATGTTCTTCTGCACAGCCTCATATACTGCAAGCGACGTCGCCACATTCTGAACCACGGCACCGACATCGATAGGAAGTCCCATGGACTTCACCTGACGGCCCATCACAGCGTCGATGAGCTGCTTCTCACCGCCCTGCGGATACTTCTTCTTGAGAGTCATCACAGAGATTCCGTCATAACCCTTGACTGATGCCTGGAGTTCAGCCACGGCAGCGGTCATGGCTGCAATAGCCTCCGGCTTGTTCTCCTCGATACCGATAACGGTCCTGCAACCGCCGAGGACCTGCTTCATGATTGCAGCTCCAACCACGATTTCCTTGCTTCTCTCGATCATGATGCGGTTGTCGGAAGTAAGATAAGGCTCACACTCGGCACCGTTGAGGATAAGGCACTCGGCCACCTTGCCCGGAGGAGGACAGAGCTTCACGTGTGCAGGGAAGGTCGCACCTCCGAGACCTACGACACCGTTAAGCTTGATCTTCTCGAGAATGGCCTTGTTGTCTTCAGGAATTTCTGTCACGAGGGTGTCGCTGAGGTCGATGCCTTCAGCCCACTCGTCACCCTCGACATCAATCTCGATGTGAGTCATATTGTTGCCGGCCAGGTCCTTGCGAGGCCCGATGGACTTCACTGTACCTGAAACCGATGAATGTACGTATGCTGAAATGAATCCCGCAGGCTCGGCAATCACCTGACCTGCCTTCACCTTGTCACCAACAGCCACGACCGGAGTCGCAGGCGCACCGAGATGCTGGGCCACAGAGATGAACACTTTTGAAGGAACCGGAAGAACTTCGATCTTGCAGTCCTTTGAAATCTTGCTGTCATGCGGATGGATACCGCCGATTGAAAAGGTCTTTAACATGGTCTATTCCTCCTTTGGTTTCACTACAGGGAAATTGACGGCATGGATGGCACCTGTAGGGCACTCAGCCACACATTTCTTGCAGAGCTTGCACTTTGTGAAGTCGATGTAAGCGAGATTGTTCTCGACTGTAATCGCCTCGAACGGACATGCCTTCGCACACTTGCCGCAGCCGATACATGCAGCCTTGCATGCCTTGCGTGCGACAGCACCTTTGTCCTTGTTGACGCATGAGACGAACACGCGCATGTTCCTGCGTCCCTTGTTGCGAAGCTCTATGACATTCTTAGGACATGCCTTCACACATGCTCCGCAGGCCGTACATTTCTCTTCGTCAACCACAGGAAGGCCTGTAGCAGGATCCATCGTGATGGCGCCGAACTGACAGGCTGCCACACAGTCGCCACATCCGAGACATCCGAAAGAACAGCCGGTGTCACCGCTGTAAAGGGCAGCCTTCACGCGGCAAGACTGATAACCGCCGTACTCGTTGGTGCGAGGGCGGTTCTCACAAGTTCCGTTGCAGCGTACCACAGCGACCATAGGTTCCTTGACGGCGACCTCGACACCGAGCACGGCAGCAACCTTCTGCATACCTTCATTACCTCCTACAGGACAGAAGCATTTGTCCAGATTCGGAGACGACTCGACGCAGAACTGAGCGAAAGCACGGCAACCGGCCTGTCCGCAGCCGCCGCAGTTTGCACCGGGCAAGACCTTCTCGACCTCGTCGATCCTCGGATCCTCCTCCACCTTGAACTTTTCAGCCACAAAATAGAGAACCACCGCCAGAACCACACCGAGAACGGTAAGGATTGCAATAGTCCAGATAATTGTTGTTGTCATTATAATTGTTGTTTAATTTAGTTGTTCTTGAGATTTCTCGATCCGGCCTGCGGCCTTCGCTCGAAACTACAATCAGGCTATATAAAATACAAATTCATCCGACAGCCTGTCCCTGAAAAGCCAGATGCCGAAATAGTATAATGCGACTCCGGCTATCGAAACCAGGCCTGTCATATACTCCTTTTCGAAAACCGCAGACAAAGATAATATTAAAATCAATAGAATGACCAATGGAATCACATAAGATATCCACACAGCTTTCAACCCCATGGTCATCTTTGTCTTGACGGTCACTTCGTCACCCACTGCCCTCAGAGTATATGGATCTGTAGGCACCATGATGATCTTGTCCTCATCCTCCGACATTCCGCAAAGTCCCTTTGCGTGGCACGAAGAGCATGCAGACGAGACTGTTATCTCAACAGTCGTGAAATCCGGAGTGATCTCTACGATCCTTCCCGGATGTGTTATCTCGTTCTTTTTAGCCATTATTTCTTTTCTGTATAAGGTTCGATCAATGCAGTGAAAGGATGCTTGAGACCTGAATATTCCTGAAGCCTTCCCGCTCCCACACCCACGAGGATAGGAGCCTCGAAGCAAACCGGCACCCTGTTATCGTCATCCGACACCCAGATCATCATGTCTGTCTCGCCTGTGAATATTTCTCCGGCTACAAGCTTTGCCGCGAACTTTATGGTCCTGACCTTGCCAAGTCCCTTCACATCGATGGTCTCACGGCCGTGGAGAATGAAATAGACATGATATATCTCGTCGTCGATAGCAAAGGTCATCGGGTATTTTCTGCCAGGCTCGACCACATCGAAATCCATGTTCCTCGCATAGAAGAACAATGCCGGAAGGTCGAAGGTACATGGATCCAGAGGCAGTTCCAGCTGCCTGCGTCCCTTGCCCCTGCTGCTGGAATACACATCTGCAGCGATATGAGGTTCTGCTGCACTCCAGTCATAGACATATTCATTGGTAGCCCGGTACCTGCCTTCACGTGTGTCACGGGTAAATTTCAAAGGCCTGAGACCATCTCGTGTGAACCATGCCTGGAAATCTTCCCTTATCTTGAAGAAGAAGTCATAAAGCCTTGTCGTCCTTCCGTCAACCTTCACATGAAAGACATCATGCCCGTTCAAGGTCTGGGAATCGAGACTTACGGTAGCTGTGGCCACATCCGAACGTATCGCTCCCCATTCGTAATGAAGCGTGAAATGGAGACGCTCACCGGCCTGATAAGCAAGTTCTTTCTCAGCAACGGTCTTAACAGGAATACATGAAGACTTCTTATGGGCATCAACCTGATTCTCCTGTGCGTGCAGAGCAGTGGAAACCGTCAGCACGGACAGGAGAACCGTCATTATCTTTATTATAACATTCATCTCATTCGTCTTTCACGGATCAGAATTCGTCATTCGCTCCGAAATCATCATTCATGGCCGAGCCTACAGGCATCGCATCCGCCTGACTGACAAGACTTTCCTGGTCATCAACGAAACGCACCTCATCTGCACGGAAACGCATATCGATATCCGCAATCGCGCCGTTTCTGTGCTTTGCGATGATGATCTGAGTCCTTCCCACATCATCCGGATTCTCAGAAAGTCCCTGATAGTCATATCGGTGAATGAAGATCACCATATCCGCATCCTGCTCGATGGAACCTGACTCACGAAGGTCGCTCAACTGAGGACGGCGGTTGCTTCCCTGACGGTTTTCCGACTGACGCGAAAGCTGCGACAGGGCGATGATAGGCACATTCATCTCCTTGGCCGTGGCCTTGAGGGTACGGGAAATGGCAGCGACCTCCTGCTCACGCATTCCGCGGAGCTCCGCCGGTCCCTGCATCAGCTGAAGATAATCGACTACAATCAGACGTACACCTTTCTGTTTCACCAGTTTCTTGACCTTGGAGCGGAACTCCATCACAGGAAGCGACGGAGTATCGTCAATATAAATCGGAGCCTTGGCAAGCCTCTTGAGCTGGATATCAAGCTGTTCCCATTCATATGGAAGCAGTTTCACTCCACCCTTGATCTTATCCGCACTCAGACGGGTCTCAGACACCATCATACGCTTTGCGAGCTGGATGGCCGGCATTTCAAGGGAAAAGAAGGCCACAGGCATATTGAAGTCAACTGCTGCATTACGCGCAATGTTGAGCACAAAGGCAGTCTTACCGACAGACGGGCGGGCCGCAAGGATGATGAGGTCAGAAGCCTGCCATCCGAGGGTTATCTTGTCCATCGACGGGAAGCCTGACGGCACACCGCTGAGTCCTGAAGAATCCTGGAGCCTCTGGATATCGTCAAGAGCATCGTTGATCACCTTGCCGATCTCCTGCACATCCTTCTTCACATTGTTCTGGATAGCAGCGAAAAGCTTGGTCTGAGCCGTGTCTATGAGGTCATCCACATTGACGGATTCATCATACGACGACTTGAGGATATCATAAGACGCAGTGATGAGTTCCCTCTGGATACACTTCTGCTTGAGAATACGTATATAATACTCTATATGTGCGGCCGCACCGATCTTCTGAGACAGCTGAGCGAGGGCCACCGTACCTCCGACAACCTCGAGATTGCCGTTGGCCTTGAGTTTCTGAGATACGGAAAGCAGATCGAGAGCCACATGTTCGTTGGTAAGCGAACGCATTGCCTCGAATATCATCCTGTGCTTCTCGCTATAGAAACAGTTCGGCGCAAGCTCATCCATAGCTTCGTCGATACAGTTAGGTTCGATCAGAAGGGCACCCAACACAGCCTCTTCAACATCAAGAGCTTGAGGCGGTCTGTTACCCATCTCAAGCCCAAGTGTGTCTAAGTTGACGGCCGTATTCTTCCTTCTGACTGACTTTTTCTTTCCCTCTTCAGTCATAGTTGAATCAGATTATTCGAAATCCGGATTGACAATGATTCTTCCGCAGTACTCGCAGATTATCATCTTCTTGTTTGAAGCGATGTCGATAAGCCTCTGAGGTGCGATGGTGTTGAAACATCCGCCACATGAGTCATTGTTGAACACCGACACCACAGCAAGATGATTATTGCAGCTCTTGCGGATATGGTCATATGCACTCATTGTCCTTGCGTCTATCTTGGCTGCACATTCCTCTCTGTTTGCACGGAGTCTCTCCTCCTCCTTGGCAGTTGACTCCACGATAGTGGAAAGCTCCTCCTTCTTTGCCTTGAGGTCGTCGGTCCTTACGGCAATCTTCTCCTTGATCACCTCAATCTCGTTCTTCTTGTCGAAGATACGCTCCTTGGTCTCGGCGATATTCTTCTCTGCAATCTGCCTGAGAAGTCCCTGATTCTCTATCTCCTTGTTGAGAGAGTCATACTCACGGCTGTTGGCGATGTTCTCGAGCTGTGTCTTGTACCTCTCTATCTGATCGTCACACTCAGTGATGTTGTGCTTGTTTTCGGTAATGAACTTGTTGTATTCGTCAACCAACTCGATCATGCGCGCAGACTTAGCCTTCAGTTCGGCGATCTCGTTCTCGAGATTCTCTACTTCCATAGGAAGCTCACCTCTGAGCTGGAGGATCTTGTCGATCTCTGTGTCAGCCTGCTGAAGGACATAGAGGGTCTGAAGTTTCTCACCAACACTGAGATCCGAGTCCGCAAAGCTCTTTCTGATGGATACGAATGTCTCTCTCTGGTCAATCGGAGTTTCGAATTTCTTTGTCTTTTTAGCCATATCGCTTAAAAATAATATATCGGGTTACTATTCATATTCTGCGTAATGCGAACCGCAAAGGTAGGAAATTTTTTCTTTATCAAAGAAAATAAAATATCAACTATCTCTATTTCACTTTCATAATGACCTATATCCATTATCATGAAACCTTTTTCAGTAAAGAAATTGTGGTATGAGATGTCACCGCTGACATACAGTCCGGCTCCAGCCTTGCGTGCCACTTCCATGAGCGAGCCGCCTGAGCCGCCGCACACCGCCACCCGGCTGACTGTCCCTTCCACAGGTCTTGAAGTCCGCAGAGCTTTGAGTGCGAACCTTTCCTTCACCATAGCCACCGCTTCCATTGCAGTGAGAGGCTCGGCCAGGTCGCCCACGACGCCCAATCCTGTACCGTCTCCGTCCTCTTCGAGAATCCTCACATTCTGCAGTCCTAATCTTGCAGCCATCGCACCGCTTACTCCTGCAATGACCTTGTCTGCCGATGTGTGAGCTGCGTATATGCTTATTCCGGACCTGATCGCCTTCATGATCGCTTCACCGGTGCGGTCGTCTGGCGAAATCTTCTTCACACCTTTAAATATAAGAGGATGATGCGTCACTATCATATCAGCCCCGCAGGCAACAGCTTCATCCACAAGCTCCGGAGTGCAGTCCAGACCGAGGAGGACTGATGTGACTTCATCTTCCGGCGAGCCTATGCACAATCCGCTGTTGTCCCAGTTTTCCTGGATGGAAAGAGGAGCGAATTCTTCTATGGTCGATATTATTTCTCTGACTTTCATGAGCATTCGGATATATCGGGCTTATGGAGGAATCTCTACAGTGTCTCGCGGATCTCCGAAAGCTGCTGACGGATCGACCTCAGCGAGTCGAGGATCCTGGCCTTCGTTATGACTTCCTTCCGGTCTCCCTTGAGCCTCTTGGCAGCTCCCTCAAGCGTCATGCCTTCGACTTTGACAAGCAAATGGATGTGCTTGAATGTCTCGACATCATCCCTTGTAAAAAGACGGTTTCCTTTGGCATTCCTCTGAGGACGTATGAACTTGGGGAACTCATTGGCCCAGAAGCGGACCAGTGACGTGCTCTCTCCAAGGATTTCGGCTACTTCGCCTACCGTGTATAAGTACTTTTCCATATATATTATATAATATAGATCCTTCACTTCGTCAGGATGACAGATGTCAATCCATCGATTGTCCTATGCTTGATGACATTATAAGCATGTTCAGATACTCATCCGGAGTAACGGAAGCAAAAAAATGATGCACAGGATCCAGTACAAGCGTATCCTTCTGGACCTCATAATGGAGATGAGGCGCGAACGAATTTCCCGATATGCCGACACTGCCTATCCTTGTCCCCCGCTTTACCCTGCGACCTTCACGTACCACCACATCGGCAAGATGGGCATACCGCGTAACATATCCGTCGCCATGGTCGATGACAACGACATTGCCGAGTCCTTTCTTCAGACGAAGGACCTCCTTCACCACACCGTCAGCGGAAGCATACACTGGTTCTCCGGTCGAGGCAATGAGATCAAGACCGTTATGCCTCATGCTCACCTTGTAGAACGGATTTATCTTGTCACCGGTAGTAGCACCGGTCTGAGCAGGTGAGAATTGTCCGAGAGGATGAGTCATCGGAGGCATCACGAATCCTGAATCCGAAATGGCCTCCATCACCTTTATGAAATTGGCTTCTACCGAATCCGCGCCCTGCTTGAGAGCCTTGAGTTTCCGCTCGGACACCCTGACAATCTCGTCATCAGGAATCGAATCTATCACAGACAGGAATCCTCCTGTACTGAAACGGTCCATGTTCGGAGCCGAAGAATGGAATATCTCCTCATAGATGCGGTCATCCTTCACCTTGAGTCCCTCCACAACATCCGAGAGCAGCTTTTCCTTCCTCTCAAGCTCGGGAATCTCCTTTTCATACAATCTGTTTTCCTGACGCAGACGCCTTTCTTCCTCAGTACTGAATACAAGGGCGAATATCACATAATAGAGTACAGCCATCGACAATGTACCGACAAAAAACATCAGTATCTTGCGTATGACCGCCCACACTGATGTCTTAGCCTTCCTGAACTTGTAGTTTTCCTTGTCAAATATGTACTGACTGCTCATGATCGTCCCTTAGGTTTCTGATGAGACGGATGGAGAGTGATGTTGTCTGAGGCAGCCTCGGTATTTCTGACCATTGTCGAATACTCCTCAGGAGTGATGTCAAGATCGAAATAGTTCGCAGGATTCATATGCTGGTCCCTGTAGATGACCTCATAATGAAGATGTGGTCCCGACGACCTGCCTGAATTGCCGCTTGTGCCGATCTTCTCTCCTCTCTTCAGAACCATTCCTTCCACGACGTCTATCGTCTTGAGGTGGGCGTATCTGGTCTTGTAGCCGAAGCCATGGTCTATGAGCACCTGATTGCCGTAGCCGTAGAAATCATGTCTGACGCTCTCCACCACTCCGTCACCTGTAGAATACACTGAATTGCCCGGCATAAGCGCGAAATCTATGCCGTTATGTCTGCGGGACTTCTTCGTAAACGGATCGCTCCTGTAGCCGAAACGGCTTGATATGTGATAAACGCTTCTGTCCGGCACCACAGGCGGGATGGCAGGTATGCACGAAGCCATGTCACCGGCCTTCTTGGACAGCTGGGCCACCTCGTCAAACGAGCGGCTCTGCACCACAGTCTTTTTCGTAAGGACATCCAATCTGACGGCTGCAGTCTTGAGAGGGCCGTCAGGATTGACAAGGTCATAGTGGGAATATCTGTTCACACCACCGAATCCGGCTTCCCTGACTTCCGCAGGAATCTCATGCAGACCGAAGATGGAACGATAGATGTCATCATCCCTCATCTGCAATGACACGAGTGCGTCATCATAGTCGTCAAGCTGCCTGTTCAGGACCTCCATCTTGGAGTGCCACTCGGCATTGTCCTTCTTCAGGAGGATCGTCTTAGGACTTTCCAGGCCGAGGACGGAAGTATATACCCAGAAATAAAGTCCCGTCATGGCTATGCTCATGACAAACATGGTCACCGTCTTGAACAGACGTGACTTCCTGGACTTCTTCACGACTTCGTACGAGAGAGTCTGAGGGTTGAATATATACTTCTTGCTTTTGGACATACGGGCGCAAAGATAATCAAAAATATTAGAAACCGTTTGAATTTTGGAACGAATATCCGTTTACTTTCGAGAAATCAGTTCCATAAACGCAGTTTCTCCACCAAATGACCGGTTTTGATGGACAAAATCATCAGAACCCGAACACTTTCTCAGTTTCTTATTTGGATTTATGCAACAAATTGCGTAAAATTGCATTGATAAGCTAAAACCAGTAACCACACAACAATCTGACAGCCATGATACTCAGTCAGGACAAGCTGCAGAGGAATGTCATTGGTGTGATCTTCGGCGGCAAGCACCTCAGTGCAGCAAGAATCGAGAACGGCACCATTGCAGAAATCGTCCACAGCGACATCAACAACAGGGAGACGGAAGAAGTCATCCTCAGCGAGATGATACGTACGATAAACGCGGTATTCACAGATTCCGTCACAGGAATAGGCGTAGGCGTGCCGAGCCTCGTAGATGTGAAGAACGGTATCGTAATAAATCCTACCAATATTCCTTCATGGCGCAAGGTCCATCTGAAACACATCCTTGAAGAGCAGTTCAACATTCCGGTCTATATCAACAACGACGCGAACTGCTTTGCACTTGGAGAAAAGTACTTCGGCCTTGCCAAAGACTACGACAACATCGCGGGACTGACCATCGATACGGGATTCGGAGTAGGCATAATCATCAACGGGAAGCTGTATTCGGGAAGGAATGCGGGAGCCGGAGAATTCTGCTCCATTCCATACAAGGACTATGATTACGAGTATTACTGCAGCACCAAATACTTCGAGGAGAAATACGGTCTCAAGCATGACATCCTTCTGAGCCGGGCACACAACAGGGACAAGATCGCACTGGCCATCTATGAGTTCTTCGGCAACGATCTCGGAAATGCGATAAAGACCATCATGTATGCATTGGATCCGGACGCTATAGTAATAGGAGGCCGGATAGCGGAAGCATATGACTTCTTCAGGGATTCGATGCTCAAGACAGTCAACACGTTCATTTACAAAGGCACTGTGAAGAACATCAGGATAATGAGATCGACGGAACCATACATCCCGATTTATGGAGCTGCCGCACTGTGTTTCGAATAATCCACGGCTTATGGCAAAGAAGATCACGATATATGACATAGCCGACAGGCTCAAGCTGTCCCCCTCGACAGTATCCCGCGCACTGGCCGACAATCCGCTCATCAACATCAAGACCAAGACGAGGGTAAGGATGGCTGCCGAGGAGATGGGTTACCACAACGGCACCAGGTCCGTTTCAGGGACAAAAGCCGTCGTGGCGATAGTACCCGAAATAGACAATTCCTTTTACAGTTCGGTGCTCGCAACCATTCAGGAAAACTTGGGAAGCGACTATCTGCTCGTAGTGATGTGTTCATACAATTCCGCATCAAAAGAGCAGGAACTCGTAGCCAGACTCGATCCGGCCCAGATCAGATGCCTGATCATCTCCCAAAGCATGTACACCGAAAACAGCCAGCATCTGAAGGATGCACAGAAGAGAGGACTTCCGACGATCCTCTTCAACAGGACCTACTACAACGGCGGTTGTCCGAAATTCCTCATAGACGACTACATGGACTCATACATGCTGACAAGGCATCTTGTCTCCACAGGAAAGAAAAGGATAGCCTTTGCCGCAAAGCATTACAACTGCCCTATATATAAAGAAAGGATAAAGGCATACAAGGACGTCCTGAAACAGAGCGGCTTGAGTTTCAATTCAGAGCATCTGATCTACAGCGAGCTCACACTCGAAGATACCCATGAGGTAATAAGCAGATTCATCAGGATGGTTCCGAGACCCGATGCATTGATACTCCCCAACTTCGTATCGGCCCTGCAGGCAACTTCCCTTGCAAAGATCAACAACATCTCAGTGCCTCAGGACCTGGCGATCGTAAGTTTCGACGATGACCCCGAATGCAGATATTCTTCTCCGTCGATAACCGGAATCGAACGCCCTACAGCAGAAATCGGAGAAGAAATAGCGGGAATGGTGAAAGAAATATGCAACGGGAATCTGCCGGAAGATAGCGAAATCAGGATATTCAAGTCAGATCTGATAATCCGGGGATCGTCATTCACTTATTGACGATACATATAATTATAATATAGACTGCTCGTGACAATTCATGCAGCAGTCTTTTTTTGCCCCATCTTATGCAACTTGTTGCAATTTTAAGTAAATAATGCAATCTTTTTGGAATTTTATTGCAAAGAACAATTTACTTTTATAATTTTACATCGACACTTGAACTACCACACCTACAAAGTTTTCAATAAGTTGAAAATAGTTGCATAAAGTCGAAAACACTAAGAAACTATCAACCTGACTCTGAGAATATGAAAAATGTCATTGGAATCGATCTTGGTGGCACCTCCATCGAAGGCGGAAGAATCGAAGACGGATCTGTCGTAAAACAGGTCAAGGCCGATACCAACGCATCAGTCGGAGGAGAATGCACTTTGGGAATACTCAAAGGAGTAATCGAAGATCTGCTTACGGATGAAACCGTGGCGATAGGAATCGGAGTGCCAAGCGTTGTAAACCGCGAAAAAGGCATCGTATATAATGTGCAGAATATAGCCGGCTGGGAAGAAGTGCATCTCAGGTCCGAATTGGAAAGCGCCTTCGGCCTGCCGGTATATATCGACAATGATGCAAACTGCTTTGCATACGGAGAGAAGATCTTCGGCAAAGGCAGGGAATGCGAGAATTTTGTCGGTGTGACATTGGGTACCGGACTCGGTGCAGGCATCATCCAGAAGAACATGCTGATCTCGGATGCGAACTGCGGATCGGGCGAATTCGGAGAAATTCCTTATATGGGTTCCAAGCTCGAGGATTTCTGCGGAAGCCGTTTCTTCTCGAACACTGCCGGAGTAAGCGGATACGAAGCGGCAGTCAAGGCCCGTCAGGGAGACGGACACTGCATCCGTCTGTATGAAGAATATGGCAGACACATAGCTCATCTGGTCAAGATCATAATCCTCGTCCTGGACCCTCATGCCATCATATTCGGAGGATCACTTGCAAAGGCATTCGACCTTTTCCGCAACTCCATGTCAGCCAGCCTCAAGGATTTCCCATATCCGAGATCCATCGAAAGGATAAGCATCATGACATCGGACCGTGAGCACAGCGCAATCCTTGGAGCGGCAGCTCTCTGCTTCCAGAAATAAGACAGAACCAATATAAACCATGTTATACAACTTAACCGCATTAAGTATGACAAATAACGCTAAACTTCACAACATTTTCGGAGAAAGCCGGATACGGACCGTCATGATAATGACGATTCTTTCCATTTTCTTCGTATGTCTGCCCCCTGCGGTCAATGCTGAAACGACTGATCCCGGATCAGTGCCTGCACAACAGCAGAGAAAGACCGTCAAAGGAACGGTTACCGACGAATCCGGTGAGCCGGTTATCGGAGCTACCGTCATGGAAAAGGGGACAAGAAACGGCACCGTGACTGATTTCGACGGAAACTTTGCACTCGAAATCAACGGTGGAGCTGACATAGTCGTGACTTGCATCGGTTTCACAGACCAGACAGTCAGGACAAGCGGTAATACCGCTCTCCGCATCGTCATGCAGGAAGACAGCAAGCTTCTCGACGAAGTAGTGGTGACGGCATTCGCGACCCAGAAAAGAGTAAATGTCACCGGAGCCATAACCGCAGTCACCGGCGACGACATCATCCAGGCTCCTGTCGCAAACGTCTCATCAGCCCTGGTGGGAATCACTCCGGGCCTCAGCGCCGTGACAGTCAGCGGTGAGCCTGGACAGGATGCAGCCGACATCGCAATCCGAGGAATTTCCTCCTACTCGGGCAACACGGCACCTCTCATCGTGATCGACGGCATCGAACAGCCGGTAAGCCACGCCATGAGCATCATGAACAGCCTCAACCCGAATGACATTCTCGGAATCAGTGTCCTGAAGGACGCATCGTCAACCGCAGTTTACGGTATCCGTGCGGCAAACGGTGTCATCATCGTCACGACTAGACGCGGTCAGGTCGGCAAGCCTAAGGTAAGCTTCTCAGGAAACTTCGGCCTCACCAACGCGACCAACCTTCAGAGAGGACTTTCGTCATATGAATATGCACTCTTCAGAAACGAAGCGGTGAGGAATGAGGTGGAAGGTTACGGCAGCACCGCCCTGACTCAATATCTTTTCACTGAGGATGATCTCTGGAAATTCCAGAACAACAGAGACTTCACACCGGCGGAAATAGCCGCAATGAACCTGACTGACGCACAGAAGCAGCAGCTTCTCGACAGTCCCGCACTCTATTACGGCACTTCGGACGCCTATGCCGAGCTTTACAGCAGGGTCGCTCCGCAGTGGCAGGCCAATCTCAGTGTATCAGGAGGTACAGAGCGTGTGAAGTACTATGTATCCCTGAGCTACTTTGACCAGCAGAGTATCATGCAGAACACCAACTACTTCAACGTGAATACAGGTTCAAGGTACCAGAGATATAACGTAAGAGCCAACATCGATGTTGACATATTCAAGAACACGACTCTTTCGGTGAACACTTCGGGACAGTTCGGCGTGAACAAAGGACCGGGAACAGGAAGCCTTTACAGCCGTTACAGCGGCATCATGCAGATAATCTATGAAGGCAACCCGTTCACCAACAGAGCCATGATAATGGATGACAGGCTCATCGTTGACTTCGACCGCCCTCAGAATTCGGTACAGGACGGACTCCAGAAGAGGACAGACAACGAAATGACAGGAAGCTGGCTTCCTGCATTGCTCGGCCGCTCTCTCGGAATCACATCGAACACCCGCGTCGATGTGACCATGAAACTCAGACATGACATGTCTTACCTCATCAAGGGACTCGACATCCAGGCAAGCGTGAGATACCAGGAGAATGCAAGCAAGGTTGCCGTGCAGTCGTTCGCCATCCCTCAATACACAGTGAGACGAAGCCAGACCAACCCTAACGAATATGAATATTTCGGAGGTACAGTCGGATCTGACGGATACTCATCAGGTTCATGGGGAGGTATGCGCGACTTCTATGCGGACGCCACCATCAACTACCAGGGCAACTTCGGCAAGCACTCCATCGGTGCACTCCTCCTCGGACGTGCGACCAAATACACCATGCCGTATGACAGTTTCAATACCGCAAGCGGACTCATCGGAACCTCGGCACGTGTGACTTATGACTACGACACACGCTACATGATAGAGGCCAATGTGGCATACAACGGAACAGAGAATTTCGCAAAGGGCAAACGCTTCGGACTTTTCCCTGCATTCTCTCTCGGTTACGTGATCTCCAACGAGCCTTTCTTCCCTCAGAACAACTTCGTGACCTTCCTCAAGCTTCGCGGAAGCTACGGAATCGTAGGTAACGACCAGATCGGAGGAAGAAGGTACCTCTATCTCCCGGGAACATACTCGATCAACCTGAGCCACGGAAGTTTCGACAGTACGACAAGCTCCGGCTCGCTGACAGGAAACTATTACCAGTTCGGAACCAGTACGGATGCGCACAATACGATCTACACCGGCTCTGCCGAGGGTACATTGGGTAACCCTGACGTGACATGGGAAAAGTCTGAGAAGATCAGTGCCGGACTCGAGGCAAGATTCTTCAAGGACAGGCTCTCTGTCACAGCCGACTACTTCAGCGAGAACAGAAGGGACATCCTCACGACTCTCGGTGTCATTCCTTCGACCTTCGGTCTCCCTTCATACAACACATCTCCGGTAAACGTAGGTCAGGTGACCAATCACGGATATGAAGTCGTGATCGGATGGAAGGAGAAAAGAAGAGACTGGGGATATTACATCGAAGGAAACGTGACTTACGCAAAGAACAAGATCATATATATGGCCGAGGCACCTAATCCGTACGACTGGATGAACCAGACGGGACACAGCATCGGACAGAACTTCGGCTACATCACAGACGGATACTATGACACCCTTGAGGAACTCAACAGCCGTCCGTACTTCTCGTCAAGCGCCAACGCCGTGACCCTCGGAGACATCAAGTATCTCGACCTCAACGGAGACGGCCTCATCGACAACAAGGACATGGCTCCTATAGGCTATCCTAACAGACCTATGATGCAGTTCGGAGGAAAGATAGGATTCAACTACAAGGGTTTCGACCTGAAGATCGTGCTTTCCGGTACGGCAATGGGTACATATTACATTTCGCGTATCACCAGTCCGTTCTTCAAGAGGGCAGGAAACGCGTTCAGATGGCAGTACGAAGGCAGATGGACACCTGAAAAGGTGGCTGCAGGAGAAGCCATCACATATCCGCGTGCAGTCTATGATGCCACTCAGGACCACTACAACTTCGGTCCTAAGAGCGATCACTGGGCACTCTCAAGCGACCACTTGAGAATCAAGAACGTCGAAGTAGGCTACTCGTTCTCACCTGAGTCCAAGTTCATGAAAAGAGCAAGGATCACAGGTCTCCGCATCTATTTGAACTCCAACAATCTTCTGACTATGTTCGACAAGATGAAGGCATACGGTATCGACCCTGAAACCAAGGACAATCTCGGAGGTTCTGAAGGCAACATATCTTATGTATTCCCTCTTACCAGGACAACCAACGTCGGAGTCAACATTCAATTCTAAGGAGGAACAGATATGAAGAACATCAAAAACATAATATTGTCCCTTGCAATCCTTGCAGGATTCAGTTCATGCGACCTGTTCCTTGAAATGCCGGAAGTTACCGGAAGCGTTTACAAGGAAGACGTATTCTCAAACAGGAAGGATGCAGAGGGTATGCTCTGGAGGGCATATCACAGAGCATTGCGCGACGGTCTGCCTGAAGGATGGCAGATCAACCACGGAACACTGGCAAGTTTCTCAGGTGAGATTACCAGAGGATACAGCTGGCATGCCGGCTATAACCTCGTGGTAAACGGTCCGAATCCGGCACCGGCCGACGGCTATCAGGGATTCCCTGCAGATTATGACGAGAACTGGGAAGTGATCAGGATATGCTGGCTCGTGATCGCCAACATAGATCTGGTTCCGGAACTCAGCGCTGAGATGAAGGAATACATGAAGGGTGAGGCTTACGGACTGATGGCATATCGTTACATGGGCATGTTCTACCGCTGGGGAGGAGTCCCTATCGTAAGACAGGCTAACGAGATGACGGATGAAATCAACTTCCCTCGCGCCACAGCTCAGGAGACGCTCGACTTCACCCTGGAACTGATCCAGGAAGCTTACAACAGACTTCCTGACCATTGGATCGACATCGAACCGGGTGACGGAGAGAAATGGGTAGGCCGCCTTACCAAAGGTGCCGTACTTGCGATGAAGGCCCGCGTGCTCACATTTGCCGCACGTCCTCTCTTCAACTCACAGAAGTCATATGTCGAAGAGAACAATCTCAAGTTCGACGGAGACAAGGAAATCGTATGGCTGGGAGGATATGACGAGCAGCGTTACCGTGATGCGATACAGGCACACCTCGACCTCCTTGACTGGGCGTCAAAGAACGGCAAGTATCTGATCTTCACCGCTGGAGAAGGCAATCGGAATTCATATGAGCAGGCAATCGACGACTACGGACGCGGTGTATCCGAGCTCAACGGTCCCGAACTCATCCTCGCATACAAGATCGCAAGCTATCAGCAGGTTTACAACAACATGACCGAAGGCTACAACTGGTCAGCATACTGCGAGGCAGGCGAAAGGTCCCAGAGAGGAGTGCTCACCAATTTCGTGAGGAATTATCGCGACAAGGACGGCGGAGAGATCGACTGGCCTGAGGTAGGTGAAGCAGCACCACGTCCTATCGACGATTTCTTTGCAAACATAGAGAAGATCGAACCGCGTTTCCGTGTCGATATCTGCGTTCCGGGATTATACGGACGTTCGAACGACGGAGATGCCAACTGGAACGAGGGCATGTGGTATATGGGCAGCCTCGCCACAAGCGAAGACATCGCCGCAAGCATGGCCAGGGCGATCGAGGGACGAGGCATCGGAGCTCCTACCAAATTCTATTACAAGGCCGGTGCAAGAAGATGGTTGGAATTTCCTCTGTTCCGTCTTGCGGAGAATTATCTCCACCTTGCCGAAGCATACAATGAGATCGGTGAGACGGACAATGCCCTGAAATATCTCAACATCATCCGCAACAGAGCCGGCATGCCGTCAACCTCCGAGAGAGACCAGGCGAAACTCAGAGAGCTCATCATCCGCGAGAAAGCATTGGAGTATTTCGAAGAGAACCACAGATATTATGACCTGAAGCACTGGAAGCACCCAGATATATCAGAGATCCTCGGAGGTGACATGACAGAGATTTCATATCTTACCACCGACGGCAACACGAAAGCCGGTCTGCAGTCATACTGGGACGCATATTCATACACAGCTTACTGGCATCCTAAATGGTTCCTTGAGCCGTTCCTCCAGTCTGAGGTCAACAAGGGTATCATAGTCCAGAATCCAGGTTACTAACAAACAATTCCAAAAGAAGATACTATGAAGAAATACAGAATAACAGGCCTGATTTTGGGGTTGGCGATTGCCGCGGCATCGGATGCAGGCGCTCAGGATACGGCATCCGGACTTGACAGCCTCAAGGTTTCCGCAAACCTGATACAGACATCTGTAATCAGGAATACGGGGGCAGTTGCAACTGTAAGCGGTGAGGAACTGTACGAGTCTGCGACTCCGAACCTCACCAACACGCTGTCCGGCAGGCTGCCCGGTCTCTTCACCATCAAGGGAGACGGCACACCCGGATACGGAACGTCAAGAATGTTCATCAGAGGAATAGGTTCATATGCCCAGTCAACTGACCTGAACACACTCAAATATTATGTAGATGGCTTCGAGGTAAAGCCTGAATACATAGAATTCCTCACTCCAGAAGAGATCAGTTCGGTGTCAATCATGAAAGACGCCGCTGCCCTCGCCACATTCGGCATGAACGGTGCCAACGGTGTCCTCTGGATAGAGACCAAGAGAGGTACTGCAGGGGCTCCTGTCGTCACATTCCAGGCCCGCTCCGGTGTCCAGCAGCCTATCAACATAGCCAAGCCTCTCGGCGCATACGAGTATGCATACTACTACAATCAGGCTGTCAGCAACGACAACGGAAGGGTATGGACTCCTCAGTATGACAACCAGGCTCTCAATGACTACTACTACGGACAGGGCACGGATGTCAACTGGTACGACGAAGTGTTCAAGAACAACGGAATGTATTCCGACGGTGCCCTCTCATTCAGAGGAGGATCCGAAATGGTACGTTACAATGTGGTTCTCGACTACGCCAACCAGCAGGGACTCTTCAATGTGAAGAACACCGACCAGACATCCAACGTCAGCTATGCGAAGTATGGAATACGCACCAACTTCGACATGAAGTTCGGAAAGGTGCTGACAGTGAAGATGGACATCGGAGGACGTCTTGAAGACAGAAAACGTCCGAACTACGACATCTATACACTCACTCAGAATGTGCTCAATTATCCTGCGAACATATATCCTGTTTATGACGAGGCCTCGACCGACCCTATCAGCAAGTTCTCAGGCACGGCAGTCTATCCTGACAACCCTGTGGCATCACTTACGGGAACAGGATGGACCACAAGCAGGACAAAGGTACTCCAGGCAAACTTCAGGTTCAAGGAAGATCTCTCGTTCCTGCTCAAGGGTCTGTACCTCGAGGAAGGATTCTCGTTCTATTCGAGGAGTATAGGAAACACCGGCAAGACAAGGACCTATGCACGCTACATCAACGGTATCGCACAGACCGACGACCAGTCAACCTACATCAGGTCAAACGGCTACTGGACTTCAGGAAAGGAGCGCTGGATGCAGGGCAACGTGACCTTAGGATATGGCAATTCATTCGGCAGGAATGCGATCGACGCAGCCCTCAACGCACATATCTCGGACTACACAGGAATGGGTTCGACGTTCTACAACTGGAAATACCGTCACATCAATTACAACGGAAAGCTGAACTACGCATACGACGGCCGCTATGTTGCTGAACTTGCATTCTCATACTTCGGCAGCGACGCATATGCTCCGGGACACAGATACGGATTCTATCCTGCCGGTTCCCTGGCATGGGTCATCTCCAACGAATCCTTCCTCAAGGACAGCAAAGTCGTGAGACTGCTCAAGGTGAGAGGATCAGCGGGTCTTACCGGATCGACCGAGGCTAACGTGGCCATCGACGGATTCGAAACCAACGGACGCTACCTCTATCAGCAGTATTATGCGAACGGAGGAAGCTTCATCACAGGTCTCGGACCTTCATTCGGCGGCGGAGCCAGCGGACTCGTTCCTCTCTTCATCGCCAACCCTGACGTGACAGCAGAAAAGAGCTTCAAGTACAATGCCGGCATCGACATGAACCTGTTCGGCAAGCTCAGCATCACTGCAGACTGGTTCGTTGACAAGCGAAGCGGAATCCTCACATATGACAACACCCGCATGGACTACCACGGTAGCAACGCATATTATTCGAACATCGGAAGAATGACCAACAGCGGTATAGACGGAAACATCGTCTTTACCGACAAGGCCGGCGATTTCAGCTACTCCGTATTCGGCAATGCAGTATATGCAAAGAACACTGTTGACTTCATGGGAGAAGTTCCGCCTAAGTATGCATACAATGCTGCGACAGGCCGTCCGTTGGGAACACGCATGGGACTCACCTGCATAGGATTCTATCAGGTGACCGACTTCGCACTCGACGGTTCACTCAAGGAAGAGCTGCCTGTCCCTCTCTTCGGTTCGGTACAGCCGGGAGACCTCAAATACATGGACTGGGACGGTGACGGATATGTTGACGAGACCGACATCAGCGAGATCGGTGCGCCAAGCTACCCTAAGCTTCATTTCAGCTTCGGAGCAGACTTCGCATACAAGGGATTCGACTTCTCGTTCATGTTCACCGGAAGTGCAGGCGGAACAGTCAATCTTCTTGACTACCAGGCATGGAAGCCTTTCCTCAACTATGGCAACATATTCGAGTGGGCACGCGGAGCATGGGCTTATTATCCGGAGCAGAACATCGACACAAGAGAAACAGCTACATTCCCACGCCTGACTACAGGACAGAATGACAACAACTACAGGTCAAGTTCATTCTGGATCCGCAAGAATGACTACATCAGACTTCAGAATGTGGAGATCGGATATGACTTCGCAGCTCTCAGGGCCGTACGCGAAGCAGGAATTTCAAAATGCCGTCTCTACATCAACGCTCTCAATCTGCTGACATTCAGCGACCTGCTGACAGAATGCAAGATGGATCCGGAAACAGCTTATTACGGATATCCTGCACTCAAGTCTGCAAATGTCGGAGTACAGATCAGTTTTTAACCGCTAAAATGTCAATGCAATGAAAAGAAAGATCTTAAATATTGTTCTTGTATCTGCAGCATCGATGGCTTTGTGCGGATGCTCGGACTTTCTTGATACCCGAATGGATGTATTTGAGACAAGGGACAGACTTGAGACAAGATACTCTACTCTGACAAGCTTTGCAAATGCATACTACGCACCGATGCAGTATGGTTTCGAGACCATCGACGGCAATCTTTTCGCCGCGGCGTCCGACGAAGCCGTACAGACGGCACCTGTCTCGGATGTATCATACTTCAACCGCGGACTCATATCTCCTGATGTGAATCCTCTGTCATACCTTTACAAGAATTATTATGAAGGTATCAGGGCAGCTCACTTCTTCATAGACTATGCAAAGGATGGAGAAGAGTTCCTCGCGCTGAACAGGGACACCACCACAATGTACAATCCGGACGGAACCGTTTACAACACCAGCAATCCGAGAGCTTATAAAAGGGATGTGATCAACCTCAACTGGCAGAGAGCCGAGGCGAGAATTGCTGAAGCCTATTATTACGGAGAGCTGATAAAGATGTACGGCGGAGTTCCGATCATCATCGAAGGCACAGACGGACTTTTCCAGCAGGCCACATACGACCAGGTCGTAGAGCACATCGTGAAACTTATCGACGAGAACAAGGACAAGGTAAACCTTGACTGGCGTGTGATGCTGGACGAGACTCCTGACAACAGGATAGCCGATGTGGCCAACTGGAACTTCAGGGACAACACCGGACGTTTCGACAAGACAAGCGCCCTGGCGATCAAGGCCCGCGTCCTGCTCTATGCAGCCAGCCCGCGCAACAATCCGGACAATGATCCGGCAAAATGGGAAAGGGCAGCAGAGGCCGCCTATGAAGTGATCTCCACCAGAAAGGCCATCTTCGAAAAAGGATTCGGTTTCGGCGAAGGCGGACGTATCCCGCAGATACACACCATGCCTGTGAACAGGAAGTACGGAGACTACTTCATCAAGAACAACTCCACAAGCGACCTTGAGTCCATCTTCCTTATCCGCAAGATGAACAGCAGTACTCCTGAACGCCTGAACTACCCTATCGGAACACGTGGCGGCAACAGCGGAATAACCCCGAGCCACAACCTCGTGGATTCTTATGAATACATCGGCGCGCAGACTGCCAACCCTTATGCCAACCGTGACCCTCGCATGGCTGCGACCATCGTATATAACGGATGCGAATGGAACGGTGTAACAGACTTCGACCAGTCATCGGGCGGACAGTTCGACCAGAAGACCGGTGGAGCCAGCAAGACCGGTTACTATCTCAGAAAGTTCCTCGCTCCTAACCTCAATCTCGTTGAAGGCGGAAGCACAGACCACCTCTGGCCGGTATTTCGTTACGCCGAGGTTCTCCTGAACTATGCAGAAGCAATGAACGAAGCATACGGACCTGATGCCGATCCTAAGGGATATGGAATCACAGCCCGCCAGGCTCTTACGGAAGTCCGCAACAGCGCAAGCACATTGCTTCCTGCCGTGACTGCATCTTCGAAAGGCGAATTCAGAAAGGCTGTGAAGCATGAACGCCGCGTAGAACTTGCGTTCGAGGACCACCGTTACTGGGACCTTCTCCGATGGCTTGATGCAGAGGAAGTGCTCAACCAGCCGATCAAGGGAGCTGTGGTACGCCGCAACAACCTGGGCGGTTATCAATACAGCTTCACGAATGTAGAGGAAAGAGTATTCCACAAACGCAACTATTATCTGCCGTTCACACGCAAGGAGGTGACAAACTCCAACGGAACGATCACACAGAATCCTGAATATAATTAATAAAGATAGAGAATATGAAAATCTGTTCAAGAAAAAACCTTTTGTTCCTCGCTGTGGCCGCAATGGCATTCATATTTGTCGGCTGCGAGCCAAGCGATGCCAACAAGGACTACGGTTTCCCTAAGATCTATATTCCTCAGGCTACCGTAACCGGAATGGACAACTCCTATCCGATTCCGAACGGTCCGCTCGACCAGAACAAGACATATGTCTGCAACTTCAAGGACGGAAAGCTCAACATAGCCCTCGGAGCAGTACGCTCAGGTGCCCTCGCAAACGAGAAGGCATTCAGCGTGACACTCAAGGTCTCTGCAGAAGAAACTGCACGGAAGATTGCAGAATACGAGTCGAATGAAACTCCTGTTGCAGAGCTGCCTGTAAATCTCTGCACCATACCTGACAAGATCAGCGTAAAGGACGGAGAGAACACCGGCACATGCTACGTTTCCGTTGACCTCAAGTCTCTCTCGGCTCAGGCTTCGTCAATTCTCGAAGGAGAGACATACAAGCTCCTTGTCCTCGGACTTGAGATAGCTGACCCTACGGAATACGAGCTTGCAGAGACCAACACAAGCGTGATAATCATATTGGACCTCAACAGTCCTGAATGGGATGACGCCGCTGCCAAAGGGCTCCCTGAAGGAGAAGTGAGGACATTGTTTCCGACAACAACAATTTAACATAACCCAAGTTTAACCAAATTTTTATCAACCATGAAAAAGATTTTAAAATCTCTTGCTGTATTCGCAATGACAGCTCTGGTGTTTGCGGCTTGCGGCCCTGACAACCCTACTCCTACTCCTCCGACTCCAGGTCCGGGAACAGGCAATGAAAACACCGGCGGAGAGACAAAGGAACTCAAGGCAGACTTCACATTCGAGGTGGATGCCCTTACAGTACAGTTCAAGGATGCTTCAGAGGGAGCTACAGCTTATCTCTGGAACTTCGGCGATGAGAACACTTCGACAGAAGCTTCTCCTGAGCACACTTATGATGCTGCCGGCACTTACACAGTGAAGCTCACAGTGCAGGATGCTGCCGGAAACTCGAAGAGCGTAGAGAAGGAAGTGTCTGTGGCAGGTGCCGTAAAGGCATACTTCACTGCAACAGCTCAGACTGACCGCGCAGGAAAGTTCGGTAAGATCTTCACTCTCGATGCTACAGCATCTGAGAATGCAGCTTCAATCGTATGGGATTTCGGTGACGGAAGCGAGGCTTCTACAGAGTTCTCAGTAAACCACGAGTTCCCTGAATTCGACAAGACCTACACAGTAAAGGCTACTGTTACAGGCGTAGGCGGTGACACAGATGTATTCGAAGAGACTGTAGAGGTAATCGGCTACAACGAGCTCCTCAAGGGTGGCTCTATGGAAGAGGATGACGCTACATTCTGGACAGTGAAGGAATACTTCATGATGGCTGAGGACTGGTCAGGCGAGACTACCGACCCTCAGTTCGTACACGAATTCGGACACACTGCGACAGTACCTGCAGGCGGAAAGGGCGGATGTCTCAGACTCGGCGGTGAAAGCCAGTTCATGCAGTACTCGTTCAAGTCAACCGTATATCAGGAGATCGAAGTTGTCGAAGGTGACAGGATCGAAATCTCAGCTCAGGTGAAATGGGGTGAGAACACAGTTGACAACGGTCTCATGTGGTGGTGCATCGGTCAGGATGCCGAAGTTCT
Source organism: Bacteroidales bacterium (assembly GCA_017461285.1). Next base: position 21,653 of record JAFTYS010000088.1, on the reverse strand, counting down.
CGGAGAAGACAACTCAGAGAGCACTATCCTCGAACTCTTCAACTACTGGGCAGTAGGTGTCACTGACACGCCACTCCCAGCTTGGGATGGCAACCTCCTCGGAACAGGACTTCCTGAAGGCTGCGGCTACGGTGCTGCTTCAACAACAGAAATCACTGAGGACGGCAAGGTGATCTGGACTGCGACATTCACAGGCAAGGCTTATTTCGGCTTCCAGCTCCGCTCTGTATGGGGTAACTTCTGGGGCGAAGGCGTTGACTACTTCATCGACGAGGTAAGCGCAAAGATCGTTCTCTAACGAGTATAGGACCTAAACCATATCAAGGGGCGGGATGAGGGATTGTCCCGCCTCTTCCAACCAAACCACATGATTATGAGAAAAGTGATATTTACCCTTTGCGCGGCCTTTCTGATGGCAGCAGGCACTGCAAGCGCCCAGTCTGTTGATACAGACAGATTCATGGACACATTCATTGAGAACTTCAACAGCGACCGTTCAGAGTTCTTCAATTGCCACGGTACATATAACTACCGTTATTATCCGAATGTACCTTCTCTTTCGGAAAAGGGCTCAGATGTCATGGTAATGAGAATCGACCCTTCCACTCCTGCCGGTGCAGGACGCGGTCCGGAAATAGGGACAAAGAAACTCACGCATTTCGGCACATACAAGGCACGTATCAGGGTCCCTGACGTAAAGAAGGTACAGCCGAACATCGGCACGGTAGTAGGATATTTCACTTATCGCATGGACAAGGCATTCGGTCTCAGCGAGATCGACTTCGAATGGCTCATAGCTGATCCTACCCTCATCTATGTCGGTACATGGACAGGAAAGGCAGACCAGAGAGTCGGCAGGACCATCAATCTTGCAAAAGGTGAGATCCTCTACACGATTTATCGTTCAAGCCATGACGGCAACAGGAACCACAACATCACAGGCATAGGAAACCAGCCTGAAAAGATCACAGCCATTCCGGATTATGATGCTTCGAAGCGTTTCTACACTTATGGATTCGACTGGCATCCTGACCGTCTCACATGGTGGATCATCCATCCTCAGACCAACGAAAAGATACTTCTCTGGGATTATCAGCCAGAAAGTTCCGCACTCAACGGAGTCGAAGGCTTCGACGGCATTCCCAAGTCCCCTACCACTTATCTCCTCAACTACTGGCATACCAACAACTGGCCTGTTGACACAAACCCTAAATCAACAGAAGCTCCGGCATACCCTTATGCCCTGGAGATCGACTGGATGTCATACGAGCCGTTCGTAGAGGAAAGTCAGACATGGATGACTGAAAACAACTGGCAGTAAGCACTTATACTATGAAATACAGACTTCTGACGTCAGCGGTCATTCTTCTTGCCGTAGCCTGCGGTGAAGAATATACCCCTCCTTCGCCTCCGCCACCTCCTCCGCCACCGGAACAGGAGAAGCCGGATAACGGCGGAGACGGAGGTGAAGAACTTGAAACACCGTTCAAGGATGTCACCCTTCTCGGTGAATTCACTGAGGATTTCGACGAGGCTGCCTCCTTCCTGAGATTTGCTCCGAAGGTAAATGGAGGCGAGGACTTCAGATACTATTCGGCTCATCCTTCGCTGTCGGCCAGGAATACGACAGTGATGATGATGCGCATTGATCCGGCCGACGGAGAAGGATGGGGAAAGGGTCCGCAGGTAATCACCAAGGACTATACATTTTACGGTTCGTATTCCGCACGCATCAGAATACCGGACATAAGAAAGGCACAGAAGAACATAGGAGCCGCAGCCGGACTGTATGTCCATGACACGGACGAGAAGTTCGGCCGCAGCGGGATAGACTTCGAACTGCGTATCGCCGATCCGACCAAGGTATATCTCGCCGCATGGACAGGAAAGGAAGGAGAACTCAACAGGATCAGCAGAACCATCGACCTTGCCAAAGGAAAAGTCATAGACTGTTCTTATGGAACAGGGACGGCAGAAAAGGGGAAGCTGACAGATGACGGAAACAAGCCTGCTTCGATTGCGGCAATAAGCGGATTCGACGCTTCCGCTCAATTCTATATCTATGGATTCGACTGGTATCCTGACCGCCTGATATGGTGGATCAGGCTGAACGATAATTCCGACAGGGTGGTTCTTTGGGAATACGAAGGAACAGAGCTTTTCCCGGACACATATGCTTCTGAAGGAATCCCTGTGCTTCCGGCTCATAATCTCACAAGCTTCTGGCACAGCAGCACAAGACCGGCTGAAGGCATGGCCAAAGCTACGGAAGCACCGAAATATCCGTTCGAGATGGAAATCGACCGGATGTCTTATGAGCCTTTTGACGACCTTATCAAAGAATGGAAGGACAATGCTTCCAGATAACCGCAACACACTGAAACCCTATCGACCATGAGAAATACACTTCCAATCATATGCATGATCCTGTTGATGACGGCGGGAGAAGCAAAAGCACAGCCTGACCGAAGGGAAAGATCCCGTGAAATCGTTTTCCATGATGCATTCATTGAGAACTTCACCGAAGGCGAATCGGAATTCTTCAGCTACAACTACAGACAGAGAGGATACGACTACCGGTATTATTCCGGCCACCCGTCACTTTCCGAAGCTGGTACCGACATAATGATGTACAGGATAGATCCAGAAGATCCGGCCGGAGCAGGGCGTGGTCCTGAGATAATCTCGAAGAACTACACCTTCTATGGAACTTATTCGGCAAGGATAAGGGTGCCGAAGGTGAAGAAGGTCCAGCCTGATGTCGGCGCCGTAGTCGGCTACTTCACCTACAACATCGATCCTGAATACGGACAGAGCGAGATCGACATCGAATGGCTGATAGCCGATCCGGAAATCATCTATGTCGGCACATGGACCGGAAAGAGACCGGCCCACAACAGGGTCGGCAGGACGATCAACCTCAGGGAAGGACTGATCTACGACACTTCGTACAGAGGAGAAATCACAAAGTCCGACGGAACGAAGGAGACACCGGTCAGAGGTGAACTCAAAGGAAAGCAGGCCATGCCTAAGAAGATCACTCCTATAGAGGATTTCGATGCTTCGGAAAGATTCTATGTCTATGGATGGGACTGGTATCCTGACCGCATCACATGGTGGATCATACATCCTGACACCAACGAGAAGATCATTCTCTTCGACTACCAGGGCAAGGAACTCTTCCCGGGTCAGCCTGCTCCTGCAGGAATACCTGCTGTCCAAAGCCGTTACAGGCTCAACTTCTGGCACACGAACAACTGGCCTGTGGAGACGAATCCTGATTCGATAGAGAAGCCGTTCTATCCGTACGAGCTTGAAATCGACTGGATGGCCTACAAGCCGTTTGACGAACTCAATCCTCACCTGAACAGATAACCACCGGATGACGCATAGCCATGAAAAGGTCACATCTAATATCGACTGTGCTTTCTGTCGCCCTCTGCTGCATTTCCTGCTCCTTCTCAGACCGGTTCAATGCTACCGGAGAAGATGACGGGAAAGCCATTGCCGATGAATTTGCATTCAACGGTTACACCAACCATTGGCAGAACATTTACAGACAGCATTACAGATACGGCAACCTCTACAGGATAAATATTCCGGACCTTGACAAGACCATCGCACAGTCCAGAAGAGATCTTGCGGACAAGCTCGGCATTCCGGGTCTTGAGATGCAGGAGGGATTCTTCTTCAGACTTGCCGGGGCTCCTTATATGGTGCTGGACAATCCTACGGAGTCAGAACTGAAGGCCGCATTCAGAAAATGCGACAATGTTCTCGTATATGCCGACAGGGATTCGGAAACCGGCATGCAGCTGGCATGCAAGGCCCCTTCAGCCGCTTCCTTGACAGGCAGTTACCAGACAAAGGCAGATGACTTCCACACATTGGACGCATTCATGCTCAAGAACAGGAAAAAGACCTTGTTTGCCGTGATAGGCTGCAGGGATGACCGCGAGACTTTCAAGGAAGCCCTCGGGTATGCAGAGAAGGTGACCGGCGAATACGAAATGAAGAGAGGATGGTTCGGCACCGGAACCAACATCCAGAGCGTCACCTGTACTCCTGGGACACCGGTCGATGTGATGGGAGCCGGAATGAACGAGGGAAACTCATGGTTCGTATTCAGCGGAAGCTATGAGACACATTCAGGAAGCAAGATAGCTGACTGGGTGAAAGAGACAGGACTTCCGGTCGTGACGGATCTCGGTGCCTCCCCTCTTTTCGGAGCGGACGACTGGGAAGGTTTCCAGAGTCAGCTCATGGGAGGCCGGAACTCATGGCTCGACCTCAGAGCGGAAAAGAACGGATATCTGTTCAAGAGAGTCGGACCTGACAAGGGAGAAAGAGACTACACCGACGACAAGGATTACGACGGATTCTTTGCTGCTGCCGGACATGAGAAACAGATCAACACCGGCGACAAGCCGTTCGTGATAACGACAGGAAACATGCTTGGCGGAACCCTCAACAGTATGGTGCTGTTCATTCCCGAAGGCACCTCGTTCGACCGTCAGGCCATGTGGGATGCCATTATGGACAGACGTGCCGTAGCAATCGCTGAAGGCGGCATCGTCATGGGATCCGACATGTTCCGCAAGGCAGTGCAGCTGATGATGTTGGACAGGATCTGTCTTGAAGAATATTACGGGGACAGGGTTGATATTGAGGCACGGACGGAAGGAACGAGACTGCACATATCCATTACCAACCTCTATGATACCGGAATAGAAGGCAGGCTTTCTTTAAGCATGTCCGAAAGCATGACATTGAACGGCACCCATGCTTCCACGATCCGCATACCTGCCGGAGAGACAAAGGAGATCACCATCGACCTGAACCCTGCTGCCGAAGCCATGGGCAGATTGAACGCGATCGGAGTGAAGTTCGACTGGAACGGGAAATCAAAGGCGATAATGGCCAAGCTGGACATGCCTCCTGCAGTTTCCGTTCACCAGCTTCTCTATGGAGCATCTTCGGGAACAGACATTCCTGTATCTCTGTACAACTTCACGAATGATGAGAATATCGGCCTGAAGATCACTGTAGCTGACAAGGACGATCCTTCGGAAGTCGTATTTCATGAAGAAAGGAACGTGAATATAAGCAAGGGCAGCAGCAAGGTGCTTGACTTCAGAGTGGCTGCAGCACCGGGCGACTACACCGTCACATACGAAGCTATGGGAGTGACGGCACATACGCAGCTCGGAACAGGTGAGGAGAGCGGCGAAGTGACACTCGTGGAAACGGACATAGACGGTGACGGCGTGAATGAATACATAATGGAGAACAGCAGGGTCAAGGTGACTCTTCTGACTACCGGAGCCCGAGTGATCGAATACATAGTGAAGTCAAAGAATGACAATGTGTTCTTCAAGTTATGGCCTGACAAGCCTTACGATGTGAACAGGCCGTTCAGAGAACGTGCATTCTGGCCGTTCGGCGGCTTCGAGGATTTCCTGGGACAGGCAAGTGTGGAGACACATAAGGTATATGATGCCGAAATCGTCAAGGCTGGAGGAAGCTATGCCGAAGTGAAGATGACAGGAAGGTATTACGGGAATGTCATAGAAAAGACTTTCTCCCTCTACGGCGACACTCCTCTGCTCGGAATAAGATTCGCTTTGGACATGGTCAATCCGGAACTGGATGTACTGGGGCCGCAGCCTATTCTTTCCATAGGAGAACATCACGGAACCGAAGACAGGTTCATCATCCCTGAAATCGGAGGCAACGAAGAATATGTGATGAAGCCTGATAGAATGTACGGAAAGATTCTGGACCTGCGCGAAGGATGGAATGCCGGTCATGACACAAAGGAGAACATATCCTTCGTGGGAGCCTACCCTGTAAACCGCCCGTTCTACCTCCATATGTGGATGAATCTGGACACTAATCCTGACTCGCATTACCCTTATGTGGAACTTCAGCCGTGGGTACCGCTCTATCATGGTTCCACATCATATTTCTCATATTACATGTGGGCTGACGGATGCTCATGGGAGAAAGGACTGAAGGAATTGAGAGACAGAAACCTTATTACAGAAAGACAGAAATGAGATACATGACCATCATGATGGCCGCAGCAGTCCTGGCATCTGGAGCCTGCGGTCCCCGCAAGGATTCCGGATGCTGCACAGACAATCCGAAAGACCATAAGGTCTATTCGGTTTCCATGAACGAAATATGCAAGGAATGGGACGGACAGTGGCAGGGCATCGCTGTAGCTTCTGACGGAAACTGCTATTTCGGTTCTTCCACCCATTCGAAAAGCCACGGGGCCGGCTTCCACAAGTTCGACCCGAGGACATACGAGCATACCATGATAGCGGAAGACATGACTGTTGTCTGCGGAGAGGAATCCACCTTGTCCCAGCAGGGAAAGATCCACAGTCCTATCGTGGAATGTGACGGATGGCTGTATTTCACCACCCATCTTTCGAACTATTGGGATGAAGGAATAAGAAATTATACAGGAGCCCATGTCATCGGATATGAGATGGCGACCGGAAGATTCCGAGACTATGGCATAGTTAAGCCGAGATATTCGATCTATTCAGCCATCGGGGTCGATCCGGAAAGGAAGAAGCTCTATGTGTTCGTCGTTCCTTTCCTCACGGAACTCTACGAATCCGACGGCTGCCACCTCTACAGCATAGACATGGTGACCGGTGAAAAAGAGGATCTCGGTACAGTGGTGGAAGGACGCAAGGCGGCATCTTTCTGGTTCTATGTTGACCATGAAGGAAACGTCTGGTTCACGCTGTGGAAGAGGAACTACGCCTACGAGAACGACAACGGAAACCTTTATGTCTATAGACCGTCCACCGGACAGATACAGACTTACTACGACGTTCTTCCTGAGGGAAGGCTGATAGACGGCACCCCTGTCGATGAATTCAGCAACACACAGAGATCATGGACATGGCTCTCCCCTCTGCCGGGCAGGGAGAAATGCTGGTTCACGATGGGAGCGCTCGGCGGAGGTGACGAACATCTGTGGCTGTTCGATCCTTCCAAGGATATAGAATCCGGAGAGGCTTTCGAGGAAGTTGCAGCCATAGGCTCCAACTATTTCCAGACAGCAGTCGGAGGAGACCGTCTGTATTTCATCCAGTATGAGGATCTTGATGACGAAAGGAAGCTTTTCTCGGAGGACGAAAGGGAGATCGACCCTGCCAGCGAGGCATATGTGGACAGGAAACTGCACCTGCGGAGCATCTCTCTTGCCGAAGGAGCAGACCACAGCGTGATCACCGACCACGGACCTGTCATAGACCAGGACGGCCGCGCGGCAAGAATGATCATGGCGATGTCGGCCGACAGTGAAGGCAGGGTGTATGCTTACGGAAGCTGGCACGTCAATTCTTTCAAGGAGGCCACATTGCAATATCTGCTGTTCGAATATCCGGGCGGTGACCTCTACAGACTGCTCAAACGAGGTGAATTCTTTGCAGTAATCGATACAACCAAATAAAACATCAACCAACTATGAACCTAAAGACAATATCAGCTGCACTCGCATTTCTGGCGATCGGATGTTCGGGTAGCGTTGAAAAGCAAGACAATGACTTCACTATCACCGACGGATGGAAGATACAGTCATCCGAAGTGATCGGCAAGACAGGAGACATCCTGTCCTCGGGAAAGCCATGTTCCGGGACATCCTGGTATGATGCATCAGTCCCATCCACGGTATTAGGTACCCTGACGATGAACGGGCTTTACGCAGATGCATTCACAGGCACCAACTACGACAAGGTGATCGACCGCGATGATTTCAAGTCCTCATGGTGGTATGTGAATGAATTCGAAATGCCTGCCCTGAAGGATGGCCAGCGTATCATGCTGGATTTCGAGGGCATCAGCTACAGTGCCGAAGTGTGGCTCAACGGGACAAAGGTGGCTGCGCGCGACCATATGAAGGGACCGTTCAGGATCTTCAGATATGACGTGACTGACCTGATTGCAGAGAACAACATTCTTGCAGTGGAGGTGTTCCGTGCCGAGGACGGAGACTTCAACATAGGCTTTGTGGACTGGAATCCGCGTCCCGCAGATGAGAACATGGGAATATTCCGTCCTGTATGGGTCCGCTACAGCGATGCAGTGTCGGTGACCAATACCGCCGTGAAGTCCAAGGTGAACACAAAGACCCTCAAGGAAGCATGGCTCACAGTGGAAACAACACTGAAGAACATGTCTGACATTCCTGTGGAAGGAGTACTCGAATATAAGTATGAAGGCAAGACATTCGGCTACCCTGTGGTTCTTGCTGCGGGAGAGGAGAAGATCGTCACGGTCGATGCTTCGGACTCACGTATCTTCCATGTAAGGAATCCTCGCCTCTGGTGGAGCCACGACCTCGGAAATCCCGAGATGAGCGAGATGGAGGTTGCATTTGTCACGGACGGCAAGGAGTCTGATTCGCAGCATGTCGATTTCGGTATCCGTCAGATAGAGGACTACATGACGGATGAGGGTCACAGGGGCTTTATCCTCAACGGCAGGAAGGTTCTCATCAAGGGAGCGGGATGGACTGACGACATATTCCTCCGCAACCCCGACTCGAGGAACGAGATCGAACTTGACTATGTCAAGGACATGAACCTCAACACTGTACGTTTCGAAGAAGTCTGGGGAACATCACAGAATGTATATGACCTCTGCGACAGGAAGGGTCTGCTTGCCTTGGTAGGCTGGAGCTGTTTCTGGGAGTGGGAGGTATATTCAAGGACTCCTAACGACCAGTTCGGATGCATCAGGGAAGAGGATGACATGGATATGATCGCAGAATCATGGCGCGACCAGATTGTATGGCTCAGGAACCATCCTTCGATCATAGCCTGGTACTCAGGCAGCGACATGCTCCCTCGTCCGGCCCTCGAGCAGAGATACCTTGACATTCTGCCGGAGATCGATGACCGTCCGTACGTAGGTGCGGCAAAGGCGCTGACAAGCGAACTGAGCGGCAAGACCGGAATGAAGATGGTCGGACCATACGATTATGAAGCACCTGCATACTGGTACAGCAAGGAAGCTCCCGGCGGAGCATTCGGATTCAATACCGAGACCGGAATCGGAGCACAGATGCCTATGAAGGAGTCGATCGTCAGGATGATTCCTGCGGACAAGCTCTGGCCTCTCGGAAAGGAATATGATTACCACTGCACCACCGCAGGAGAAGCGATGCACTCTCTGGATGTGCTCAAGGAGGTTGTTGAAAAGAGATACGGTTCTTCAGACAATCTCGACGACTTCCTGCTCAAGGCTCATCATCTTGACTATGACGGAACAAGAGCGATGTTCGAGGCCTTCCGCGTAAACAGGCCGAGAAGCACCGGTCTCATCCAGTGGATGCTCAATTCGGCATGGCCTTCAGTCTATTGGCAGCTTTACGACTGGTATCTGGTACCGACTGCGAGCTACTGGTCCGTAAAGAAGGGATGTGAACTTCAGCAGCTCGTCTATAACTATGGCGACAGACACGTTTATGCCGTAAACGACGGAGCGGATGACTGCCGATATACCGCATGCGCAGAAATATATGACATCGACGGAAAGCTCACCGGCGAATTCAGCTCGGCTGTCGAAATGCCTTCAGACTCTCCTGTAAAGCTATTCGAAGTGCCTTCATGCGAGACTGTGTCATTCATGTTCCTCACCCTCAGGGACAAGTCCGGAAAAGAGGTTGCCTCAAACACATACTGCCTCTCCCCTGTCGAGGACGTTCACGACTGGGCGAACTACAACTGGATCAGGATCAAGCTTCTCCAGCATGCAGACTACTCGGCTCTTGACTCTCTCAAGGAGGCCGGTGTAGCCGCTTCTGTCAAAACCGCCGGAGATGAAGTAAAAGTAACCCTCACAAATGACTCGGATGTAGTGGCATTCTTCGTGAGAATGGCTCTCAAGAATGCTGACGGCGAACTTGTGACACCTGTATTCTGGGATGAGAACTTCGTGAGCCTCAAGCCGGGAGAGACACGCACATACACATGCCGCATGGAAGGTCATGCAGCTGAAGGCCTCAATGTCGAGGTATCAGGATGGAATGTTCCACTTGTTGCAAAAGCACTATAAATCAACAATATCATGAAAAAGACACTATCGTTACTGGCTATGTCCCTTGTACTTATGTCATGCTGCGGGGAGGTGATAGATACGACCGTAAACGTCATACCTCATCCTGCTTCTGTCAAGGTATATGAGGGTGAAACAGAAGTTGCAGGAGCCGCATTCAAGGCAGACGAGGCTCTCGGTGAAATGGCATTGACTGCAATCAAAGGATTTGAGAACCAGCTTGTTGCAGCTTCAGGAAAGGCAAGCGGCTCATCAAAGGCACAGTTCGTATTCAAGGCAGACAGGAATCTTGCATGCGAAGAATACTCTATCGAAGCATGTGGCAACAAGGTGGTCGTGAAGGCATCGGGCCTCAACGGAGTCCTTTATGCCATCGAGACCATGAAGCAGATGCTTCCTGAGGAAGTCTATACGTCACAGGCTGCAGCCGATGAGGATTGGGAACTTCCATACATGAAGATCCAGGACAAGCCTCGTTTCGGTTACAGGGGCATGCATATGGATGTGTCACGTCATTTCTTCGACATGAATGAAGTGAAGAGATACATCGACATCATGGCGATCCACAAGCTCAATATCCTTCACTGGCATCTCACCGATGATCAGGGATGGAGGCTTGAAATCAAGAAGTATCCTCAGCTTACCGAAATCGGAGCAGTACGCAACAAGACCATCATAGGACACATCCGCAACAGCAGGAAATATGACCATACCAGATATGGTGAAGGATGTTTCTTCACCCAGGACCAGGTAAAGGAGATCATCGCATATGCGGCAGCCAGGGGCATAGAGATAATCCCCGAGATAGACCTTCCGGGCCATATGCTTGCCGCCCTGGCGACCTTCCCTGAATTAGGCTGCACCGGCGGACCTTACGAAGTGTGGGGAGACTGGGGTATAGCTGACGACGTGCTCTGTGTCGGCAAGGAAAGCACAATGCTCTTCCTTGAAGACGTCCTGGCCGAAGTTGCAGAACTCTTCCCGTCAGAATACGTGCACATAGGAGGCGACGAGTGCCCTAAGGTACGCTGGGAGAGCTGCCCTCACTGCCAGGCCAAGATCGCCGAGCTCGGCCTCAAGGATGATGAGAAACATACTGCCGAACATTACCTTCAGAGCTATGTGACTGACCGCATGGAGAAGTTCCTTGCTACCAAAGGCAAGAAGATCATCGGCTGGGACGAGATTCTTGAAGGCGAAGTAGCTCCGAATGCTACAGTCATGTCATGGAGAGGTGTCCAGGGCGGTCTTGAAGCTGTCCGCTTAGGTCATGACGCCATCATGGTGCCATACACACATCTCTATTTCGACTATTATCAGTCGAAAGACACAGCTGACGAGCCTCTCGGAATAGGCGGCTATGTCCCTGTGGAATTGGTATATTCGTTCGAGCCTTTCACTGACGAAATGACCGATGAGGAGAAGAGCCATATTCTCGGAATACAGGCCAACCTCTGGACAGAGTACATTCCGACAGATTCACACCTTGAATACATGCTCCTTCCGAGACTGTCGGCACTGAGCGAGATCCAGTGGTGCGAACCTGCAGGCAAAGACTACGACAGATTCCTCAGAAACATGGAAGGAATGGCTGAAATCTATGAAATATTGGATTACAATTACGCGAAGCATATTTTCAAGTAGTGTAAGAAACTCTCTGGGAAAGGAAGTCCGGCACATCGATGATGTGACCGGGCTTTTTTCATAAATTATGAGAAACTGTTTGAATTTTTATCATCAAAAATGTCATGATGTATTTTTGAGACTGTTTATTTCTGTTTTATGAGGAGGATAGCGGTGCTATCTGACGATGAAAACAGGAGAAACAGGCCGAAAAGACATATGACAGATTGATGAGAACACAGCAGTTTCAACATATAATGTTTTCGTAGAAAAATTTAAACAGTTTCTGACATCATATGTCTCTATTACGGAAAAATGTTGTAATTTTGTGAGATATTTTGCCTGATTGCGGTCAGGCCGCAATATTTGAATATAAAAGATTACAAGATATGACATCGAAAGAGATCAGAAAAGCATTCCTTGACTACTTTGCTTCAAAGGGTCATCAGATCGTGCCCTCGGCACCTATGGTCGTGAAGAACGACCCTACCCTCATGTTCACCAACGCAGGAATGAACCAGTTCAAGGACTGGTTCCTGGGCAACAGCCCGGCGAAGTGGAAGAGGGTTGCGGACAGCCAGAAATGCCTCCGCGTGAGCGGAAAGCACAACGACCTCGAGGAGGTCGGACGCGACACCTACCACCACACCATGTTCGAGATGCTCGGCAACTGGAGCTTCGGTGACTACTTCAAGACCGAGGCGATCGATTTCGCATGGGAGCTTCTCACCGATGTCTATAAGCTTGACAAGGACAGACTTTATGCTACCGTATTCGAAGGTTCGGAAGCAGACGGGACATCTCTCGACACCGAGGCGATGGAAGCATGGAAGAAGCACCTTCCGGAGGACCGCATCCTTCTTGGAAACAAAAAGGACAATTTCTGGGAAATGGGCGATACAGGTCCTTGCGGACCATGTTCGGAGATCCACATCGACCTTCGTGACGAAGAGGAAAGAGCCGCCGTTCCGGGAGCGTCTCTCGTGAACAAGGACCATCCGCTCGTGATAGAGATCTGGAACAATGTGTTCATGCAGTACAACCGCAAGGCGAGCGGAGAGCTCGAGCTTCTCCCGAACAAGAACGTTGACACAGGAATGGGATTCGAGCGTCTCTGTATGGCTCTCCAGGGCAAGAAGTCAAACTATGACACTGACGTGTTCACCGGAATGATCGCAAAGATCGAGGAACTTTCGGGACATAAGTACGGAGTGACCGAGCAGGAGGACATCGCTATGCGTGTGATCGCAGACCATATCCGCGCGATCAGCTTCTCCATCGCTGACGGCCAGCTCCCTTCAAACGTGAAGGCCGGATATGTGATCCGCCGAATCCTCCGCCGCGCAGTACGCTACGGCTACACCTTCCTCGGATTCAACGAGCCGTTCCTCTGCCGCCTCGTGCAGCAGCTTGTCGATGACATGGGCGAGTTCTATCCTGAGATAGTGAAGCAGCAGACTCTCATCGAGCGTGTGATCAAGGAAGAGGAAATGGCCTTCCTCCGCACCCTCGACAGAGGTATCCGTCTGATGGACAACATCATGGCAAAGTCGGCAGAGACAAAAGTGATCTCAGGAGAGGATGCATTCGTGCTTTATGATACATTCGGCTTCCCTATCGACCTTTCGGAGCTCATCGCTTCCGAGAAGGGCTATACCATCGACCTCGAAGGCTTCCAGGTCGAGCTCCAGAAGCAGAAGGACAGAGCCCGCAACGCTACAGCAATCGAGTCGGGAGACTGGGTGGAGTTCGCTCATTGCGACAACATCGAGTTCCTCGGATATGACTGCACCGAGCTTGAGGGCGTTCAGCTTACCCGCCACCGCACGGTGAAGGCAAAGAACAAGACAATGTATCAGCTCGTGTTCGAGCGCACTCCTTTCTATGCCGAGATGGGAGGACAGGTCGGTGACACAGGTTACATCCTTTCTGAAAGCGGTGAGAAGATACAGATAATCAACACCATCAAGGAAAACAACCTTACTATTCACGTGGCAGAGCGCATCCCTTCAGACTGCACGGAGAGCTTCAGCCTTCATGTGGATGCAGAGAGAAGGCTTCAGATCGAGAACAACCATACAGCCACCCACCTTCTCCATCAGGCTCTGCGCGAGATCCTCGGCACACATGTGGAGCAGAAGGGTTCATTCGTATGCGACAAATATTTCCGTTTCGACTTCTCGCACTTCGAGAAGCTTTCAGAGGAGCAGATAGACCTCGTGGAGAACCGTGTCAACGCTCTCATCAGGGCCAACAACCCTCTTGACGAGAACCGCAACGCCACCATGGAAGAGGCACAGGAGATGGGTGCGATGGCACTCTTCGGAGAGAAGTACGGCGACAAGGTGCGCGTTGTGAAGTTCGGAGACTCATGCGAGCTCTGCGGAGGAACACATGCCGCAGCTACCGGTCAGATCGGTTTCTTCAAGATCGTCTCGGAGTCGGCTATCGCTGCCGGAGTACGCCGTATCGAGGCTGCCACAGGTGTCCATGCGGAGATGATGGTCGATGCGATGGAGACCACATTGAGAGTGGCAAAGGCTTTCTTCAACAACGTACCTGACCTCACAGCCGCAATCAGGAAGATGGTGGAAGAGAACGAGGGCTACAAGAAGCAGATGGAGGAGATCGTCAAGGAAAAGACCGTGACCCTCAAGAACAACCTCAAGAATCTTGCAAAGGAAATAAACGGTGTGAATGTGGTATCTATAGACTACAGCATCGACCCTGCAATGCTCAAGAACGCCGCATTCATGCTCCAGAAGGAGGCTCAGAATCTGGTAATCGCAGCTGCATTTGAGGCTGCAGGCAAGCCGCAGCTCCTGCTCATGTATTCGGAGGACCTCGTGAAGGCCGGCCACAATGCAGGCGCAGACGTACGCGAGGCTGCCAAGCTCATTCAGGGCGGTGGCGGCGGACAGCCGGGTCTTGCGACAGCAGGTGGCAAGTCCGTTGAGGGACTGAAGGACGCACTGAACAAGTTGATTGAAGCAGCGACAAGATAAATGAAGAAACTCGACCAGTTCATATTGAAGTCATTCATAGGACCGTTCATCGCGATCCTGCTGGTCGTCGTATTCATTCTCATAATGCAGTTCCTCTGGCTCTACATCGACGAACTCGTCGGCAAGGGTCTGAGCTTCAAGGTAGTATTGGAGTTTCTCGGTTGGGGTAGCGTGACCATGCTTCCGCTGTCCCTCCCGCTGGCGACGCTGCTTGCGTCGATGATGACGATGGGAACCCTCGGCGAGAACAACGAGCTCCTTGCCATCAAGGCGGCAGGAATTTCGCTCCAGAGGATACTTGTTCCGCTATTCTCGGCATGTGCCGTGATCAGCATAGGTGCATTCTTCGTTTCCAACAATCTCATGCCGGTGGCATTCAACAACATCTACCAGCTGCGTGAGGACATCGGCAAGACCAAGGAGGAGATCAAGATACCAACCGGCACATTCTATAACGGAATCGAAGGATACATCCTCAGGGTTGACGACAGGAACGACGAGACCGGAATGATGCACGGGGTGATGGTCTATAACCACAACAACAAGAAAGGCAACACAAGTCTCACCCTTGCCGACTCGGCCATCATGAAGATGTCGAAGCAGAAGAATTACCTGACCTTCGTGCTGTATGACGGTTCGAATTATGAAGAGACCAACGACAAGAAATACCGTGACACCACACTCCAGCTCCAGAAGATCGACTTCCACCGTCAGGAAATGATCATTCCGCTGGAGAACTATTCGTTCCAGAAATCGGATTCAAGCAGGTTCAACGACCAGGTCAAGTCCATGAATCTTGCACAGCTCGAGTACAGTCAGGATTCCATCGGAAGGCTGAATCAGGAAGGAAAGGCAAAGAACATCAAGACCCTGAAGGCGTCCCGCACACTAAGATACAACGGCCAGCTCGACACTGCGGCAAAGGTTAAGCGCACCACCCCGTTTGCAAGAGAGGATATCGGCCGATGGAAGGAAGTCGAGGATGAAATAGAGGCACTGAAGAAGGCGCAGAGGAATGCCGAAGAGCTCCAGCATTCACTGGAGAATTTCTCGAGAGAGCGCTATCACCACACCTACACCCTGAGACTCATTGACATCGAGATATTCAAGAAATTCGCTCTGTCCCTCGCCTGCCTCATATTCTTCTTTATCGGTGCCCCTCTCGGCGCTTTGATCAGGAAGGGAGGATTAGGTACACCGGCCATCATATCGGTGCTGTTCTTCGTAGCATATTACGTCGTTGACATCACCGGCCAGAAACTGGCAAAGGACGGTGCCATAGATGCATTCAACGGCGTTTTCATGTCGAGTTACGTACTTCTTGTGATGGGACTGCTGCTGTCATGGAGTGCGATAAACGATTCGTCCGTCCTCAACATGGACTTCATAAAGAACCAGTTCAGAAAGATAAAGGCTAAGATAATGGGAATGTTCAAGAAAACCCGTATAGTATATATGGGTACACCTGAATTTGCGGTGGCGCCTCTTGACGCACTGATACGCAGCGGGCACGAGGTGGTCGGCGTAGTTACAGTTGCCGACAAGGCAAGCGGACGCGGACTCAAGATCAACGAAAGTGCAGTGAAGAAATATGCCGTGGAGCACGGTATTCCGGTACTCCAGCCGGTATCGCTCAAGGATCCTGAATTCCTCGAAGCACTCAAGGCATGGAAGGCAGACATATTCGTTGTGGTGGCATTCCGCATGCTGCCTAAGGTTGTTTGGGAAATCCCTAAGCTCGGAACATTCAATCTTCATGCAGCCCTTCTTCCGCAGTACCGTGGAGCCGCTCCGATCAACTGGGCGGTGATCAACGGCGACAAGGCCACCGGAGTCACGACATTCATGATAGACGACGGAATGGACACCGGAAAGATCATGTTCCGCGAACAATGTCTCATAGGCCCTGACGAGACTGTAGGCGAGGTGCATGACAAGCTCATGGAGATCGGATCAGACCTCGTTGTACAGACAGTTGACGCAATCATCGAGAACAACATCGACCTCCGTATCCAGAACAGTTTCATCCAGGGATCGGAGATTCTGCGTCCTGCCCCTAAGCTCACCCGCGAGCTCTGCCACATCGACTGGAACGGAAAGACAAAGCATGTATATAACCTCATCAGGGGTCTCAGTCCATATCCTGCGGCATTCACCGAACTCGTCAAGGACGACAAGACGCTCCAGATGAAGATATACAAGGCAGCAAAAGTGACAGGAGAGGATTACAAGGCAATGCTCGGCACATGCGGGCTTGAATCTGCGGCACCCGGTACAGTGCTTTCTGACGGAAAGACCTTCCTCGCCATTGCTACGGCCGACGGAGCGGTTTCCGTGACAGAACTTCAGCTTGCCGGCAAGAAGAGGATGGCAGTGAAGGATTTCCTCATAGGATTCAGGGAACCTCAGACCTACGGCACGACCGAAGGCACTTCATCACAGATCACCGGACACCATGCATAGGAATGTAGTCATAATCTGCGACGGAGCCTTCCCGAAAAGCGAGTTCCCGCGCTATCTCATCCGCACGGCAGACTTCATCATCTGCTGCGACGGGGCCCTAAGGAAATTCCTCCGCCACTGCAAGACCATATTCGGCCGGGACAGGCTTCCCGATCTTGTGATAGGAGACATGGATTCCCTGCCTCCTGCATTGATGAAACGTCATAAGGACATCATCGTGAAAGTCGATGAGCAGGAGCATAATGACCAGACCAAGGCTTTCAGATGGGCCTTGGAGAATCTGACCGGCATCGGACACATATATATATTGGGAGCAACAGGAGGACGTGAGGACCATACCATCGGCAACATGTCTCTTCTGATGGAATATGCCAGGACGTATGATCTCGAAGGAATGGGAGTGGAAGTGGAGATGATCACAGATCACGGAAGCGCGTTTGCTGTGACCGACACATTCGAAATGGACTGCGGCACAGGAAGAAAAGTATCCATATTCAGTCCCGACAACAGTCTGAGAATCCACTCGGAAGGGTTGGAATGGCCATTAGACAACGTAGTGTTCGACAACTGGTGGAAAGCGACTTTGAACAAAGCGTCAGCAGACCGGGTACGCCTGGAGTTCAGCCACAGTTCCATAGCATTGATAATGTTGGATTAGCGGGATGATTTACGAAAATTTATTAGGAAATCCGCAATTTTAGTTATATTTTTGACCACGAAATCAATATCTGATTTTAAATCATAAAAACAATGAGCGAAACAAAGTACTTCCCTACCGTTGAGGCCATTGAAAAGGCCGCACAGGTACTTGACGAAATCCTCGATGCTACACCTTTCCAGAGGAACGCCAACCTTTCAGACATTTATGAAGCTGAAGTCTATCTCAAGAGAGAGGATCTTCAGATGGTAAGGTCATATAAGATCAGAGGCGCATACAACAAGATCAGGACAATAGATCCGGAACTTGTCAGGAACGGTATCGTCTGCGCAAGCGCGGGAAACCATGCCCAGGGCGTGGCATTCTCATGCAGCAAGCTCAAGATCATGGGATCCATCTTCATGCCGGTCACGACACCGAAGCAGAAGATAGAGCAGGTAAGGATGTTCGGACGCGAATTCATCGAGATTGTCCTTACCGGTGACACATTCGATGCAGCCAACTCCGCTGCCATCACCTTTGCTGAGCAGAGCGGAAAGACTTTCATCCCTCCTTTCGACGATCCGAAGGTGATGGAAGGTCAGGGAACGATCGGGCGTGAGATACTCAGCCAGAGCAAAGAGCCTCTCGATTACATCTTCGTGCCTATAGGAGGTGGAGGACTCGCTTCCGGACTCGGTGCATACGTCAGCCGTATGTCTCCTTCCACAAAGATCATAGGTGTGGAACCAGGCGGCGCCCCTTGCATGAAGGCGGCAATAGAGAACGGAGGTCCTGTCAAGCTCGAACACATAGACAAATTCGTTGATGGAGCTGCCGTCCAGCTTGCCGGAACCCACACTTATGAGGTATGCCGTCAGGTGCTTGATGATATCGTGGTGGTTCCGGAAGGAGCTGTCTGCACGACCATCATACACATGTACAACAAGAGCGCAATCGTGGTCGAGCCGGCCGGTGCGCTTGCTGTTGCTGCATTGAAATTCTATAAGGACAAGATCAAGGGCAAGAGGGTTGCATGCGTTGTAAGCGGAAGCAACAACGACATCACACGAATGGAGGAAATCCGCGAAAAATCACTTCTTTACGAAGGACTGAAGCATTACTTCATAGTGAACTTCCCACAGAAGTCCGGTGCCGTGCTCTCGTTCATCCGCGATGTGATCGGCCCTACAGATGACCTTGTGCACATCCAGTACATCCGCAAGACCAACAAGAACTTCGGTCCAGCACTCATCGGTATCGAGCTGGCCGCCAAGGAGGACTTCGAACCTTTCATGAACAGGCTCAAAGCCCACGGAATATCATACGAGTACATCAACGAAAATAACCAATTATTTGAAATATTAATCTGATAAAGACATGACTGACATCAACTGGAGCGCATTGACATTCTCCTACACTAAGACAAACACTATTCTCAGCACTACATTCAGGAACGGTGCTTGGACTCCTGTAGAGAGTCTGACCGACGACTACCTCAAACTCAGCACCTTCGCCGGTGCCCTTCACTATGCCATCGAGTGTTTCGAAGGTCTCAAGGCCTTCCGTGGCAAGGACGGCAGAATCCGTCTCTTCAGACCTGAAGAGAATGCCAAGAGACTCCAGAGATCGGCAAAGTTCCTCGGAATCGAGGCTCCTTCTGTCGAGATGTTCGTCGAAATGTGCAAGAGATGCGTCCTCGAGAACATAGACTATCTTCCTCCATACGAGGAATCCGGAGCATCACTTTACCTCCGCCCTACACTTATCGGAACAAACCCTCAGCTAGGTGTGCAGTCATCAAAAGAAAGCACATTCATGATGCTCTGCTCTCCTGTAGGAGCTTATGTAGGAGGGGCACTTGACGCTGTTGACGTAGTGATCGCAAGAAACTATGACAGAGCGGCACCTAACGGCTCAGGTTCCTTCAAGGTAGGTGGCAACTATGCATGTTCTCTCTATTCACTCAATGTGGCTCACGAGCAGGGCTATAAGGCTGTCCTCTATCTCGATCCGGCGACAAAGACACATATCGACGAGTTCAACTCATCGAACTTCTTCGCAATCAAGGGCAACACATATATCACTCCGAAGTCTGATTCGATTCTCCCATCGATCACCAACATGTCGCTTGAAACTGTGGCGGCTCACCTCGGAATGGAGGTTGAGAGAAGACCTGTGCCTGTAGATGAACTTCCTACATTCGATGAGGTCGGAGAATGCGGTACAGCAGTTGTGATCACCCCTGTCCACAAACTCGTTGACAAGCCTTTCCTTGAGTCGGACGAGGAGACCGTATATCTCTACGGTGACGGCCAGTGCGGACCTAAGTCCCTCAAGCTCTACAACTATATCAAGGGCATCCAGCGCGGCGAGATCGAGGATGTCTTCGGCTGGAACGTATTTGTTGACTAAACCGTCATTTACTTGACGATAAATTTCTTTAAACAAAATACCCTGCGGTTGGATACCGCAGGGTATTTTGTTTAATAGCTACATAAAGAAGGTTTACGCAACCTTCTCGGCGTTGTCTCCGGGTTCCTTGAAGAGGATCATGAAGGAAATTCCGACTACAAAGGCATATCCTGCGAAGATGTACCAAGGAGTGCTCCAGTCTGCGGCAAGTCCGGCAGCCATAGGGTTATATACATAATGGTTCATGATCGCTCCTGCAGACAGCGTTCCTACCGTCGCACCGATACCGTTTGTCATAAGCATGAAAAGTCCCTGTGCGCTGTTCTGGATCTTCTCGCTTGTGCGCATGTTGGTATAAAGGGCACCGGAAATGTTGAAGAAGTCAAACGCCACACCATAGACAATCATTGAAAGAATGAGCATCCAGAGTCCTGAACCTGTGTTACCGGCACCGAAAAGACCGAAACGGAGAACCCACGCGAACATGGCGATGAGCATTACCTTCTTTATTCCGAACAATCTCATTGCGAATGGTATGAGCAGAATGCCAAGCGTTTCTGCTATCTGTGAGATGGAGTAAAGGGCAACAGGGTTCTTCGCGCCCCATGTGTCCGCATACTCCGCTGTATTTGCGAAATGCTCTATGAAAGGAGTCGCATAGCTGTTGGTTATCTGCAGTGCCATGCCAAGAAGCATAGAGAAGATGAAGAATATGGCCATCTGCCTGTTCCTGAAAAGCTTGAAAGCATCAAGGCCGAATCTCTGTGCAAGTGTCTGCTCCTCGCCATTACCCTGCTTGCAAGGACAGGCAGGAAGTGTAAAGCAGTATGCAAGCATCACTATTCCGAGAATTCCTGACACAAAGAACTGGTCATATGTCTTCTGGAAAGATACACCGTCGCCGTTGGTCATGAAATTGACGAACCACATACTTGCAATGAATCCCACTGTACCGAACACTCTGATAGGAGGGAAATCCTTCACTGTGTCGTATCCGTTGTCTGTCAGGATCTTGAAAGCGACAGAGTTTGACAATGCTATTGTAGGCATGTAGAATGCGACACTGACGGAATAGAGTCCGAACAGGATTCCGAATTCCGGAGTTACAGTTCCCATGCAATATGCCGCAGCTCCTGTCATAGCGGCGCCTGCAATTCCGTGACAGTAACCCAAGAGTTTCTGCGCGGGAATCCATTTATCTGCGACAATGCCCATGATGGCAGGCATGAACATGGATACGATTCCCTGCATTGCATAGAAAATACTGATTCTGGATCCGAGTCCGACTGAACCCAGATACTGCCCCATTGATGTGAGGTAGGCACCCCACACAGCCCACTGGATGAGATTCATCACGATGAGCCTGATTCTAATTGATTTGTTCATATAGTTTTGTGTTAACATCATAAAGTCACGGAAGTAACAGT